>CAJQOM010000008.1 GCA_905479985.1 uncultured Gammaproteobacteria bacterium | reverse complement strand
AATATCTGCAAATGACTTAGTTTCACCACCTTGCGCTTCGGCCATTACTTTCGTAATCGCTGCTGTCAAAGTAGTCTTACCATGATCTACGTGACCAATCGTGCCCACATTCACATGTGGCTTCGTTCTTTCAAATTTTTCTTTAGACATGACCCAGAGTCTCCCCGTCAATATTATCAAGTTATAACAAAAACAAAAAAGACAGAAAAATCCCTGCCTAATCAAACTAATCTATATAAGGCTAGTATGGAGCCCACAATCAGAATCGAACTGATGACCTCATCCTTACCATGGATGCGCTCTACCGACTGAGCTATGCGGGCCTTATTCCAAACAAACTATGGAGCGGGTGATGGGAATCGAACCCACGTGATCAGCTTGGAAGGCTGGAGTTCTACCATTGAACTACACCCGCAAATAACTTCCTATCTTACCTTATTTATATTTCATGGTGGAGGGGGGAGGATTCGAACCTCCGAAGGCGGAGCCGTCAGATTTACAGTCTGATCCCTTTGGCCACTCGGGAACCCCTCCACGAAAACAGGACATTATTCGGAAAAGAGGCCCCTGTGTCAACCACTAAACTGCAATCAAAACAAATCTTCTTGCTGCGTCTATCCTTAGGGCAACACTTTGTTTGTCTAATTATCACTGCGCGTGAAAACAGCGCATAGTATACTATCTTCCAACGTTATATTCAGTTTATAAAATTTATTCTCAGGAGTGCATTTATGGAGCAGTACCGCGGTACTACTATCCTTTCCTATCGCCGTAACGGCCAAGTCGTCATTGGTGGTGATGGCCAAGTTAGCCTTGGTAATACTGTCATGAAAGGGAATGCCCGAAAAGTACGGCGCTTATACAATGATCAGGTCATTGCGGGATTCGCCGGCGGTACGGCCGATGCGTTTACTTTATTTGAACGTTTTGAAGCCAAGCTTGAAAAGCATCAAGGTAATTTAACCCGTAGTGCTTTGGAACTGGCTAAAGATTGGCGTACTGATCGTATGATGCGTCGTTTAGAAGCATTGCTCGCGGTTGCAGATCAAGAAACGTCACTTATTATTACTGGTAATGGTGATGTCATTGAACCAGAGCACGGCTTAATGGCTATCGGTTCAGGTGGTCCCTTCGCACAATCTGCTGCCATTGCTTTAATGGAGAATACTGACTTAAGCGCGAAAGAGATTGTTGAGAAAGGCCTCAATATCGCTGCCGATATCTGCATCTATACTAATCGCAACCTCACTATTGAAACCTTAGAAAAAGAGTCATAACGATCACTATGCAAACATTAACTCCCAAACAAATTGTTGCAGAACTCGATAAACATATTGTCGGTCAGCAGGCGGCCAAACGTGCTGTCGCTATTGCCCTACGTAATCGCTGGCGCCGGAAACAATTGTCGGCTGACTTACAACATGAGATCACGCCTAAGAACATTCTAATGATTGGCCCTACTGGCGTTGGTAAAACAGAAATTGCCCGACGTCTTGCTAGTTTAGCCAATGCCCCTTTTATTAAAATCGAGGCCACGAAATTTACTGAAGTCGGTTATGTCGGTCGTGACGTTGAATCTATCATTCGTGATTTAGCTGAAATGGCCATGAAAATGCTGCGTGAGCAAGCCGTTAAAACGGTAAAAACAAGTGCCGAAGATGCAGCCGAAGAACGACTCTTAGATGCGCTACTCTCCCCAGCACGTGACCAAGAAGATGACACTGACTCCAATACCCGTCAGCGTTTTCGTAAAATGCTGCGTGAAGGAAAACTGGATGATCGCGAAATTGAATTAGAATTGAGTGCGGCCAATGTTGGCGTCGAGATCATGACCCCACCGGGCATGGAAGAAATGACCAATCAGCTTCAAGAGATGTTCCAAAATATGGGTTCATCTCGTAAAGCGACACGACAATTGACTGTCGGTAAAGCCAAACGCTTATTAGAAGAAGAGGAAGCGGCTAAGCTTATTAATGAAGAAGACTTGAAAGCCCAAGTTATCGATGCGGTTGAACAAAACGGTATCGTATTTTTAGATGAAATCGACAAAATCACCCAACGCAGCGAAGGTGGCAGCGGCGGCGCTGATGTCTCTCGTGCTGGTGTGCAACGTGATTTATTGCCTTTGGTTGAAGGCAGTACTGTCTCGACAAAATACGGTATGTTAAAAACCGACCATATTTTGTTCATTGCATCAGGCGCATTCCATTTAAGTAAACCGTCTGATTTGATTCCTGAATTACAAGGTCGTTTGCCAATACGCGTCGAACTGGATGCGTTAGGCGCTAATGATTTTGTCCGTATCTTGACTGAGCCTGATGCGTCTTTAACAGAGCAATATATTGCCTTATTGTCGACTGAAGATACCCATGTCTCCTTTTCTGAAGACGGTTTAAAACAGATCGCTGAGTTGGCCTGTCAGGTCAATGAACAAACCGAAAACATCGGCGCCCGTCGTTTACACACTCTATTAGAGAAGCTGCTTGAAGATTTGTCTTACAACACATCAGAAGATGGCAACCGTCAAGTTGTGGTTGATGCTGACTATGTCAACAAGCAACTCTCAAACTTGGTCGAAGACGAAGACTTGTCTCGCTATATTCTTTAATCCTGTAAGGACTTTTCAATTTTATGGCTAATCATTCGCCGCCCAGTAACATTGTTTTGCATAAGCAATCAAAATCGCTTGAACTTGTGTATGGCGAACAATCTTATACCTTGCCTGCCGAGTATTTAAGGGTGTCCTCCCCTTCAGCGGAAGTGCAAGGTCATGGCCCAGGGCAAGAAGTCTTACAAATCAATAAAGAACAGGTTGGCATTGACCAATTAGAGCCCGTTGGTCACTATGCTTTAAAGATTTTTTTTGATGATGGCCATAATACTGGTTTGTTCACTTGGGATTATTTGTATACATTAGCGACTGAACAAACCGAACGCTGGCAGCATTATCTCAGCCGTTTGGCACAAGCCGGTCATCAACGACAACCATCATTAAAATAAAGGGTAAGGTCACTGTTTTGGATAATAAAGACACCACGCATTTTGGCTATAAAGAAGTCCCTGTCGAGGATAAAGCTTCGCACGTTGCAGGGGTGTTTCACTCCGTCGCCCAACGTTATGACGTTATGAATGATTTAATGTCGATGGGTGTGCACCGCCTTTGGAAGCGTTTTACGCTCAATGCCAGTGGTGTTCGTCGTGGCGCTAAAGTCCTCGACATTGCCGGTGGAACAGGTGATTTAACGCTTAAGTTCTCTAAAATGGTTGGTAGCACTGGACAAGTTGTTCTGGCTGATATTAATGCCAGCATGCTGAATGTTGGCCGTGATCGCTTAACGGACGAAGGTGCTGTAGGCAATATCGAGTACGTCCAAGCCAATGCTGAGGCTTTGCCTTTCCCAGATAACAGTTTTGACTGCATTACCATTGCTTTTGGCTTACGTAATGTCACTGATAAAGACAAAGCCTTACGGTCCATGTATCGGGTGTTAAAGCCGGGTGGCCGATTGCTAGTGCTTGAGTTTTCAAAACCGGCAGAATGGTTTTCACCCGTTTATGATTTTTATTCATTCAAGTTATTGCCAAAGATTGGTAAATTGGTTTCAAATGATGAAGACAGCTACCGTTATTTGGCTGAATCTATTCGTATGCACCCCGATCAAGACACAATGAAAGCAATGCTAAGCGATGCCGGTTTTGAACGCTGTGATTACCATAATATGACGGCAGGTATTGTTGCCTTACATAGCGGCTATAAATTTTAGACCATGTCAGGATTACTCACTCCTTTTGAGCGCGCGCTGAATGCTGCTTTGGCACATGACCTGGAATCCAGATCAAAAATGGTTCAGTTTGATCAACGCAGTATTGCCATTGAAATCAGTGATTTTGATAAAGTCATTCAGATTTCATTCCTACAAGAAAAACTGGCTTTATCGTTAGATCCAGACGGTGATGCTGATTTAATTATCACCGGCAAAGCGCTGACCTTAGCAAAATTAGGCAGCGATCCTGATAGTTTGTTTTCGGCTGATATTGATATTCATGGTGATGTGCAGTTTGCAAAGCAATTACGTGACCTACTCGAAGGGTTTGATTTCGATTGGGAAGCGCAACTAGCCCGTTATGCCGGAGATACCTTGGCCTACCCGATTGCCCATGGACTGAGGCAGTTTAGCCGTTGGGCAAAAGACAGTCATCAATCACTGCAATTGAATGTCTCTGACTATTTAAAAGAAGAATCTTTGATTTTGCCTGATCAATCTCAGGTGAATAATTTCTTATCTGCTGTGGATACGCTACGTGCAGATACAGACCGATTAGAAGCACGCATTGCACGGCTTAAGAAGGCATCATCATGAAGTTGCAACAGTTCTTTCGCTTACTGCAAATTAACCATGTGTTATCTAAACATCGTTTGGACGATATTATCCAGGCCACGCATTTAATCCGACCGCTGCGTTATTTGAGTTACCTGTCCCCTTACCGTCTAACACACAGTAATAAAATCCCCCGTGGCGAACGAATCCGCTTAGCGCTACAAGAATTGGGGCCAATTTTTGTTAAGTTTGGTCAACTGTTATCAACACGACGGGACTTATTACCCGATGACGTGGCGGAGGCATTGGTTAAACTGCAGGATCAAGTGGCTCCTTTTAGTAATGAAGAAGCACGCGCCCTCATTCAGAAAACCTACGGCCAAGAATCGATTGATCACTATTTTGCCCATATTGATGAACACCCTTTAGCTTCTGCCTCTATTGCACAAGTTCATGCGGCACAATTAGTGGATGGCAGTGAGGTCATTCTCAAATTAGTCCGGCCTAATATTGAAAAAACCATTAAGCATGATGTTGGCTTGCTCTATACCATTGCCGGTTTGGCAGAGCGCTACTGGTCTGAAGGCAAGCGGCTACGACCGACCGAAGTCGTTGCTGAGCTAGAAAAGAATTTGTTTGATGAACTCGACATGTTGCGTGAAGCGTCTTCTGCTTCTCAATTAAAACGGAACTTTGAAGACACTGATTTATTGTATGTCCCCGATATTAACTGGCAACTCACCAAACCTAAACTGTTAGTGCAAGAACGTGTTTATGGTATTCCTATTGGTGATATTGATGCTTTGAAGGCGGCTAATGTCAATCTCGAGCGCTTGGCAGAAATCGGCGTTGAGATCTTTTTTACCCAAATATTTAAACACAGCTTTTTCCATGCTGATATGCATCCTGGCAATATTATGGTCGATGCGACCGACCCAGAAAACCCAAAATATGTGGCGATTGACTTTGGCATCATGGGTACGTTAGCCCATGACGATCAGCGTTATTTAGCTGATAATTTCCTGGCTTTTTTTAATCATGATTATCGCAGAGTTGCTGAATTACATATTGAATCTGGTTGGGTCCCAGCTGATACCCGTTTAGATGAATTTGAGTCAGCCATTCGCAGTGTTTGTGAACCCATTTTTGCTAAGCCGCTCAAAGAGATTTCCTTCGGTCAATTATTACTGCGCCTGTTCCAAACCGCACGCCGCTTTAATATGGAAGTACAACCCCAGTTGGTCTTGCTACAAAAAACCTTACTCAATATTGAAGGCTTAGGCCGCCAGCTTTATCCTGATTTAGATCTCTGGAAAACGGCAAAACCGATTCTTGAGCAATGGATGAAAGAGCGAATGAGTGTTACCGCTGCTTTTAACACCTTGCAGAAAGAAGCACCTAACTGGATTCATACCCTACCGGCCTTACCCCGATTGCTTCATGATTTCACTATCAAAGCACAAGAAGGCAAGCTTAATATGCAGTTGTCGCCGAAAGATTTAGATAAAATACAACAAGAAATACGCCGTGCTAGCCAACGTAATCTTACCGCTATTACCGGTTCTGCATTTGTGATTGGTGCCGCCATTATTGCAGGGATGGAAGGCTATAGTGCCCTACATCTCGCGGGCATTCCCATTCTGAGCTGGGGCTTGGGTATTTGGGGCGCCATTTTACTATTCACTAGCTTTAACAAGCGTTAAATCCCCTTTAATCTGAACAAGGTTTATCGTGTTTAAATATATTCTTGGCTTTGCTGGCTTTTACTTTTCTGGTTTCTTACTGGCCTTTTTAGGTTACTTTGTCGGTGGTGTCATCGATCGGGCACAAAGCCTTGGCTTAGGTGCTGTCAACCCGCTTGCCAATGGTCAACGCAAAGAAGTCTTCCTCGAAACAACCTTTCTGTTGATGGGTAAATTAGCCAAAGTCGATGGCCATATTTCAAAAGATGAAGTCAATCATGTTGAAGATTTCATCCAAAAGATGAGCATGTCTGCCGAACATCGCCAACAGGCAATAAGCCAATTTAAACTTGGCTCTGCCGCAAACTTTAATATTGATACCTCGCTTAACACCTTCATGGAACATTGCGGCCAGACATTGCACTTAAAACAAGTGATGTTGATGTATTTGATCGTCATGGCGGCGGCTGATGGCCGAGTCGATTCACAAGAAGAAGCGTTTCTAAAGCAGGTTGCTAACCGCTTAGGTTATAGCGATACCGAATTTAGACAAATGCTCGATATGGTGCTCAACCAATCACACTTCGGTCAAGGCAGTCCCGTATCGGCTTCTTCACTCGATGATGCGTATAAAGCATTAGGTGTCACCGCCGCTCAATCAGACCAAGAGATTAAACGCGCTTACCGTAAACTGATGAGCCAATATCATCCGGATAAATTGATTGGACAAGGCCTGCCTGAAGATATGATTAAAGTGGCGACCGAACAAGCGAAAGAAGTCCAAGTCGCTTATGATTTGATTAAGAAGCAACGGGATAAAGCGTGATTAGCGATCACCCCAGATTTTAGTTACCGCCCTTTCATTGCCTAAAAAGCCCACCACCAATGTCACCAAGGCAATTAAGCCAAACACAATCACTGGAATTAAAAACCCAACGCCTACCCCTTGCGGTACAAATAATACGACCAGCGTTGCTAATCCAGCGAATATAAGGCCCATAAAGATCAATATTTTCCGATTAAGTGACTTGTACTCAAAAGGATCATCGCCTTTTTCAAAAATAGTTAATATAGGGGAAAATAGCATTCTTAATACTTGCTTCATTAAAACCTCAATTGACCTTAAAACTCACTGCGGCTTGTAACCTACCTCAGCTGACTATCTTTACTGCCACGGCGATTGCTACTGGTCGAATCCGCCTGCTCTTCTTCTAATGCTGACTGACAACTAATACAAAGGTGAACACCCGGAACCGCTTTGCGTCGCGCTTCTGGAATATCGCCATCACACTCTTCACACTGCGTTAAACTTTCGCCGACGTTTAATCGACTTCTCGCCAGTTCAACAGCATCTTCAACACTGGCATCAATTTGATCTTGTACGGCACCATCACGTGCCCAACCACCAGCCATTATATGCTCCTAATTCACGCTTTACAGATTAACTCTCTCAACTTTTAATATAGAGTCGCACTCAGTAAAGATCAAGTTAGCTAGCGCTTTGACTCAGCAGGTTCATTTTTGGTTCTAAATTGATTAAAGCTAAAGTAACTCAGATGAATTGCCCCGGCTGCTGCATAAGCCACCAAGCCCACTGTTCCAGCATGATAGGCGAATAAAAGCCCCAGCCATGCTATCAACGTCATCATGATTAATACAATGTTGGAATGAGATGCGACAAAGATAATACACAAAGCAAACACTAAATTAGCGATGAGCAGGCTTGCGTTTAAGATTATAAGTGCCTTCCCCTCTGGAGAAAGCCAAACCTCAGCTATGTATTCTAGTGTTGTCACATCATCTGAAGCGGATACAACAAACAGAATCCCAAAAACACCAATATGAAGAATTACATTTAGGCAATAATATATTGCCCCAACCCAGAGTTTATTCATTTTTTATGCCTAGAAAGGGAAATCAAATAATTACCTCCTTGATTTGAAGCCAATCAAGCGAGTTTGGCCCTATTGATTGATTCATTAATCGATATAATGCCTTGCCAGCTTTCTCACAATTGCATTACGGCGTTGATGAGACAATGATCGTGGCAACATCAGGGCAAAGGGATGCCAGTCATTGTGTTTATCCACCATATAACCCGCTAAAGTCGAGACACCAGTTAAAGTACCAGACTTAGCGTAGATCCCATTTTCTACCTCAGGCATTAGATGACGCCAGCGTTGGAACTCAGTCAATATGCTCACCAATTGTGCCGGTGATAAACGGTTATCACGCGATAGTCCTGCCCCTTCGACAATCACCGCATCAGGCCAATTTAAACGTTTTAACTTGAGACTAATGAAATCAGCGACATCCGTAAAGTTAGCCGGCCTTTGATAATAATCAGCAGCTAAAACCAACACCAGCTGATTGGCAATGAAATTACTTGAATAGGTCAACATTCCTTGGGTGATGTCAGCCAAAGTATGACTATTCTCATGGGTATAAATAGGCTGAGCAATTGGCACTGTGCCCCAGATGACCTTATTGGCTGTTTTAATGCCTTGCTTTCGCATCAAAGCGGCTAGCAATTCGGCAAAATAACGTTCACTGTTTTTGGTATTCCGGCCAGTATTAACCCGTAAATTGTTGCCTAATTTTGAATGACGTTTGGCCCACTTGGCAGCCACCGGCGTTAACACCGTTTGTGGCTCAGCGGACACCCATTTACCCGCGACTTTTTTGACGGCAATGGTATTAAAATTGGCCGCTAACGCCGTGGGTGATGCATCATAAGGATTACGGGTAATTGTCGATCCCGGCACAATTAAACCGGATGAAAATAAGCTAGTATCAAGCCCTATGGTATTAACACGAACAATGCCTCGTTTTTTTAGGTTTTTGGCAATCAATGTTAATTCTTGAGAAATCAAAAAGGGGTCGCCACCGCCTTTAACCCACAGTGTTTTTGACTTGTCATCAAAATAGAATTGCGTCTGAAACCGATATTCCTCGCCCCAACGTGTCAACGCCAACCAAGCGGTTATTAACTTCGCTGTAGAGGCTGGCATAAAAGCCTGCTGATGTTGTTGACTGACTAAGGTC
Organism: uncultured Gammaproteobacteria bacterium; assembly: GCA_905479985.1. GTDB lineage: Bacteria > Pseudomonadota > Gammaproteobacteria > Nitrosococcales > Methylophagaceae. Next base: position 93,814 of record CAJQOM010000008.1, on the reverse strand, counting down.
TCACCCAGGGCACTCTGGATCAGTACGCCAGCATCAGTCAGTGCCTTAAATTGAGCAATACCCTCATCAGCCCATAATGGCGGGCTCAATAATAGAAATAGCAGTAAGCACTTAGATCGAATCACCAGCAAAGCCTAATTTTAGTTTGGTAACTGCGACGATATCATTGAACAAAGGGTAGCGTCCTTTTATAATTCGCTGCGGCGAGGGCGTTCATTTATTTTGCGTGGCCATAAATTCGTCTGGAACGAATTTAGACGCCGAAGGCGCCCGAAGGGTGAGCTACATGGATGTAGCGAATCAAATTAAACGGAACCAAACAAAAGGCCAGCCCATGCTTGCCCTACGGGTTCCCTCACTTTTCAATCTATTTGAGATACGACGAAAACTCGCTACGCTCAGACACTCGTCGTATTAACCTCAAATAGCTTTCAAAGCTCGGCTTCGCATAAGGGCTATTTAAAAGCTTATTCCTAAAAATAAATCTGTCCCCTTTTTCTAATTGTATTTTCTCCTTGTTTAACAGCTTGTTATGTGATTTATCACAGAAGTTCGATATATTTTTCTGCCAATACGGCAAACTCTCCCCAGCCTATTCCCTCGATACATAGACCTATTCCACTTTCTGTAACTGTGCCATACATTATTACAACTTTGCCCTTAGAGTTATCATCAATTCCATGCTCCCTTGAACTTAAATCGATAGCTTTTAAACAAAAATCAACATATTCACCGCGTGGATATTCAAACATAATTTGTCGAATATTTTGAGGGGTAGGACCACAATTAAATGAGCTTTTCACTTTAGCGAAATAAAGTCTAGGTACAACATCAGCATTTTGAACAGTTTTAATATCGATTAATAAATCTTTTAATTGGATCGCATTTTTCCTTCCAGGTAAATGGAAGTATTTATATATGTTCTTGTTAAAGTTTCGACATAACCCTCGAACAGTCGTAATTTTTGATGGAAGGCTGAAACTTTCTCCATTATGACGCCCAATTGGCACATCGGCTAACCTACCGTTAACATCTTCTACTGGGTCACCCTGATATTCTTGAGGATTGTCGATTTTTGGTGGCACTGGCTTTGCTTTCATAAAGCCTTTTACAATGACCAATTCCTCATCTTCAATAGCTTTTTTTGCCAGCTCTTCAGAGCCGTATCGTTTACCCTCTGCTTTTTTGACCCTAAGATTACAATCAGGGCTGTACTTACGACCATGAGCAAAAAAAGCTTTTCTTCCATTAGTGTCAAATTCTTTGTTTTCAGGCGACTTAAATAAGGGAGCACTGCATTCTGGACAGAATATATGCCCTTTCATTTCAGCCAGGTACTCAGTTGTAGTTACCTCTTCAGCTTCCTTTTTTAATACCTTTTTATTACCTGTTTCAAATTCCCAATCATCAAGGTAATAAGCAAACTTTATTAGGTTGTTGTCTTCCATTAGCTAACTCCAGAGTCCTTTAATTACATAACGTCGCAATAAAAGGCGAGCGGTAGCGAGTCCAGCCCACGCTTTTTGTGGGCGATTTTTCATTGCCTTGTTATGTGTTTTTAGCCCGCTCATATGCTTCTTTAAGTTGATCATCATAAAGCTCACTATCATCCGGCTTTTCGTCTTTAAGTCTTCTCTCAGCTTCCAAGATCATGTGAGAAAGTGCAATCTTTTGGTTAAGAAAAGTAACCACCATTATGTCTTCTAGTTCTATTAGTGGTATTTCCCAAGCATCTTTGCAATGTTGCATAAGACCAGTTATGGCATCTCCAGACCAAACCCCTTCGATATCTTTCACTGATATTTGTTTATTCATAAGTCAGAACACATAACGCCTCAATTTGCAGAAGACAAATGATGGGCGGGTTTTGGCCCAGCATTTGGCTTTCTGTAACATTGATTTGTTATAAGTATTATTCAATTTTTTCCCCACATTTGTAGCAGTGCTCGTCGGGCCATCTAAAGTCGAATAACGACCATCCTCTGACAACCTGTTTTACGCCGCATTTAGGGCAAGATAAAAAATAGGCATAACCTATTAGAACCATGCCGGATATCATCCCCACATAGTAAGTCCAATTTGAATAATGATAGAAAACCTCATGGACATAAATGGATTCGTAATATTTGTGAAAGATCGTAAATGCTACTTGAAAAACAAGAAGTCCGATTAATCGTTTCTTATGTTTATTCATTCTTAAGGTACTTCACAATTACTTATAGCAGTGTCTTTTATGAAGCCGTTGGCTTCATAATAAGTATTAAAGATGCCGCTTCATAATTCTTCTTCTTCATTCTTAAACTCCCTTTAAGTAACTGATATTTATTAGTTTGTAATTTTAGCCAAAAAAATTATAGAGCCACGTTTCCAAAATTAGGCTGAAAAATAGAGCCTGCTCTCTCAAAGTCCTTTAAATACTAGAACAACCCACTAATCACCCCATCATCATCAATATCAATCCGCTCACTGGCGGGTCGTTTCGGTAGACCGGGCATCGTCATAATATCGCCACAGAGCACCACTAAGAACTCGGCACCTCTTGATAAACGTACATCACGGATGGTGATGGTGTGATCCGAGGCCGCACCACGCAAACTTGGATCGGCACTAAACGAATACGGGGTTTTTGCCATGCAGACCGGGATATGACCATGTTGTTCGCTGAAAGCGGCTATTTTATCGAGGACTTTTTTATCGGCAACAACATCACTGGCTTTATAAATTTTGGTCGCGACAGCGGTGATTTTATCCCACAGCGGTTCGTCGTCTTGATACAGGTATTGGAAGCTATCGCTGTCTTCATCCAACATGGCGACGACTTGTTGGGCTAATTCTTCTGCACCGGCACCGCCATCCGCCCAATGTTTGGCGATCACGGCTTTGGCGCCTAGGCCTTCAACGGTGTTTTTAATCAACATCACTTCATCATCGGTATCTTGGGCAAAATGATTGATGGCGACCACACAACGGAGGCCAAAATGATCTTGTAGGTTATTGAGATGGCGTTCTAAGTTTGCCATGCCTTTTTCTAGTACTGGGATGTTTTCTACCGCTAAGTCTTTGGCATCAACACCACCATGATATTTTAAGGCTTTGACGGTGGCGACGATTATCGCCATATCGGGTTTTAAACCTGATTTCCGGCATTTAATATCAATAAACTTCTCTGCACCAAGGTCTGCACCGAAACCCGCTTCTGTGACCACATAGTCGCTTAACTTGAGGGCCATTTTGGTGGCAATCACCGAGTTACAGCCATGGGCGATATTGGCAAACGGGCCACCATGTACGAAGGCCGGGTTGTTTTCTAATGTTTGGACTAGGTTCGGTTTGATGGCTTCTTTCAATAAGGTGGCCATGGCGCCATGGGCTTTCAAATCTTTGGCAAAACGGGCTGTGCCATCACGAGAATAGCCAATCAGGATATTACTGAGTTTGGTTTTTAATTCACTGAGGGAATTCGATAGGCAGAAAATAGCCATGACTTCTGATGCGACGACAATATCAAAGCCATCTTGCCGTGGAAAACCGTTAGGTGTGCCGCCGAGTCCAACAGTGATATCGCGTAAGGCACGATCATTCATATCGATAACGCGACCCCATGTGAGTCGTCTGACATCCAAATCCAGTGCATTACCATGATGAATATGATTATCAATCATCGCTGATAGCAAATTATGGGCAGCACTTATCGCATGTAAGTCACCGGTAAAATGGAGATTAATGTCTTCCATCGGGACGACTTGTGCGTAACCGCCACCGGCAGCCCCGCCTTTCATACCAAAGCAAGGCCCCATGGCGGGTTCACGAATACAGACCATCGACTTTTTGCCAATGCGATTTAAGGCATCACTCAAGCCGATTGTGGTGGTGGTTTTGCCTTCGCCGGCTGGCGTTGGGCTAATGGCGGTGACTAAAATCAGTTTACCGTCGTCTCGCTCTGCCAGTTCGTCCATCACAGAGAGTGAGACTTTGGCTTTGTAACGACCGTAGGCATCCAACTTATCATCTGTTAAACCTAATTGGCTTTCGGCCAAGTCGACGATGTTGGTCATTTCCGCTTGTTGTGCGATTTCAATATCTGACATAGTTAATTTCTGTGCTATTTATATGATTTTTAATTTTACATTAGGGCGGCTTATTCTTCGCCCCAACGCGGCTGGATTTCATGTTCGATACCGGCTTGATCTAATATCTTAGCGACCACGAAATCGACGATTTCTGACAACTCGGTTGGCCTGTAATAAAAACCGGGGTTAGGCGGTAAAATACAGACACCTAATCTGGCTAGTTTTAACATATTCTCTAAATGGATCACTGAAAAAGGCGCTTCTCTTGGCACAATGATCAATTTACGATTTTCTTTGATCATGACATCGGCTGCACGGTTAATCAGATTATCACTGCTACCGCAGGCAATAGAAGACAAGGTGCCCATGGTACAAGGGCAAACGATCATCACACCGACTTTATGTGACCCACTGGCTAACGGTGAGCTCCATTGTTGTTCACCATAGACTTTAATTAAGTCAGGATCACATTGGTATTCTGCCACTAGAAACTTGTGTACATCGCTTGCTCTTGCTGGCAATGTCCAACCCAACTCATCAGAGAATAGAATTCTCGCTGCTGCTGAAACCATCAGGTGAACGGTTCTGCCTTGGCTTAATAGAATTTCTAATAAACGTTGGCTATATACCGCGCCCGATGCGCCGGTCAGTGCAAGTGCAATTTGTTGCTCATCTGTTTTCATCGTTGTGCCAATGCCGTTAATATTCGTTGATGAATGCCGCCAAAGCCGCCATTGCTCATGACTAATATCTCGTCACCTGATTGTGCTTGACTACTCACTAAGTTAACAATCTCTTCAATCGTGCTGTGAACTGATGCTTTGGTGCCAAGTTGATCGGCAATGGTTGATAATGACCAATCCATATCGCTTTGTTCAAATAACATCACTTTATCAGCGGCTTGTAATGATGCCGCTAAACTGTCTTTATGAATGCCCATTTTCATTGTATTCGATCGGGGCTCTAGGATTGCAATTAATCTCCGCTCTCCAATATTGGCTCTTAAACCTTTCACTGTCGTCGTGATCGCGGTTGGGTGATGGGCAAAATCATCATAAAGTCGAATATTATCCACTTCGCCGACTAATTCCATCCGACGTTTAATGCCGGTGAATTCTGCTAGCGCTTCACTGGCATGTTCAAACGTGACGCCGACATGTCGTGCTGCTGCCATCGCCGCTATGGCATTACTGACATTATGGTCACCTAAAAGTGACCAGTTGACCGTGGCCCTATGTTCCCCTTGAAAGCTGACACTGAATTCGCTGCCATCTGGCTTATTAAGCGTTGCTTGTAGTTCACCAGATTGTATTCCCACCGTTTGTCGTGGCGTCCAACACCCCATCTCAAGGGTTTGTTCAATGGCGGGTTCATCGGGTGGAGAGATGATCAAGCCTTCTGATGGCACGGTGCGAATAACATGGTGGAACTGCTTTTGAATGGCGGCTAAATCATCAAAAATATCAGCATGATCAAATTCTAGATTATTGAGCACCAAAGTACGTGGGTGATAATGAACAAACTTCGATCGTTTATCGAAAAAGGCGGTGTCATATTCATCGGCTTCGATAACAAAAAAGGGTGTTTTGCCTAAGCGTGCTGTTTCGCCAAAGTTAGCGGGTACGCCGCCAATCAAAAAACCGGGGGACATGCCGGCGTAGTCTAATATCCACGCTAAAATGCTACTGGTTGTGGTCTTGCCATGGGTCCCTGATACCGCTAATACCCAACGATCTTTCAGTACGTTTTCTGCCAGCCATTGTGGGCCAGAAATATAGGGCAAGCCTTGATTGAGCACATATTCAACAGCAGCATTACCACGTGACATTGCATTGCCCATCACCACCAAGTCAGGGGCTGGTTGTAAATGTTCGGCTAAATAACCTTCTTGTAAGGTAATGCCAGCGGCTTCGAGTTGATCGCTCATCGGCGGATAAACATTGGCATCTGATCCCGATACTGTCATACCCAATTCACGTGCTAATAAGGCGACACCACCCATAAATGTGCCACAAATACCCAATATATGGATGTGCATCTTTATCTTCTCGTCTTTAATTTATTTATTTGTTTGACCGTCATTCACTTGATAATAAAGTAAAGTCGCTGATTTCACACCCTTGCCTGAGATGCCCTAAAGAAATCAGGCACAAAGCAGAGTTTGGTCACGTCATTTGTTATTAAATAGCGCTATGATCTCCATCATTCTGACGAATTATTACTCAAGAAATTGTTGCTTGTGCCGTTAATGGGTATAACAAAGAGGCTCGTTATGACACCATCAAATAAAAAATCAATGGAACTCGAGACCCGAAACATTATGGAAGGGCTAGAAGAGTTTGCCACTTTCGCGAGCTTTAATAGCAATCTTAGTGGTATGCGAGTATTAAGTGTCGAGACCGCGCGTCCGACTGAGTTGCCGGTACGCCGCCATAGTCGTTTAAAAACAGTTGAGACCTGCCGACCAGAACATAAAGCAATGGCCTTATAAAACGACCGAATTACCTAAATTTAAGCCATAAAAAAGCCCGATTAAATCGGGCTTTTTTTATGTCTATACTTTCTTATCTTAAACGACGCTGCCATCTTCATTGATATCTTCATCATCTTTTTCTACCGGCATCAGATCTGCTTTACTCACGCCCATAAAGAGAATGGTGTTACTCGCAATGTAAATTGAAGAGTAAGTACCAATCAAAATACCCAGTAATAAGGCAATAGAAAAGGCATGAATCACTTCGCCACCAAACACAAATAAGGAAGTCACAACCAATAAGGTGGTCAACGAGGTCATCAATGTTCTGCTTAAAGTGTCATTGAGCGCCCGATTAACGATTTCTTCTGACGTGCCTTTTCGCACTTTCAGGAAGGTCTCCCTTATCCTATCAAACACCACAATGGTGTCATTGAGCGAGTAACCAATGATCGCCAATATTGCTGCTAATACCGTCAGATCAAATTCTAATTGTGAGACTGAGAAAAACCCTAATGTCAGGATAACGTCGTGCACTAATGCGACGACAGAACCTATCGCAAAGCGGTATTCAAAACGAAAAGAGACGTAAATCAAAATCCCAAATAAGGCATATAACATTGCAAGACCACCTTGCTCTGTTAATTCTTCACCCACCTGTGGGCCAACGAATTCGACACGACGAACATCGATGGCCGAATCATGATCAGCTTGTAATGCTGCGACAATCCGATTGCTTAACTCTGCCATGTTTTCACTTGCGTGAACCGGCAAACGGATGAGCACATCATGTATTGAACCAAAGTTCTGTACGATGGCATCGCCATAGCCATTTTGCTCTAACTTTGTTCTGATATTTTCTAATTTAACGTCTTCTTCATAAGACAGTTCAATCATCGTACCGCCGGTAAAATCAATACCGAAGTTCAGGCCTTGTGTGATTAAAGAACCAATCGATGCCAATATTAACAATAGTGAAAAAACGGCTGCAATCTTCCGTTTAGACATGAAGTTAAAGTTGGTTTTTTTATTTAATAATTGCATGTTGGCACCTTAAATAGACAGTTTAGGTCGATTTTGTCGGCCGTAAATTAGGTTGACTGCAGCACGTGTTCCTACAATCGCAGTGAACATGGACGTTAGGATGCCGAGAGATAATGTGACCGCAAAACCTTTAATGGAACCGGTCCCAAAACTAAAGAGCACAATGGCTGCAATTAAGGTGGTGATATTCGCATCGGCAATGGTTGAAAATGCCTTGCTATAACCCGCATCAATACTCGCCTGAGGACTGTTGCCGACCCGTAGCTCTTCTCTGATTCGCTCAAAGATAAGGACATTGGCATCCACCGCCATACCGACGGTTAATACGATACCAGCGATACCCGGCAAGGTTAATGTCGCTTGTAATAATGAGAGTAAAGCGACAATCAAAACCAGATTAGCTGCTAGGGCAATATTCGCCACCGCACCAAAAACACGGTACCAAATGATCATAAAGACCAATACAAAAGCAAAGCCGATCATGACCGATTGAAAGCCTTTATCAATATTATCTTGACCCAAGCTCGGACCGACCGTTCGTTCTTCAACGATTTCAATGGGTGCTGCTAATGCACCTGCTCGGAGGAGCAAAGCCAGTTCGCTCGCTTCTGCACCTGAATCTAAACCGGTGATTTGGAATTTCTTGGACAATTGGGATTGAATCGTCGCGACACTGATAATTTGTGGCAGTTGGCGACGGACTTTGACCATTTCGCCATCAATCTTACGGGTTTCTGTTTTTGACTCGATAAACACAACAGCCATCGGATTACCGACATTATCGCCAGTGACATTGCTGAAAATACGCGCGCCTTTGCCATCCAATGTCACTGATACCGCCGGTGTGCCTGAATCCGCATCAAGCGTCGATCTCGAATTGATAATGTGCTCACCTGTTAGCATCACTTGGTTTTTCAACAAGTAAGGTTGACCATTTCGGTGATAATACAATTTTGAATTGGGGGGTACACGACCATTAATCGCATCTTGTGCATCATGTTCAAAATCAACTAGGCGGAATTCTAAGGTGGCTGTTGCCCCCAAAATTTTCTTGGCTTGCGCGGTGTCTTGAACACCCGGCAGTTGCACCACAATACGGCTATCGCCCTGCTGTTGCACTGTCGGTTCTGCAACACCTAATTCATTAATCCGGTTACGTAATGTAATGATGTTTTGTTGTAATGCTGTGTTCTTGGTCTCGCGAATTAACACTTCTGTTAAACCCACTGTCAGAGCTGGCGTCGTACCCAATTCAAGCGCTGCTATTTCAAGATCGTTATAATCGTCTTTTATTTTGGCTAAAGCACTATCACGGTGTTCTGCGCTACGAAAACTAATGACGATTTTATCTGCTTCAACCTTGATTTTTTTGTAGCGAATCTTTTCATCGCGTAATAGCGCTCGGAATTCGCTGGCAAAGCTTTCTAACGACAATTTAACTGCTGCTTCCATATCCACTTCCATTAAGAAGTGAACGCCGCCCCGTAAATCCAAGCCGAGGTTCATCGCTTCAGCACCCAGCGACGATAGCCATGATGGTGTGGTCGATGCGAGATTCAAGGCAATCGTGTAATCGCCTTTTATTTCATTCTTAAGTACTTCTTGCGCTTGCAGCTGGGTTTCATTATCAGTCAGGCGAACTAGCAGACGATTATCTTGTAGTTCTGCACGCGTGTAGTTAATTGACTGCGCTTTTAAAGCGGTTTCAACCTGGCTCATCAGCTCAAGATCTATGCTGCCATAACGACCTGCTGAGACTTGTACTGCTGGATCTTTATCGAACAAATTCGGCATGGCAAACAATCCACCAATTATGATGACTGCCAATACCAATGCGTTTTTCCACGCGGGATAGTGATTCATTTTGGGTTTCCTAAACGCTGTTAGACGTCATTTCTGACTGACGTTCCTTCGTTACAGCTTTTTCAATGTGCCTTTTGGTAGCACTGAGCTGATGGCTTCTCGACGTACTTTGACTTCAAGATTGTCAGCAAGTTGCACTAAAATGGCATGCTCGCCAATTTCCATAATTTTGCCCATGAGTCCGCCATCGGTCACAACTTCATCGCCTTTAGATAAGGCTGATTGCATTTCGCGGTGTTCTTTAGCACGCTTTGATTGTGGGCGAACTAACATAAAATAGAACAAAACCAACAAAGCGACTGGGAACAAGAAATCTAACATTCCTGGTGAGCCGACTGCTGCGCCGCCCTCTGCAAATGCTGGCGAAATGAAAAAATCCATCATACTTCCTCAACTTGACACGTAATATAAAAAGAATGCGATTATGACACAGCACTGCTGGCCTTGATAGTTCGTTGGCCTAGTTTACTTTAGGCTCAATTCGCATCGCGTAAAAATCTTGAATAAATTGTTGCAGGCTTCCTGCCGCAATCGCATCACGTAAACCCGCCATTAATGTTTGGTAATAATGTAGATTATGGATGGTATTCAGCCGTGGCCCTAACATTTCGCCAGTTCGGTCGAGATGATGCAGGTAGGCCAGACTGTAGTTTTTACAGGTATAACAATCACACATCGGATCGAGTGGCCCGGTGTCAGTTTTATATCGGCTATTACGGATTTTCACGACACCATGATGGACAAATAAATGCCCGTTGCGCGCATTACGTGTTGGCATAACGCAGTCAAACATATCGATCCCACGAGTGACGGCTTCGACCAAATCTTCTGGCCTGCCAACCCCCATTAAGTAATGTGGTTTATCTTCTGGTAGTCGTGTTGATAGGTGCTCTAAGATCCGAACCATATCTTCTTTGGGCTCGCCTACTGATAAGCCACCAATCGCATAACCATCAAAGCCTATCTCGGTTAAACCTTGCAATGATTCGTCACGCAAGGCTTCATGCATACCGCCTTGAACGATACCAAATAATGCTGAGGGATTGTCACCATGGGCTTCTTTACTGCGCTTGGCCCAACGTAGTGATAATTGCATCGATTTCTCAGCCGTTTTGATATCGGCTGGATACGGTGTGCATTCATCGAATATCATCACAATGTCACTGCCGAGATCACGCTGTACTTGCATCGACTCTTCTGGGCCTAAAAAAACCTTATTGCCATTGATCGGTGATTTGAAATGAACACCCTTTTCTGTGATTTTACGCAATTCACCCAGACTGAATACTTGGAAGCCACCAGAATCCGTCAGAATCGGGCCGCGCCAGTGCATAAAGCCATGCAAGTCGCCATGTTGTTTAATGATCTCAGTACCCGGACGCAACATGAGGTGAAAGGTATTGCCTAAGATGATCTCTGCCCCGGTCGCGATCACTTCTTCTGGTGTCATTGCCTTAACTGAACCATAAGTGCCAACAGGCATAAATGCTGGGGTTTCAATTGTCCCGCGTGGGAAATGTAGTCGGCCTCGTCGGGCGTGACCATCTTGTGCTAGCAGATCAAAGTCCATCAATGTGTTCCTGAAAAATTCTGGCACAGAATACCATTTATGGCTGCCATTTAAAGAAATATTCCGATCTTGTGGTAGCAGTTAAGGTAGGATCTGGTTGACGTTTTACGAAGGAAGCCACCATGTCAGATTCGAAAATCATTGTCGCACTGGATTACCCGACAATGGATGCCGCGGTTGCACTTGCAAACCAGCTCGATCCACAGCGCTGCAAACTCAAAGTGGGTAAAGAATTATTCACACGTTCTGGTCCGCGTGTTGTTGAGCAATTGACAACAGCTGGCTTTGATATTTTCTTAGATTTAAAATATCACGATATTCCGACTACGGTTGCCAAAGCCTGTCGGGCTGCTGCCGATTTGGGTGTTTGGATGATGAATGTACATACTTTGGGCGGCCCAGCGATGATGACAGCGGCACGTGATGCTTTGGCCCAAGATGAAAACCGGCCTTTGCTCATCGGTGTCACCTTATTGACCAGTATGGATGAAGCTACTTTTCAGCATATTGGTTTGACCGGCACAATAAGCGATACCGTATTACGTTTGGCTCAATTAGCTGATCAAAGTGGCTTAGATGGCGTCGTCTGTTCGGCTCAAGAAGCCATGCAATTACGCACGCAACATGGCGAACAATTTCAATTAGTCACACCGGGCATTCGCCCTGCTAATAGTGACACAGGCGATCAGCACCGCACGATGACACCGGCAGAAGCCGTGGCAGCAGGGAGTAGTTATTTGGTTATTGGTCGCCCAATTACTGGCGCCAACAATCCGATGCAAGCACTCGAAGCAATTGAGGCCAGCCTTAGATAAAAGGCTAGCACTTTACCTCTATACTTTAAATTTGCTAGCGGCTTCTTGCAGTTGCCCTGACAATGATGACATTGTACTGACCGCGGCTGAGGATTGATTTGCCCCTTCTGCTGTATGCTCTGCAATTTGGCTAATCTTCACAATACCTTGGTTAATATTTTCAGCAACGGCTGATTGCTCATTCGCTGCACTAGAAATTGCGGCGCTCATTTCATCCATTTTACTGATCATTGATGCAATGGAATCCAATGCCGTCCCTGCTTGCGCTGCTTTTTCAACACTATTTTTGGCGCTTTCACGACCCTCGTTCATTACTCTAACAGCAGCCTCAGCCCCTATTTGTAGTCGGCCGACCATTTCTTCAATTTCATGTGTCGATGATTGCGTTCTCGCAGCTAGCGTTCTCACTTCGTCGGCTACAACAGCAAAACCACGACCATGCTCACCTGCTCTAGCTGCTTCAATGGCTGCATTCAATGCCAATAAGTTGGTTTGCTCTGTAATGCTCCGAATCACATCAACAATCGCACCAATATTAATAATATCAGTCTCTAAACTATTTAATGTTTCTGCTGCTTGTTCAACTTCTTCCGCTAAAGCACCAATTGAACCCATTGTTTCGTTAACAACTCTCTTACCGGCTTGAGCTTCATCATCAGCATTGTGAGCGGCTTCTGCCGTGTGCTCAGCCGTTCTTGCTACTTCTTGGACCGATGCCGTCATTTCAGTCATCGCTGTCGCGACTTGGCTGGTTTCAGTTTGTTGTGTCAAGACACCATTAACTGTTTCTTGACTTATTTCAGCCATGTTTTTCGATGCTGTGTCTAATTGGGACACGCCGCCAATTAAGGTATGGACTAATGCCGACATGTTTTTCCTGGCACTGTCTAACTCGAAGGCCATCCAGCTAAAATCACTTTTGCCTGAAATGGTGATTTCTTTTGATAAATCACCTTTTTTAATACTTTGAATGCCTTCAACAAGCACCCCTGCTCTTTTAGCACCAAAATTTCCCAAAATAGTGGCAGATATATAAAGTGCAATACTCACTATTACGGTAAAGATTAAACCTATTAAACTTTGCTTAGCATGGGTTATTCCTGAATCGCCCAGCACCCAATACAGAATCGTTAACAGGAATAAGCCTATAACGCCAATAATGGCGACGATTTGCATTCGCTGTTTTAATGAATAGTTTTCTAATTTCAACATCATTGTCTCCGCAGACCAGACTGAATTGGCTAGGCGTAAACATTGACTCCTAGCTCACCGTTGCTCTTAGCATCAGTTCCTGATTGCTCAGCACCTTGCTCGCTGCCAGACGTAGCAATAACATCGCCATTCTGGTCGTCCTTATTATTTCGTGCTTCGTCTTCATTTGTTTCATGTGATGCTTGATCTGACACATCCGCATCAGCCAAGTCTAAACCATTTTCAACAAAACTTTCACGTAGCCTCGGTAATGCTTGTTCTAATGCATCTCTGGTCGCTGCATTTTGAGCAATAAACGTGACGTTGGCTTGTTCATTTTGAACATGCAAGCGGACTTCAACTGGCCCAAGATTGGCCGGATTCAATCTTAGTGTCGCTTGTTGAACGCCTTCACTTGCCATCCAAACCACACGGCTGCTTAAGACTCGGCTCCACGCTTTACTTTGTATTGATGGCTGAATATCTAAAGAAGGCAACGCTGCTTTTGATGCGGTCGCTAATGTCGTCGTGGGTGTATTAGTTACCGCAGTCGGTGCGGCCTTATCAAAATTAACCGGACGAAGCTGTTGTTCGTCGACCTTGGCAGGTTTTAATAAATCGACTAGCTGGATGATTCGTTCAGCCCGTTTATCATCTAAATTAATGATATCTGTTTTTGCATTCCCTAATGGCGTTATTTCAGCCACATTCGGATTTAAGGTCGTTATCGTCGATCCCAAGGGCTTATTCGGTAAAGCTTGTAGAATATCGGGTCTTAATTGCGTGAGTTGTGATGGTGCTGCAGCATCTGGTAACTGAGTCCGTAATGCCGTTTGAGCAGCAGGCTGGCTCTTTTCAGGCACAATTTTCTTCACTAATTCAGCAATCAAGGCGACTTTGTCACTTTTCTGCTCTGAACCCGGTCCGATTTCTTTGGTCACAACGTCTCTAATGTATTGTAAAACCGACTGTACGCGTTCAAGTTGGTCTGATTTTTGTGACGGTGGATTAAGGACTGCCGAGACTTGATTAGCCAAGGCTGTTTTTTGACCTATCACTCGTTCTGCACTGGTGTCATCAGCTTGCTTAGCAGTCGTTGTGCCCAGCAAAGCGTTAATCGTCGCTTGCGTTGTTTCTTTTAATACTACCGCATTGTCTTTATTCGCTAATTTACTAGTCGATTGCTCATCACCAGCCTCATTTTTACCAAGGCCTGCTTTTACCAGCTGAGATACCAACGTGACGAGACTTTTTTCTAGACTTTGTTCGGGCGCCTCTTCGTTAAGTGTTGTGTTAACGAATTGTTGAATAAGACGCGTCAGTTCTTGCTTCAATTCTGGATCGCCATCAATATCACTCAATAACTGTGTTACAAAATTTTCTGCAATTTCATCTTCAGTTGGCAATGGTTTGCCGTTTTCATCTAACGCGACTTCCGCTTTTTCTGATGACGTGGGGGCTGGACTTTCAACAGAACCTGCCGCCACCTCACTTTTTTCTGATACTTTATTGACGGGTTCCTGCTTATCTATTTGCTTACCTAATTCTGATGAGAACGCTTGTTTTAACTCGGCTTTCGCCTCATTCTCATTATTAGAAAACGGCTGTTTTTTGGCCCCTTGAACAGGGGCAACCGGTGTTTCTGTTTTAAGCAAAAAATCATGATTCATCTTACTTCCCTACTTCGATAGCGATTAGACCAACTTCTCACCCAGAAAATAAGCAATAAATGTACCAAATTAACGACTTAGCTCATATGGCATAACACCCTTGGTCATCCCAAGGCCACCAGATATCAGCCAATGGGAGTTCAATCTTCTTGCTACTTACTCTGACTTATCGCGTTCAAAAAAAGCCAACAGGTCTTGCAAGGTACGGCCTTTTTCATCTAAAAATCGACTTGTCGCAGCAGCTTGTTCAATCAACACTGTATTTTGCTGTGTCATTTCAGCTATCTGGCCGGCGGCTTCATTTATTTGTTCGATGCCTGGTGTTTGTTGCGTGCTACCCATAGCAATCTGCGACATCAAGGCCACCAGCTGTTTGGAGCCTGACACAATATCATTCAAGGTTTGTGCTGATTCGCCCATCAGCAAAGATCCTGCTTCGATTTTTTCACCACTGTGATAAATCAGTTCTTTGATTTCTTTGACTGTCTCTGCTGAGCGTTGTGCCAAGCTACGCATTTCTGACGCCACAACAGCAAAACCACGACCTTGCTTGCCAGACCTTGCTGCTTCGACGGCAGCATTTAATGCCAATAAGTTCGTCTGGAAAGCAATGTCATCAATCACGCCGATAATGTCGGCTACTTTCTTACCCGACGCCTTTATATCAGCCATCACATCAACCGCATTGTTAATGGTTAGGTGGCCTTGTTCTGCTTGCTCGTATGTCTGTCTAACTTGGGCATTGGCTTGATTCGCCTTGTCTGCATTCTGCACTGCCAGCGCTTCCATGTTCGATAATGGCCTTTCTAACGATGCTGCTTGATGCGCAGTATCTGAACTTAAATCGGTCTTGGCTTGGGCCCTTTCGGTAAGACTGGCCGAAATAGCCTGCGTTTCTGTTACCAGATCTGCCACTTTCTTGACGGTGTCGTTAATGGTTGTTTGTAATGTGGTAAACCGTCCCCCGTAGTCGACTTCAAGTTGTTGCGTCAGATCTCCTTCTGACAGTGCTTTCATAACAACTGATGTTTGCGTTAGCACAGATTCCGTCGTGATTTGATGTTGCTTTTGTTCCGTCATATCGATCGCATACATGATGATACTCACCGGCAACCCTTGATGATCGAGTATCGGCGTATAGGAAGCTTGGAGCCAGACTTCACGGCCATCTCTGGCTATCCGCTTGTATTGGTCAGCATCGCTTTGGCCGCTATTAAGTCCGGCCCAAAACGCTGCATACTCATCGCTCTTCATTGTTGCATCATCAACTAATAAATGATGGTGTTGGCCAATCAAGTCGGCTTGGGTATAACCCATTGTTTGGACAAAATTATCATTAGCTTCAATGACGATCCCATTCATATCAAAGATGGCCATCGCCATCGCTTTATTTATGGCGATTAATTGCGCTTCATCAGATCCTAGCGGTTGTTGTGAGGCGGCGTTATCAATACATTCAATTGTATTACCAACATAATTGTCTGTGGCATCAAAAATTGCAGTAATTTTAAGACTAAAACGCAAGGAACCAATGTCGATATCTAGCTGATGTGGCAAATTATTCAAATCTGATAAGAACACTTTTAATGACGCTAATTCAGTATCCAGTAAGGTGAGATCGGTCCCGATCAGATTGCGTATTAATAAGCTCGGATATTGCCGGGTTAGCATCTCTTTATTGTCGGCCACCAGCTCAATTGCGGCTTGATTAACATAGCTAATGACAAGATCACGGCTTATCATCATAACCGGTGTGTTCATGCCATCTATCGCTGAGCGTAGCTGTGCTAATTCTATTTGTGCCTCATCCTCTAGTTGGGCTAATTCATTCGTTGTCAGTTCTTTTTGCACCTTTGGCTCGCGTGATGTCATCATCATATCGGTGATTTTAGTGATGGTTTCCGACCAAGCTTCATCCACTTCTGCCGTCCACTTATCGCCAGATAACTCTGCCATCACTGCCAACAAATTATTAATGACGATGGGGTAGTGTTCTATTGTGACGCCATAGTGGAAATGTCTGGCCCCTAAGCTGCGTAGATAATCTTCTAGTACTTCTGGTTGCTTCAAGCTCTGGACAATCAACACTAACGATGCAAAAAACTTCTTTTGCTGACCATCAAGTGATACGCCATCAAATAACGGCGCCATGTCGGGATTTTGTTCTAGTAATCGCTCAAAAAAGCGTGCGGCTAATAATTCACCTTTTGTTGTTAAAAAACTAAAGTTGTCTTCGACAATGTCTATATGTGACTTAACCGACGTCGCAACGGGTGAGGTGTTGTAGCGCGTTCGTGTTCGTGTTCGTGTTTGTTTTACGCCATCTTTATTGATCGTCGCTCTACGAGAAGGGATTTTCGTGGTACTTGTTATTGGTTGTTTCTTTTCAGCCATTAGCTGACCCTCCCTTCGATAATATCTTGTGCCAACGAAAAGTAGTCGGCGGCACCATGACTTTCTTGATGATAATCAAAAATGGCTTTGTTGTGTGTTCTACTTTCCGCTAAGGCATCGTCTTGTCGAATGACGGTGTCTAATATCCGTTGTGGGAAATAAGATATCACTATCGCTTTAAGTTCTGATGCCAGCTTATCTGCTTGACTCATTTGTGTCAGTAATAACCATAATTTAGCACCATCAGAGATTTTCTTTAAACGTTTAAATAGACTAATAACACTTACTAGACCTTGCATAGAAAGGTAATTAGCTTTCACCGGCACAATAATTTCATCTGCTGCTAATAAGGCGTTAACCGTCAATAATCCCGGTTTAGAAGGGCAATCTATTAATATAAAGTCTTGTTGTTCTGACATATTATCTATCGCCCGTTTTAATTTATGACTCTGCTGTAATCTGCTGCTGTTTTCTGTTACTTGGTCATAGTCTGCTAGACCACTCCCCACCGGTATAACGTCAAAGTTCTCTGCCAGACTGTTTATCGCCTGATCTAATGTTATTTCATCCTGCAACACTTGGTTGATCCCCACGGTTGCCCCATCTAACTGACAGTCTTGGCTCAATTGTGCTTTGGGGTCCATATCAATCAAGGTCACTTTTTTGTTCATTAATGCCAATGCATAGCCTAAATTCAGTGTTGTCACTGTTTTGCCAACCTGAGTGTGTTGGTTCATGATTGCGATTACTCGTGTCACTACACACAATAGCCTAAGCCAGAGCCTCTACGCTCAATAATATATCGACATCCAATATCATGACCATTTGGCCTGAAATGGATACTAATCCTCTGATATAAGTCGTGTCTACGTGCTCCCCAAAATCTGGACTGGGTTTCATCTCGCCCAAATTGATGTTGTCAGCATCCGATACCGCATCAACGACGAGACCGACTGTTCTTTGTGTTGACCTTTGTTCATTGTTTACTTTTAAAATAATGACGACAGTGGTTGGGTTATAGTCTTTTTTAGCCATTTCAAACCTGAGCCTTAAATCAACAACCGGGATAATCGCACTACGCAGGTTTAATAGCCCACAGATATAGTCAGGCGTATTCGGAATTAAGGTCACGCTCTCCCAGCTTCTTATCTCTTGGACACATTGAATCTCGATCCCGTAGTGTTCTTCGCCCAAGCTAAACGTTAAATAGTGTTGTGTAACTTGGTCGGCATTCGTGTGCTCTTCTTCTAGTAAGCTGTCGAGATACTGTAATTCGGTTGATGAAGTCATCACCCAGCACTCCCGCGATCTGATTTATATGGCTTAAGTGGATTTGGCGTCTTATATAACGTCATCAATCCCACGATATCTAAAATCAAAGCGACAGTGCCATTACCCATAATGGTCGCACCCGAGAACCCCAGTACTTTTTGATAATCCGTTTCAAGGCTGTTGATGACCACTTGCTGCTGTGACATCAAATCATCAACTAATAAGCCGGCCTTTTGGCCTTGCACTGCAACGACAACCAAGAGTCTCTGTTCTAATCCTGTCATCGTTGGCGATAAATTGAATAATTTATCTAGGCGGAGTATCGGAATGTAATCACCTCGGAAAGGGTAAAGTTCGGCTTTTCCTGACACTGGTTTAATGTCTTTGGTGTCTATTTCAAATGAGTCGATAATGGCTGTTAGCGGCAAAACATAATATTGGTCTGCCACCTTGATTGTCTGAGCATCGATAATGCGCATCATTAGCGGCAAACGTAGGGTAAACATCGTCCCCCTACCTGCAATTGATGCCACTTCGACACTGCCCCCCATTTTATTAAGAGGATCACTTACTTTATCCGCAGCCGAAAACCCTGGTTCAAAGATAAGATTTTGAATGTCGTGCGGCGATAATTTTTCGGTTGCCGATACTAAGCCTTTTTCGATCGCTTTTTGCAAAATATTGGGTGTATCAAGCCCTGCCCCATCATCACTCACTTCAATAATGATATGACCCGCTTGGTGATCGGCATTGAGGTGTAAGGTACCGGTCTCTGACTTGCCTACTTGCTGCCTTTGTTCTGGGCTTTCTAAGCCATATTCCAAGACACTTTGAACCAGGTTTTCTAAAATATTTCTTATGCCCTCTAATACTATTTTATCGAGTTCCGTTTGCTCTCCTGACGTCGTGACATTTACTTTCTTTCCCGAAGCCTGGCTAAGGTCTTGCACATATTTCGGCAACACATCAAAAATGGTACTGATTGGCAATGTGCTCATTTGTATGATGACTTTTTGCATATCGCGCGCATGGCGATCTAGTTGTGCAATCCCTTCAGTCAGTTTTGGCAATAAGGTTGGTGGAACCTGTTCACTAAGGTGACTCAGCATCGACTGCGTGAGCACTAATTCACCGACTAGATTAGCCAATGCCTGTACTTTGTCCATCTCAACAGCTATAGAAGGTGCTTTCATTATTGGGCTTTGGCTTGATTCCTGATTAACCTTCGCATCCGTATCGTGTTCGTCAGATGATGCTGAGATCGATCGTTCAACTGATAGCTCACATTGCGCTTCAACGGGCTCAAAAACAGCTTTAATTTGTTGCTCGCTTATCTCGCCGCTTAGCGTCAAATGCCATGATAAATAACAGGCCGTTGGGTCTAATTCTGAAAAAGCAGGCAGCTTGGCATCATCTATTGATACCTTAAGTTCGCCCAGCGTGGAGAGCGCTTGAAATAGTTGAACCGGCTCGCTGCCCAGTTGTAGTAATTCTGAACTGGGACTGAAGATAATATCCCAAACGACTGTCTCAGCAGGGTCATCTTGCTCTATTGCCTCTGCCTGATTTTCAGGCAAAGTCTGTTTTGTCGCGATGTCACTGGCCTCAATCTCTTGATTTGTTTCATTATCCGTCATGTTGAGGCCTGCATCCCCATCGCACTTGCTAAGCCAAGTAATCGCGCGTTGTGAATAAAGACATCACTGGCTTCATCCCAATTGATGACGCAACCATAATCTGATGATGCTTTTGAAAAGGCATACAACATTTGTAATGCGGCAGTATCAACTCGCTCAATTTGGCTACAATTAAATGCCACGTGCTTTTGCTCTGACAGTACTGTCAATAATTGTGAGTGCAATGCATTCACATTTGCCACTTCCAAAGCGTCACCACATTCTATTACTTCAACAGCCATTATTGTCCACTACCTAGTCCACCATTAACCAAATTTTTCGCCTGCGGCAATATTTCGAGGTCATTCTTGCCGCCCTCTCAACCGTTCTCGGCATCACCTATAGCCCAATATTGCCTGACTGCTTTTGCCAGGCCTTATTACAGCTAGATTACAAGGTAATTAATGATTTGAAGCCACATTAATTACCCTTGTTTCAAGGCAATAATGCAGAGACCATGCCAGCCCTTTCAGATGAGCTGAATGATTTTATTGGAAGCGGACTTTATTTAGACTTTCGGAGCCACTGGGCAGTATTACGCTCATCGTTTTCAAGTTGTTCTTGTTTCTGTTCAACGTGGATTTCTTCTTGTTGATAACGCGTGACTAAGGACTGCACAGCTTGTTCTTTACTGCGTACTGTTTTCCACATTAGCTGTTCTTGTCGAAGGTTCTCCAAACTCTGTGCGACTTGTCTTTCTTGAGAAGCAATGGCTTGATCTAACTGTACAAGAAAGGCGCGCAGCTCCATGACTTTTTGTGCACTCATGGTCAGTTGATTCCCTTCGCGAAAACGGGCTAGATACTCGCCTTTATATTTCACTAAGTCATCCAGTTGCGCTTTATCGCCCACCCATGTTGCGTTTGCCTCGCCGACACGTCTCAATGCCGCCTCGCTGGCTTTAACTGCGAGTTCGACAACGGGGTTAAGTCTTTTTGAGCGTTTCATTGTTTAAATTCAAATGACTAGTTGATGATCGCGGGCGGTTGCCAACTGGTGGTTTGTTGCTGAATGACAGGCGGTTCAAGGCTCGCTACCAGTTCAGTCAAACTTTGCTGCCAATCGACCGCTTGCCCCATCGGCTGCTGAATCAATGCTTGCAGACTTGGGAACATGGCAATCGCTTCATCAATTTTGGGATCGGTTCCCATGGCATACGCTCCTATATTGATTAAGTCTTGGTTTTGACGATAGGTGGCATAAATCTGTTTAAAGTATTGTGCGCGCTCTAAATGCTCTGGTGCAACTATTTGCGGCATTACGCGACTAATCGATGCTTCAATATCAATCGCGGGATAGAGTCCTGACTCGGCTAATTGGCGCGATAAAACGATATGACCATCTAAAATAGCTCTTGCGGCATCGGCAACCGGATCTTGTTGATCATCCCCTTCCGTTAATACGGTATAGAAGGCGGTAATCGCCCCGCCATTTTGCCCATTACCGGCCCGCTCGACTAATTGCGGTAGTAAGGAAAAGACAGAAGGTGGATAGCCTTTGGTCGCCGGCGGTTCACCGATGGCTAAAGCTATTTCGCGTTGGGCTTGTGCATAACGGGTTAACGAGTCCATTAACAACAAAACTTGTTTGCCTTGATCGCGAAAATATTCAGCAATGCTGGTGGCTAACATCGCACCATGTAGACGCATTAATGGCGAATGATCAGCTGGTGAGGCGACGACGACAGCCCGTGACAAACCTTCATCACCTAAGATGTCTTCAATAAATTCTTTAACTTCTCGTCCCCGCTCTCCAATCAAGCCAACGACGATCACATCAGCCTCGGTAAACCGGGTCATCATACCGAGTAGTACACTTTTACCGACACCACTGCCGGCAAATAGGCCCATTCGTTGGCCGCGGCCCACACTTAACAAGGCATTAATTGCTTCGACGCCAACATCAAGATGTTGTCTGATCGGTGCTCGGGCTAATGGGTTGATCGGCTCGCCATGTAACGGCATACGATCTCGACACTTAAGTGGGCCTTTTCCATCTAATGGTTTGCCTGCACCATCAACAACGCGGCCCAACAATGCATCGCTCACCGGCACTTGTGAGTCACTCTTAATCGGTCTAACTCTTGCGTTTGGTACTAAACCACGGATATCACCCGTTGGCATGAGATATAACGTTTCACCGGAGAAACCCACCACTTCTGCTTCTATTCGATTATGGTCACTCACTAATATTTCACAGCGGCTGCCAACCGGGGCTCTAAAGCCAACTGCTTCTAGTGTCAGGCCCACCATACGGGTTAGCCGTCCTTCAATCGCTAACACTTCATCGGGGTTGGTATCTAGGCGATGTTGGCACTCTTTTAATTGCCCGCGCCATTTGGCACTTCTATTGGTTGCCGTAGCAGCGGAATCAGTCGGTTTGGTCATCCGTCCGCTCTCCACCCAATAATTTATTAATCACACTCTCTAGTCGTGCTTCGACACTGGCATCAATTAAGGTATTGGCTGTTTCAATACGACACCCCCCTCTACTCAATGTCGGATCATCAATCCACCGCCAACTGGCATCATCTTCGTCTAGAGATAAGCCTTTTTTGACCAGTTCTGTATCTTGCGGATGTAAATATATTTTTATTTTCCGATCGTTAATCGGTAACACCGCTAATGCTGCTCTCACCGCGCCGATCACATGTTCCGGCTCTGCTTTAATTTCACGTCTTATCACTTGCTTGGCGACTGTTGTGACTAAAGCAACAATATCGCGTTCCATTTCTGCATCTAAACTTTCGAGTGGTGTATTGAGTGTTTCTAGTATTTGACGTAAATTTGTCAATTGGTTATTGACGTCAATTTTGCCTGACGCTAACCCTGCTTGATGGCCAGCTGTTTGGCCTTGTTGAAATCCTGCTTTGTAACCTTCTTGCTGTGCTTGTTTTTGTAAGGCATCAATATCTTCGACAGTTAAAAATACATCTGGCTTGCCTCTCACATCCTCGACTGAGACCATATGGGGTGCTTGCCAACGTTGGTAGTCGGCCAATTCTTCAGGCGTTACCACATTGGCTTGGTCTGAGATCAATTCATCAGAGGAAGTCATCTCCACCGCCTCCACCTAACATAATCTCGCCTTTGTCAGATAAATCACGCGCTGCAACTAAAATATTTTTCTGTGCGGCTTCGACATCGCTGACACGCACTGGGCCACTGGCTTCCAAATCATCTCGCATCATTTCCGCGGCACGTGATGACATATTCCCGAAGAATTTTTCTTTCAGATCTTCATCACAGCCTTTTAAAGCGAGCATGAGATCGTCGGTTTGGATTTCACGCATCAGTGTTTGGAAGCCACGGTCATCGACATCAATCAAGTTCTCAAAGACAAACATCAAGTCTTCAATATTTTGACCTAAATCAGGTTCGGCTTCTTTAATGCTTTCCATAATAGAGGCTTCGGCGCTGGTCTCTACGAAATTAAGGATATCTGCTGCCGTTTTTAAACCACCGACTGTCGTCGTTTGACCGCCGGAGCCACCACTAAACTGTTTCTCTAAAATACTATTTAATTCGGTTAATGCGGTGGGCTGGACACCATCTAATGTCGCGATACGTAATAGGATATTAGACTGATCACGTTCAGGAAACATACTAAGCACCTCTGCTGCTTGGTCTGCTTCCAAAAATGAGCATACGATGGCAATAATTTGTGGGTGCTCTAGTTTAATGACTTCATAAATGCCGCGAGCATCCATCCATTTGAGTTGTTCTAAACCCGAGGTATTGCCGCCAGATAAAATGCGATCTAGGACACTGCCTGCTTTATCCTCACCTAAGGCGCCGACTAACATACTGCGAACATAATCATGTGAGCCAATGCCTAAGCCTGTTTGCGCTTCCACTGTTGTTACAAAGCTGTCTAACACTGTCTGGACTTCATCACGCGATACATTGGTCAATGTCGCCATGACTTGGCCGACTTTTTGTACCTCTTTCGGCGCCATATGTTTCAGCACTTCTGACGCTTCTGCTTCGCCAATTGAGCGTAAGAATACCGCTGCTTTTTCTGGGCCAGATAATTCTCTTGATAGTTCTTCAGCCATTTAAGATTCACCTACCGTCCAGTTTTTAACCACTTGGGCCACCAACGCAGGATCTTGTTGTACTAAACTCCGCACATTGGCTAATTGGCCTTCAACATCTTCTGCACCGGTCACAATTCTATCATCAGAACCCGAACCTGACCCCGATTGGTTTGCGAGCAAACTTTTTACCGCCGCTTCTGCTTCTGGATCGACATGAATTTTATTTAAATCTTTAAATGCCGGTCTAATCACACCAAAGATTAAAAATAATACTAATAGTCCGCCTAGCCCTTGCTTAGCGACGTCCCATACCCATGGCTGTTCCCAAATAGGGATTTCTGGCAAGGCTTCTTGCTCAGGTAACGTCAAGAAAGGCGCATTGACGATATTAAGGCTATCGCCTCTTGCTTGACTGAATCCTATCGCATCCATCACTAATGCGTTAATTCTGGTCATTTCTGCTTCTGATAGGGGTGTGCTTTCTGCTACACCTGGTGTGCGACGTTCATCAATTAAAACAGCCACGCTGAGTTTTCTAATAGAACCGGGAGCAACACGGGTATGACTGATGGTGCGATCTAATTCAAAATTACGGGTACTTTGCTTGCTCGAACTACCTGGGGCAGTGGCAGCAGAAGCGACAACGGCACCTTCAGCAGCAATGGTATCAGGCGTTTGTCCCGCAGCAGGCGGTTGATTGGTCAGTGCACCCGGCACACCTATTGCTTCACCTGAGCTGCCGATACGGCTTTCTTCTTGCGTTTGTTCACTCCGCATTACAACGTTATCTGGATTATAGCTTTCGTGCGTTTGCTCAGTCATCGTAAAGTCAACTTCAGCCATGACTTGTGCTCTGACCCCCGCTGCGCCGACGATAGGCCCTAAAATATCCTCAATGCGTTGAATATATTTTTGCTCTAATTTTTGAGTGTATTGCAGCTGGGTATCACTTAACATTAAGCCTTCATCGCGATCCGTTTTAGTGAGTAAGTTACCTTTTTGATCAACGATAGTTACATCTTTATTCGACATGTTTGGCACACTAGAAGCCACCATATGTGTGACTGCAGCGACTTGGTTTGGCTCTAAATTACGACCCGCATATAAATTAAGCACAACGGATGCACTCGGCGGTTTACGCTCACGTACGAAGACAGATTGTTTCGGCACGGCAAGATGAACACGGGCACTTCTGACAGTGTATATTTCTGAAATAGATCGTGACAACTCTTCTTCCATTGCACGCTGGTAACGTGCACGTTCAATAAATTGACTGGTGCCGAAGCCTTGATCTTGGTTCAACATTTCCATTCCAGCTGATGCGCTGCGTGGTAGCCCTTCCGCCGCTAATTTCATTCTTAGCATTTGTACTTTAGAAGCCGGCACCATCAATGAACCGGTGGTAGAGTCTAATTTATAATCAGTATCTGTTTGCTGTAATACCGCAATAATGTCAGATGACTCTCTTGCAGGTAAATCATTAAACAACACTTGGTAATTCGGTGTTTGCGCCCACATCAAGACATAGCCACCAACAGCAATACTGGCCGCAATGGCAAATAAGAAGGCCATTTGTTTCATAATCGACTGTCGTGAGACGTTCGTTTGCATGGCACCTAGTGGCGTCGTCGGTACTGGAATCGTCGGTGCTGCTGTGTTGGCGGGTGCGTTTTCCATAGTATTACTCTTATATTTATAAGTATTCGGTATTTATCTGTATTCGGATGTTATTCAATAAATAATAAACAATTAAACACTCATTCTCATGACTTCTTCATAAGCTCTTACGAATTTATTTCGCACTTGTATCGTTGCTTCAAAAGCAACAGTGGCTTTTTGAGAGGCAATCATTGCATCCGCTAAACTTACGTTTGGATCGCCCATTTCAAACGCTGTTTTTAATTTTCCTGAGGCTTTTTGTGTTTCATTCACTTGATCAACGGCTGATTTAACCAATTTTGAAAAATCAATGTCATTGGTTCCGCCTTGATTAATGCCACCCATCGGCTGAGCTTGTTGTGTCGCTTGGGCTTGTGCTGCCCGCATATGGGTTAATAGTTGATTCGGATCGATGCTATTCATGTTTTATGCTCCCCTTACGCTAATGCTTTATTGGTTTTTTCTGGAATGGTGATGCCTTGTTCTCTAAAGCTTGATATTTTGTAGCGCAAGGTCCGCTCACTGATACCTAACTCTTTGGCTGTTAAGCGGCGGCTACAATTATTCTTTTCTAGTGCTTCGAGAATATGGCGTTGTTCATGGCTTCTAAGATCGTCACCTAAACTATTAGGTGTTGCTGTTTCCTCTCTCTCAACTGGGGTATTAGATGGCTCAGACATACTTTCAAATGCCAAATCTTTTGCCGTAACAATTTGTCCTGGCTGAAGAATAAGGGCACGTTGTAATACATTATCCAATTCCCGAACATTGCCGTACCACGAGTGAG
Organism: uncultured Gammaproteobacteria bacterium; assembly: GCA_905479985.1. GTDB lineage: Bacteria > Pseudomonadota > Gammaproteobacteria > Nitrosococcales > Methylophagaceae. The sequence continues at coordinate 67,291 of CAJQOM010000008.1, read as the reverse complement.
CCAATAAGCTTTTTTCTGCACAGGCACTGAATGTCGGCATATTACGATCAGCATTATCACAATGCTTTTGTATGATTTGATAAGACAACGGCATAATGTCTTCGCAGCGTTCGCGTAGTGGTAGCAGTCGCAATGGGAACACATTCAAACGGTAGAATAAATCTTCTCTGAAATGCCCTGATGTCACTTCATCGCGTAACAAGCGGTTTGTGGTAGCCAATACACGGACATCTAATGAAATCGTTTTACGGCCCCCGATGCGTTCGACTTCACGTTCTTGTAAAACACGAAGCAGCTTGGCTTGTAAATTAAGATCCATTTCTGAAATCTCATCAAGTAAAATTGTGCCGTGGTTGGCTTGTTCAAATTTACCTGCATAAGCTTGACTTGCCCCGGTGAAAGCGCCTTTTTCATAACCAAACAATGTGGCTTCCAGCATGTTTTCTGGAATCGCCGCGCAGTTGATTGCAACAAAGGGGCTATCTGCCCTTGTTGAATTATTATGTAGAAAACGGGCTAACACTTCTTTACCTGTGCCACTCTCACCACTAATCAAAACAGTGGCGTCGGTGTCGGCAACACGGCGCGATAACGTCACTAGATCACGAGAAGACTTATCGACTGCGACCATATCTTCTTGCATCGTCACGGTTCGAACATAACGTTGAACACGTTCTAATAAGTCATCGGCTTCGAAAGGTTTGATCAGGTAATCGCTCGCACCTTCATGAAGGGCATCTACTGCGCCCTCTACTGTGCCATAAGCTGTCATTAATAAAACAGGCAATTCTGGTACGAGTGCTTTGGCCTTTTTCAACAATGTGTGACCATCCATCGGCCGCATTTGCAGATCGCTCAGTAATAAACCAAACTCTTCAGTGGCTAGCTTATCTAAGGCACTTTGTCCTTGGTCTGTTGACGTGACGTTATAGCCTGCTAACTCTAATGTGTCGCATAACGCTTCGCGTAAATTGGCGTCATCTTCTACAACTAAAATCGTTGTTTGGTTCATTACATGAGCTCCTTATCTTGCTCTTGCTTCATTTCTGTTTTGTGGTGACTGCCTTTGTATTTAGGCAATCGAATACTAAATGTGCTGCCTTGGCCGTGATCACTGGCGAACCACAATGTGCCTCGGTGTGCTTTCACGATTGATTTCACGACGGGTAGGCCTAAGCCGGTTCCTGAAGATCGTGTGGTATAGAAGGGCGTTAATACTTTGTCTTGCTCTGTTGCTGGGATACCAATGCCATTGTCTTCGACACTGATTTCTACCCATTCATCACCATTATCATCTTCAATATGATCAGCAAAAATAGTGATTTCGCCTTCTGATTCGCAGGCTGCTCTGGCATTGTTTAATAAATTATTAATCGCGCTACTTAAAGCATCTTGACTGCCATATACATAGGCACCGTCCATTGCGTTGTGCACTTGTAAATGGAAATGTTCAGCCCCTTCTTGTGATTGAAACTGCTGTTCGACTGTTTCGCAAAGCGCATCCACTGATACGGCTGCTGTGCTCGCCATATCTCCACGAGAAAATGCGAGCATATCTTTGATCAAACCTTCCATGTGGGTGATGCTGCTATGCAGTTTTTTCGCAAAGTTTTGACGTAATTTAGGTGCGGTCTCTTCTTTCATTATCGGTGAGAGATACAGCATGGCCGATGATAAAGGCGTACGAATTTGATGTGCTAATCGGGCGGCGACTTCGCCCATGGCGGATAGCCGTTGTAGATGTGAGACTTTGAGCTGCAAACGTCGGGTTTCAGTGACATCGTTAAGTAACACGATTTGGCCCGGTTCATCTTGCAATGGGCTTGTGGATATATGGAGTAGGCGACCATCTAATAAGGCAACATCGTGGCTATTATCTGCTTTTGGTGCAAATGCTCTTTGAATGACACTCGCCCATAACTCGTCTTGTAAGGGCTCGCCTAGCATATTGATTGCAACGGCATTACATTGCTGCACGCGACCTTGGCCATTCAATACCACGACACCGCCAGGCATGACCTCTAATAGCTGTGCCATGCGGTTTGCAAGGCGACTTGCTTGCTCTACTTTGGCACTTTGATCGTGCTGATGCCGTAGTAACTGATCATTCAGACGTGAGTCATCATTTGCTACTTGATAAGTGGCTCGCCTTATAAAAGGCTTCTGCTGATGCAAATGGCTTGCAGGTTCAGCAAACTGTTTTAGACTCATGGCTGCTCCAATATGGAAACTCTAACGCTGTATCGCGTAGATGCAAAAGCCATGCCTTGTCTATATTTTTTATTTAAATCAGCTACTTATATTATTGAAGTCAATGAAATGACGGCGATGTCTTGAACTTATTCGCCTTCTCGCTGGATGCCATGTTTTTTCATTTTTTCTACTAGCGTTGTACGCTGCATTTTTAATCTTTTAGCCGCGTGCGCCACCACGCCTTCCGATTCTTCTATCGCTTGCTTAATCAAAAGGTACTCTAAATTGGCTAAGTGCTGCTTTAAATCAAGCCCTTCTTCAGGCAATTCTTGCAACGTCGCAATATTCTCTTGGGTTTCGGGCTGTGGTTCAGATTTTGTTTTGAGGTGAATTTCTGGCGCAGGGGTTTGCTCTATTACTTTGGTCACCGCCTCAGGCAAATCGCCTTCCTTAAGCTGATATTTTTCTGGCAAATCGTCAAAATCTACTGTGGTATAAGGGAACATAATCACTAAACGTTCGATCACATTGGCCAATTCACGCACATTGCCAGGCCAGTCATAACGACAAAGTGAGGCTATCGCTGCGGACGTTAGTCCAACACTACCGCGATTTTCATGCTCGACCCGCTTTACCATTTCATTAATCAATAATGGAATATCTTCTGGCCTTTCTCGTAGAGACGGCATTTCAATTGGAAAGACATTGAGTCGATAATACAAATCTTCTCTAAATAATCCTTCAGCAATTTGCTTTTCCAGATTTCTATGCGTTGCAGCAATGACTCTAACATTGGCCGTCATTGCTTTGTTGCTGCCGACACGCTCATAAACCTTCTCTTGTAAAACTCGAAGAAGCTTAACTTGCATAGGCAGTGGCATATCGCCAATTTCATCTAGAAATAATGTACCGCCTTCTGCCATTTCAAAGCGACCTTTGCGTGTCGTAATCGCACCGGTGAATGCCCCTTTCTCATGGCCAAATAATTCGCTTTCTAATAACTCAGCGGGAATCGCACCACAGTTAATAGGTACAATCGGTTTCTGGCGACGAGACGATAGCTGGTGTAAGTTACGGGCCACGACTTCTTTACCAGTACCAGACTCACCAAGAATAAGTACATTGGCTTCTGAATCTGACACTTGATCAATCATCTGTGCCACTTGTTTCATTTTTCGGCTATTGCCGACCAGCTGTCTTATTTCTGTATCAGGAGATTGTCTTCTATCGTGTTGGCCTCGATAAACTGTTGCTTGTTGCAGTGCATTACTTAGCTGGGGATATTTCACTGGGAAACGGAGTGACCCTAATGTGCCCGGGAAGTCTAGCCAATCTGCTTCAGGTAATTCGAGGGTGAAAACGGCCAATGGCACTTCGTGGTTCACCAACTCACGTAATACTTGCTTAGTTTGATGCTTGTCCTCGCATTCGCCAACGATGGCCATCACAACATCATGCATTGACCCGGCTTCTTCAAACCACATATCAGGTGTGTCAACCATCACTGGGCGACAGTTAATGAATTCGATTAATGTCGACAGCACATTACGCCGCTCTGTATTGTTATCGATGACTAATACATTATTCGAACTCATTGCTTCTCCATAAATGAATAAGTTAAGATTTGATCTTTAATGATCAATGTAAGTTATTCAGAACTATGAAGTTAACCACTAATGGCGAAGATTGTCAAAAAAATGACGCTTTGGGAATTCTGTTTGGCTTTTTTCTACTAGGTATAGGCTTTTTTTGCTTTATTGCCTTGATTTAATGTCTTAAGATCTTTGACTGTCTTACTACGTTTTTCACGGCAAATAGCTTCAATTTTATCATTTAATACAATTAAAACTGCCATTTGGTTACGGAGTTCGAGGTTTTGCTGCTCAGGTAAATCTACACTGCGTAAATCGAGCTGTTTGACGTGGCTTTGCCTTTCTTGTTCTAATTCAGAAAACGCGCCCCATTCCTCTGATTCTGCGAGCGACACTAATTGCTCGCTTTCTGATATTAATGTTGTCACTAAATCCAGCGCTGATGACATTATTAATCTTACTTAGCTTGGTTTAACTGGGCTATGAAATTCCGCCGGAATCGCATCCCAGCCTGATTTTATTTCAATAATTAATTGTGCTACTTCATCAAGCATGGCTGGATCATTATTGATATTTGCTTCTACTAGTCGCTTTTCCATATAGTTGTAGAGGTCTAGTAAGTTTAGAGCAAAATCACCGCCAACTTCGACATTGAGGCATGATCTTAAACTATCAATAATTGATATAGCCCAACTAATATGTTCGCCTTTTTTAGCAATGTCCTTCGTAGCCATGAAGCCTTTTGCAGCCATTAGCTTTTCAAGTGCACCTTCCATCAACATTTGCACTAAACGATGGGGAGAAGCTGTTTCAATACCACCCTGGATGTGATTATGACGGTATTGCTGCATTGCGACACTGGCGTTCATATTTTCTTCCTTATTTGGGTCAACCATACAACAACCTCATCAGTTCTTGCCTACATACACATTATCGTCAGGAGAGTCTAAAGCTTTAATAAAAAGATCCGTATTTTAGACCTCTTGGCTAATTACCAATAGAATTGGGTTTGGGCAAGTTTGCTAACTGTTGCGTTAAAAAGCTACCAATAGATTGTAGACTCGCTACCAAGCCATCTAAAGCAACAAATTGGGCTTGCAGGCGTGCTTCAAGGGACGCTATACGGTCGTCGAGTCTCGCTCTATCATCATCAAGACCATTGATCCTTTCTTGGATATTCGCGGTCTGTGCACTGAGACTACCATCGGCTGACGTATAACGTTCGATGATGTCATCTAATGTCGTCGCTAAGCCATTTTCTGAGGAAAATAATTGCGCAACAGCATTAAAGTCAGTATCGATAACACTGTCTAATTTATCAGTATCAATGGCTAATTTACCAGTACTTTCTGTTGTCACGCCGATTTCAGCTAATGTGCCAAAAGCCAGGCCTTCAATACCCGTCGTTAATGCAGCACGAATCTGGTTTTCGACATTTCGCAATGTGCTATCACCTTGTAGACCACCAGCAGCGCCGCTTGCGGCATCATAAGCCCCAAGAGAGGTCACCGTATCGGCCAAATTATTATAGGCAGCAACAAAGTTAACGACATTGGTCTTAACGCTGTCTCTATCAAGTGCTATGGTCAAGGTTTCTACTGTACCAATTTCAGCGGTATTGAGGTCAATTGTTATCCCTGAAATGACATCAGATAAACTGTTACTTGATCGCGTTGCGGTTTGGCCATCCAGCTCAATGATCGCATCTTGCGCTGCTCGAATCGTTGTTAAGTTGGCCGTATTTAATTGCGTCAAATCAAAGCCATCGCCAGCGTCGTCGTCGACGGCAACAACATCAATCGTATTCGCACTGCCTGTCTCTTCGCTCGTTAAAACCAGTCTTGAAATTGTGCCGCCCACACCATCATCTACATTGATGATCGCAGCTGATATTCCTGGATTATCGCTCGCAGAATTAATCGCATCACGGACACCTGCTAAACTACTGTTATCGGTGTCGATTGTGACCTGAAAAGTATCGGTTCCAAGAGAGATATCTAAAGTGCCAGTACCGACGGTATCGGTTTCTGAAGCAAAATCTCCCGAACGTAATTTTTCTGCAGCGGCTAATTGCGTTACTTCAAGCTCATAACTTCCTGATACAGCAGTACTGGTTGCCGAGACAGAAAAAATATCTTCATTGCTCGAACTCGCTGTTCGGGCTTGGAATAAAGTAATATCATTCAATTTTTGAACGCTTTCTTGGAACTGGCTTAAAGCACTACTCAAGGTACCAAATGATGACAGTTCAGACTGCAAGCCCGCTTCTTTAGTATTAAAGCGTAGCTCCGCCGGTTGTCTTTCAGCATTAACCAGTTGTGATACTAGACTTGCTGTATCAATCCCTGAACCTATACCTGATACTGTAATCGCCATAAACTGCTCCTCGCGCTATTTATAAGTACGCGAACTAAATAGTCTAACAGCCTCATCCTTTTCTTGTGAGATCTGCCTTGCGATCGCCAACACTTCTTCCGAAGGGTATTGACGAATAATCTCTTTCGTCTCCACATCCGACACAGTAACCACATCTTTACCACTCTCCTCATCAACTGTAAATTGAAGAGTGCGTTGTAAATTTTGCACATAGTCATTGATCTGACTGACAGCTTGCTCTAAGTTTTCGGTCGAGACACTTTCTTCTTTTGGCTCAGCCGCCTCAACTTGTGCCGTTTTTTCAGCCGGCGTCACCGAGGCAACTTTCACTTTTTCCACTTGCACAGCCTGTTGAGCCTTAGCGACCACACTGACCTCTATCGCTGCTGAACTCGTTGGTTTATTCGTAATATCCATCACATGTCTCCTTCCTTATCGATAAGAAAGAAATGATGAGCCTGAAATTAATTTTTCAGGCTCATCCGTTAAAAAACTTCTTATCCTAACAAGCTTAATACGTTTTGTGGCAATGCATTTGCTTGCGACAAAATAGCTGTACCTGCTTGTTGCAAGATTTGGCCTCGTGTTAAGTTCGCTGTTTCGGCAGCAAAGTCAGCATCTAAAATACGACTCCGTGCTGCTGATAAGTTTTCAGAAGTAATCGCTAAATTACCAATTGCAGATTCAAAACGTGTTTGGACCGCACCTAATTGTGCTCTTAAATCACTGACTTGAGTCAATGCGCCGGTAACGGCAGCAATGGTTTCTGTGGCTTCTGCTCGTGTTGCTACTGAGATATCAGTTAAGTTAACTTGCGTACCTGTTCCTGCAGCAGTACCTGCTATCGCGGTAGCAGCAACATTATCCAAGACGACATCGCCACCTGTTGCGGCAAAGACACTATCAAAAGAACCTGTGATTGCAATCGAAGTGGTACCGTCATTGGCCACATTTAAAGAGGCTTTATAGCCCGCTTCAGCAATCAATATTGAATCGGCATTACCTTGCGCAATTCGGAAATCAATTTCTTCATTGATGCCACGGACCGCATTTTCTAGAGTAGTCCCTAGATTTGTCGCTCCAGCTAGACCACCTGCACCCGCAGTAATGGCTACTGCAAGTGCTGAAACTCCTGTAGGTGTAAGCACCACATCACTAATAGTGGCAATTCCTGTATCAATGTTAGCTTGTGTTAAGCCTGCGCCGCCCACTGAAATAGTCGAACCTAATTGATTAGCACGTGCATCAACAGCACTTACTGCAATGGTTTGACCTTGATTAGCACCCACTTGGAAGAATAAGCTTGATTGTGTGCCATCTAGAACACGACCACCGTTAAACTCTGTATTTAATGCGACACGGTTAACTTCTTCAACCAACTCGCCGATTTCATTGTTTAATGCTTGACGATCTGATGCTGAGTTAGAATCATTCGCTGCTTGTACTGCGAGTTCACGGATACGTTGAAGTCCATCGCCTACTGTTGCGAGTGCGCCTTCAGCAGTTTGTGAGAATGAAATACCATCATTCGCGTTACGGCTAGCTTGGTTTAGACCTTGAATTTGAGATGTAAAACGTTCAGAAATCGCAAGACCCGCCGCATCATCTTTTGCACTATTGATTCTAAGACCAGTAGATAAACGCTGTAATGATGTTGCTAGCGCATTTTGTGATGTGTTTAGGTTACGTTGTGCATTTAAAGATGCAATGTTTGTATTAATGACTTGAGCCACGGCTATTCTCCTCTAAGGGTTCGGACGCCAATCCGACTTATAATTAACAGATATACATTCAAATGACGTATTCACTGTCTCCGCACCTGTTAACGACCCACCATAAGAGAACTTTAGAACTATTTTGTGATGGTGTTCACACTTTTTGTACCCACCTGTTTTCTATAGTTATGAATAACTTGTTTAACTCCTTATAAGAAGTTAAACAAGTTTAACCCTTGTACCCGTGCAAAGGTTTGTTGTGCTGCCTGTAGCGCGGTGGTTTGTAGTGATAATCTTGATATGGCTTCTGCATAATCTAAGTCTTGCAAGCCAGATAAGGTTTCTTGCACCGTCAGGGCTAAGTCTTGACTGACTGATTCTTGTTGTTCAACCACATTAATTCTAGCGCCAATCTTAGCGCGGACATCGATCACCGTTTCAAGCGCGCTTGTGATATTAGTCAAGAATTGACCATTATTAGGAGAATCATTACCGCCCACGTTATCTACAATCAAGGCATTGGCAAAGTCATTCACTGTACTGAAGACGGTTCTTTTAGGCGTGACTTGTGTTTCAATCGTATAGGAATCCGCCCCTCCCAGCGCACCGTCTAATTGTAAAGTGAGATCGCTGAAATTGGTATCTAAGTCCGTTAGGCGCAGCGGTGTTCCTGCAGTATAAGGTGTCACAGCAGCCGTATTAGTACCATCATTGACAGTTAATGTATCTGGAGCGGTAAAGCTCACCGTTATAGGCGGTGAAATAAGTTCATTTGTCCCTGTTGACAGGATATTCAAAGTGGCTGAACTAGGGCCGGCATTATCGGTCACTATTGTTTCATTGTATTGTGCTTCAAAAATAGCATTGCCTGGATCGTTTGTTTCAACGAGCACATTAGGGCCAACTCGAATATTGCGTTGGCCTTCATCACCGGCATAACTTGCTCCCGTTGATGTATAGGGTTGTGTATTAGAACTAAAACCAGAAAACAAATAATCGCCGTTGGCATCTTGCCTATTGGCCAAAGATAATAATTCTTCATTAAGTTGGATAATTTCTTGGGCAATATCGGCGCGATCACTTTGAGTATTGGTGTCATTTAACCCTTGAACGGCTAACTCCCTAATACGTTGTAAGACATTACCCGCCCCTTGTAATACGCCTTCTTCAACGCGCAGCTTACTCGTCGCAGTATTCGAATTGCCAATGTATTGATTTAATAAATTCGATTCGCGTTCAAAATTCAATATTTGAACAGCAGCCACCGGATCATCAGACGGGCTCGACAGTTTCTTACCCGTTGCGATTTGCTGTTGGGTTTTGGCTAATTCACTCTGTTGATTCAACATTGCTGTTAAACCTTGCTGAAATATTTGGCCAGTCGATATACGCATAACGCCCTCTCTTATAAGGCTTGAAGCAATGAATTAAAGACGGTATTCGATACAGTGATAATTTGGGAGGCGGCTTGGTATGCCTGTTGAAACCGAATTAAATTAGCCGCTTCTTCGTCCAAATTAACGCCAGAAATACTGTCAAATCTCGCTTGTGTTTGCTCAAGTAACCCTTGCTGGGTCTGTTGATTAATATCCGCCCTATTTGTTCGTGTCGCGACATCGGCGATTAGGATGTCGTAAGCATCAGCTAAGGACTGTGTTCCTGCCCCTAATATTTTTTCCGACCGCAAATCGCCTAAGGCCAATGCGTTTCTATTATCGCCAACTGCCGTATTATTCCCAATTGCATATTGATCTGTATCGGCTGGTACGCCAGATAACTTAACCGTTAGTTCAACAAATGGCGCTGTTAAACTAAATGTTTTTCCGCTATCCACAGCCGGGTCATAAGCGATGATGGTGTTATTGACACCATCCGTGACGGTGTACTGATTATTGGTCGCATCAAACGTAAATTGAATATCCGCACCAACACCAAATAAAGGCAAAGTAATTGGGGGTGACGACTCAATACTACTTATTTCAATTGACCCTGTACCCGTCGCATTGACATTGGTTGTTACCCTTGCAGGAAAAGCAGCAGCAACATCTCTAGGATCACTTATCGCGACAAAAATAGTACCGGCACCAGCCACTGTCGTTGCTGGTGGAATAGGACCGAATAAATTGCCCCCTATATTGCCATCAAGTGTCACGCCTTGTTGATGAATGGTATTCGCATTATCAATAAGGTTTGTTGCTAAGGCATTTAATTCCGCCTTTGCAGAATCAATCACCTCACCACGTACCTGAAGGATGCCACCTAAGCTCCCACCAGATATTTCAGCTGTTATCTCAATCGCATTCGGCCCATAACCAACACCCAACCGCGATGGATCTGTCGATAGATCCGTGATTGTGGTTAAATCAGTCTGCGTTGAACCTACAACTAAAGCTTGACCACTACCCACAAAAATACTAATCGCACCAAGATCATCTTGAAGGGTACTCACTGAGGTATATTCTGATAAGCGGTTAATCAGCTCATCACGTTGATCAAGTAAATCATTTGGTTGACCGCCACTACCCGTACTCAGGTTGATAATCGCCGCATTCAGCTCAGCAATTCCTTCGGTAATAACGTTAATTTCAGTTATTGAAACTGCTAATTGGCCATCAAGCTGGCTATCTATTTGTGTTAATTGGTTATCTAAAGTCTTAAATCGGTTGGCCAGTGATTGTCCTTCCGATAATAATACCTGGCGTGCAGCAATTGACGTTGGATCGTTAGCAACAGCGTTAGCTGCATTGAAAAAGGCCTCTAAACCACCAGCCAAACTCGATGTGGAAGAACCTAAAACTGTACTGATTTGCCCAGCAACCTCCGCAAAGGCTTCATGTTGTGCCTGTTGTGAAGTAAATGTCCGCACCTGAACAGAAAGAAACTCGTTATAAATTCGTTCTATACTGCCAACTGTGACACCAGAACCAATATACTGCGAACCCGCAAAATTGGCCGGTAAAGTGACCTGATTGACGCGTTGGCGACTATAACCCTCAGTATTGACATTACTAATGTTATGGCCAACCGTTGCTAATGACGTCTGGCTAGTATTGAGTGCTGACACACCGGTTGATAATAAACTCATGCCTTCACTCCATTAGTATTGCTATTTAACCCGTTCATTTAAACGGTACCCGACATGCTAGATATGACAGCCAATGTATCGCTATTCATAATGCGTTTAATTTTGTCTGCATAAGCAGGATCTGTTGCATAACCCGCTTTATGTAGACCTTCGATAAAGGCTTCAGGATCAGCAGTTTGCTTTAGTGCTTCTCGATAGCGAGGTTGGGTTTGTAAGAATTTAATGTAATCATTAAAGCTATCTTGATATGAGTCATAAACCCTGAATTTAGCTTGTTCCTTTACCGCCACGCCATCCCGATATTCTACTGTACCAATGGCGGCAGAATCACCTTCCCAGCGCTTATCTGCTTTGATGTTGAATAGGTTATGACTCGATTTATCAGCATCTTTCTGAATCACGTGTTTTCCCCAACCTGTTTCTAAAGCGGCTTGGGACAAAATCACTTCCGGCGTCACGCCAATTTTCTGGGCGGCTTTCTCAGCCATAGACCAGAGCTGCCTAACAAAACTTTCTGGGGAGTCAAACGTCATCTTGCTTTGCTCAGCAATAGCGCTCGATTGTTGTAATGCTGGCAGCTCTTGTTGTGCGGCGGTTAATAACTGGTCTCTATTAACTTCCGGTAATGCACTTCTTCTACTAACAGTGTCAGTACTGAAGCTTTCAGGTGCTCTAGTGCCTTCAATTTTTTCTGCTGCTTGGCTACCTAACTGACGCATGATGACCTGTTTCAAACCTAAGCCACCACGTGATGAAATATCAATCGACAGTTGTTGATCCGCCATATCACGGTAAAGATCACTTTGAGAACTATCAAACGCGCCATCTGCCAAGCTGGCCTGACGCATACTCTTTAACATCATGTTCAAAAATATAGCTTCAAATTGCCCTGCGACTTTTTCTAGGGTTTCTTCACTATCTTTATTTTGTCCCGCATCGTAGCGTAATTCAGCTAATCCTCGAGAATCAAGGGCTGTTTGGGCAACACCTGTATTTAAACTCATGACTAGATAATCACTAAATCAGCGCTGAGGGCACCAGCTTGTTTTAAGGCTTCAAGAATCGCCACTAAATCACCAGGCGCCGCGCCTACTTGATTCACAGCACGGACAATTTCATCTAACGAGATACCGGGATTAAAGACGAACATCCGGCTGTCTTCTTCGGTGATTTCAACATCAAAATTAGGGCTAATCACCGTTTCGCCATCAGAAAATGCATTCGGCTGACTGACTTCGGTATTGGCTGAAATCGTGACGGATAAATTACCATGGGTGACGGCGGCTGGACTTACTCGGACATTTTGGCCGATGACAATAGTCCCGGTCCGTGAATTAACAACAATTCTTGCTGCCGCTTCACCCGGTGTTAATTGTAAATTTTCAACTAGTGAAAGGAAAGGCACTCGTTGACTTGGATCACGCGGGGCATTCACTTTAATGGATGACGCGTCAATTGATCTGGCAGACCCTTTGCCTAAGGTATGGTTGATTGAATCAGCTAAACGGCTGGCTGTCGTGAAGTCTGGCTGATGTAAATTAAGAATAATATGATCGCCGACATTAAAGGCATTGCGGACTGTACGCTCTACCGTCGCACCATTTGGGATTCGACCTGCACTGGGAATATTGACTGTCACGCGCGAACCATCACCGGCCTCGGCACCGAAACCACCGACCACCAAATTGCCTTGTGCTATCGCATAGATTTTGCCGTCGGCCCCTTTTAAAGGAGTCATGAGTAAGCTACCGCCACGTAAGCTTTTGGCATCGCCTAGTGATGAGATACTCACATCAATGGTTTGTCCCGGCTTCATAAAAGGGGGTAAATCTGTATGGATTGAAACTGCAGCAACATTTTTACTGCCTGGATCCACTCCTGGTGGCAGTGTTACCCCAAGTTCTCGCAACATGGTTCTTAAACTCTGACCGGTAAAACTGGTTTTATCGCCCGTGCCATTTAAGCCAACGACTAAACCAAAACCGACAAGTTGATTGGCACGAACGCCAGCGATCGAGGCCAGATCTTTCACCCGCTCCGCAAATGCCATTGAAGGCAAAACTAACAATGCGCATAAAATAATTAAAATAGTTTTTGTCATCAGTAGCTCCTAAAACGGCATGATGGCGCTAATGAAGAACCGGCCTAACCAACCCATGACATTGGCGTCTTGCGTTGGGCCATCACCGACATAAGAAATCTGGGCATTGGCGACCCGTTTTGATGACACCGAATTATTGGCATCAATATCCCGTGGGTTAATCACGCCAGCAATCCGGATGTATTCGTTGCCTTGGTTAATCGTAATGACTTTTTCACCGCGAATCACCAAGTTACCATTAGGCAATACTTCAACGACTGACACGCTGACATCACCTGTTAATTTATTGCTTTGATCACTATCGCCTTGTCCACTAAAGTCGGAATCTGAGCTTAGATTAAAGGCCAAAGTATTGTCGCTGGTATTAACAAAGGGTAATTGGCTCGGTAAACTAAACTGAGGCGTCGTGCCAAAGAGCGTCGGGTTAGTAATACTGTTACTGTTATTTTTACTAATCGTTGTTTCTGTTTCTTTCTCAGCGTTGGTTTGCTCTTGCAATTGCACTGTTAATATATCGCCTGGGCGACGGGCGCGATAATCTTCAAATAATAAAATATTATTGCTTGAATTAAATATCACCCCATTATTTTGCTCAGGAAGCGGAATCGCAACCGGTCTGACCGCGGCATACGCTGGGTCACGTTTGACCGTATTGGTCATACATGCCGTCTGCAACAATACGCAGATTAGAATAAGAAAACGCGTTAAATTTTTCATGATAATTCCTCCTATTGTGACCCGGTCACTATAGGTTTTGACTCGCATATTGCAGCATTTGATCTGCTGTCGAAATGGCTTTTGAGTTCATCTCGTAAGCGCGCTGCGTTTCGATCATGCTAATCAGCTCAGTCACCACATTGACGTTGGATGTTTCTAATGCACCACCAATCACACTGCCAAGGCCACTTGTACCTGGCACCGCAGTTGTCGCAGAACCGCTGGCTGCTGTTTCAGAAAACAGGTTCTCACCCAATGGTTGTAAACCTGTTGGGTTAACGAAGTCAGCCAATTGAATATTACCTACAATTGAAGGAGCAGCTTGACCTGCTTGTGAAACACTGACAGTGCCATCCGATCCAACTGTAATACTGGTCGATTGTGCCGGAATCGTGATGGCAGGCTCTAGAGGATAGCCATTTGACATCACAACTTGGCCATTGGAATCGACTTGGAATGTGCCATCCCGGGTATAGCCGATGTCCCCTTCCGGTTTAAGCACTTGAAAAAATCCCCTGCCTTGTATTGCGACATCCAGTGCATTACCGGTCGTCAACACATTACCTTGGGTATGCATTTTTTCTGTTGCAACCGTTCGAACACCTGTCCCTAACATCAGACCAGAAGGCAATTGCGTACTGGTTGAGGATTGCGCCCCCGGTTGACGAATTGTTTGATATAACAAATCTTCAAAAACAGCACGATCCTGCTTAAATCCCGTGGTATTGACGTTCGCCAAGTTATTTGAGATAACGGTCATCCGTGTTTGTTGTGCATCGAGCCCTGTTTTGGCAATCCATAACGCTTGTTGCATGGCTAGCCTCCTAAATTAATTATTGTTATTAATATGAGCATGCTAGCTACCCAACTGGAGCAAACGCGCTGATGCTGTACTATTTTCTTGCGCTGTCGACATCATTTTTATCTGCATTTCATATTGGCGCTGTAAGCTGATCATATTGACTAAAGCACCGACCGCATTCACATTACTGCTTTCTAATGTGCCTGACGCCACTTTGACACTGGCATCTGATGGCGCATCTGTTCCATCAACCAGCCTTATCAGACCATCAGCACTTTTTTGTAATTGACCGATCTCTGGTTTCACTAACTTAATTCTGTCGAGCTGCGCTAATGCGCTAGCTGCTGAGCCTAATGGTCGAATTGAGATCGTGCCATCAGAACCAATTTCAACTTTTTCAGCAGCGGGAATAGAAATTGGGCCACCTTCTCCCAATACCACTAAGCCCGTCCCTGTTATTAATTGACCTGATGAGGTCACCCTTAAATCGCCGGCACGGGTGTAACCTTCTCGGCCATCTTTACCTTGAACGGCAATAAAACCTTCGCCTTGTACCGAGATATCTAACTCACGGCCCGTTGATTGCAACGTACCTTGTTGAAAATTAGTAGCGATCCGCTCACTGGCTGAATAAACCCGCGAAGGAACACCTTCGCCCAGTACAGGAATACTTCTAAACTGTTCAAAATCAGCTCTAAAACCCGTGGTATTCAGATTCGCTAAATTATTACTGTTCGCGGCCTGCGCACGCATTGTTTGCTGCGCAGTGCTCATCGAAATATAAAGCATTTTATCCATCGCTATTCTCCTAAAGCAGGTCCCTTCAGCAACCTGCTAAAGTCAGTTTTCATTAACGTAAGTTAATAATTGTTTGGGTAATGGCATTATTGGTTTCAATGGCTTTTGAGTTGGCTTGGAAATTTCGTTGTGCTGTAATCAAACCAACCAACTCTGCCGTCAAATCCACATTGGATGCTTCTAAAGCCCCGGATTGCACTAAACCGAAAACCCCAGTACCTGCTTCACCGGCTAACACCTGGCCTGAATCCAAAGTTTCAGTCCAAGATGTATTCCCTATTTGTTTCAGGCCTTGTGGGTTTGAAAAGTTAGCTAGGGTGATTTTGCCCAATGGCGTTGCTTGGCCGTTAGTAAATGTGGCTCTTACCAAACCATCATCACTGATATCTAAGCCACTTAAACGCCCTGTTGGGAAACCATCTTGTGTTAACGCTGTGACATTAAACCCGCCTGAATTTTGTGTTGAACCCTGGAAGTTGATGGTGGCTGATTGCGCAGCAGCACCACTGACCAAGCTCCCAACACCCGTAGCTGGCAAAGTAAAAGGTAATTCAAAGACACTTGCTGCTGCTAATGCTCCACCTAATGTTGGGTCAAACTCTAAGGTTATTAGCCCACCGAGTTGAACAGGATCGGTATCTGTTGCAGGGGCAATATCCGCCCCTCCAATATACGCCTCAACAGCCCATTCATTCACTGTTGCTTTTTTTTGATAAAACAGCGAGACAATATGCTCATTACCTAAGGAGTCATACACCGTTACTGACGTCGAATTGGTATAGGTTGTTGGATTTTCTGGGTCAATCGCCCCTGTTAGTGATGCCGATGTTGAGGGTAGGTTGTTCGCTATTGCAACGTTCGCTGTCGCTTGTGGTGTGCCCGCTGTGCTCGGCAATTGTAATGCTGTGGTACTTGAAATACTGGTCGAAGACACTGTGCCGTCTGGGTTCACTGGGAACGTTCTTAGAAATTGACCGGCACTATTAACCACAAAGCCATCACTGTTCACATTGAATGCCCCAGCACGTGTGTAAACCACTTCGTTACTGGTTTGGTTAGGTGCTAATGCGAAGAAGCCTTGGCCACTGATCCCTAAATCTAATGCGTTGTCGGTAAACTCTAAGTTACCTTGTTCGAATTGCTGTGCGACATTATTTAAGACAGTACCGTTACCAATTGCGGTGTCACTACTACCAAATGCTGATACGGCAAATATATCGGCAAACTCGGCACGAGATTCTTTAAAGCCCGTTGTATTCACGTTAGCAATATTATTTGATTTCACGTTTAAATCAGCTGATGCTGCATTCAAACCACTTAATGCTGTATTGAAAGACATATTACTTTCCTCTTAAATAATTTCTTGTACTTCGCTAAATGGTACTGAGCCAATGCCCGCTAAATTGATCGTTAAACCTTGCTGCCCATTTCCTACTAAAACACTGTCTACTTTTGCGACAGTCGCGGTGCCAAATGCGGTGTTATCGCCATCTACCGTGCCCGTCGCTCTGTATTGATACACGCCAGGTGGTAAAGCTTCGCCATTATCATCCAAGCCATCCCAGGTGAAATTGGTATAACCCGATGCGGTACCCAACGGTATCGTTCTGATCGGCACACCTGCTTCGGTAGAAATTTGTACTTTTAAGTCGCCAACGGGTCTCGCCACATTGATTTGGCCTTTGAAGCCGTCTTCTGTTGATAGGTTGCCAATTGAAGAAGGGACTAATACATTTCGGCCTACCAAAGCAGAACCGCGAAGGGCTTGGTCCGATTGCATTGATTGCGCAAACCCATCAAACGAACTATTTAAATCACCGATACCGCTGACCGTGCTAAACTGGGCGATTTGGCCTAAAAAGTCACCACTTTCCAATGGTTTAAGTGGATCCTGATTTTGTAACTGTGTCGTCATCAACGACAAGAAATCTGCCGTTGATAATGCGCCATCATCTTTCTTTGCCTCGGTCGCGGCAGCTTGTCCAGTATTTAAAAATGCGAAGCTATTATCAATTTCCATCATTAACCTCCCAGGCTACTTGCCTAATTGCAATGTTTGCAACAACAGCTGCTTCGAGGTATTGGCTACTTCGACATTGTTTTGATATGAACGGGATGCCGAAATCATATTGGCCATTTCTGACATAGGATCAACATTCGAGTGATAGATATAACCCTTATCATTCGCCATTGGGTGGCTAGGGTTATATTCTTCTCGGCCATCTGTTTGTGTCTCAACTATTGCTTTGACTTGAACGCTGCCTACCGACATGCCGTTTTGTGCCTCTTTCATGACTGTTGCAAAAACAGGTTGGCGGGCGCGGTATATTTCTTCTTTGCTGCTACCAACACTGTCAACATTGGCTAAATTACTGGCAGTCACATTGAGTCGAACTGATTGCGCACTCATGCCGCTGCTGGCAATATTGAATATATTAAATAGAGACATTGGCCGTTACTCCCCTTTAATTGCTTTCAGCAATCCGTTGAACCGACCGCCTAAGAAATCAAGGCTGGCCTGATACTGAATTGAGTTTTGCATGAAGGCTGCTTGTTCAATTTGCTCATCAACAGAGTTACCATCTAATGAATCTTGAAGGGTGCTGCGATATTGAACATGTGGCTGGCTAGACAAAGTAGCTGTCGGCTGCATATGGTTTTGATGGGACATTTTCATCATGCCTGTCTCACCGCTACTCGCCATTTTTAACGCTGATTTAAAATCAATATCTCGCGCCTTATAACCCGGCGTATCTGCATTGCTTAAATTCGACGCCAGCAATTCTGCCCGTTGTGAACGGACACGTAATGCATCAGCATGAATTCCAATAGCGGAATCGAAGTTTATCGGCATATCTAGCTCCAACTTTAATCTTGTTGCAGAGAGTTATGCACCAAATATGCCACAAATATAAACCGTTAATTATCAATTACTTATAATTAAAGCGGCAAGGGTGTCAAAAATTTAGCGGCAAATTTTGTCGTTTTTACTGATAGGTGATGAAAGGTTATACTTTGTTTGAAACAAAATATTATCGCTTGAGACTGATGCCAGGGGATAGCCTCAGGGTGGGATGTTTTAAACTGTTATGCGTTCTGCTTTAAAAAAGTCGCTGCGTAGCAGTTTAACATTTCTGTGACTAATTTTCTGGGTAACCATGCTTCGCCATCAAAAACGACACGTACCGCTTTTGCTAATGCAGAATGCTGGTCTGGTGTAATGTAGCCGCGCGCCCGAAACCCAGAGTTTTCTAAGATCTCATAAGTCAGTGCTTTATCCGTTAATATAAGATGACGGGCATACTGATAATGCTTAGCCAAAAAACGGCAGAGTAGATCTTTACTATTTTCTTCTGTGCTATCAGCAATAATAACAATATCCGGATGCTGCCCACCGATTTGTTCAACAATATTTTCTATTGTTGTCGGTAATATTTTTGTCACGCTCATATCATTTTGCTGTGATAAGACGTCCAACGTGTTAGCAGGATTATTACTAATCACTACGACATTAATCATACGTAAACCTTTAATAAAGGTGCCAACAACTGCCATTGCTTTTCCCACACAACGAGCGGTGATTGACGAAAGCCACTGCGAACATACTGTTGTAGATGTCCTTCAACGATAGTAAGCAATAAGTTTGCCGTTTCATTCACTGGCCGTCCGCCAGCTTCCGTTATCGTTAACTCTCTTTCACGTAATATTTGTCTAAACTGGGTCTCTAAACGTTCAAAAAACTGGTTAACACGATGTCTTAACCGTTCTGTTTCGCCTGTCAGCGCAGTCCCAACAAGGATGCTACTGATACCTGGGTTTTTCGCACTGAACTGAAGTAACAGCGTCATTATTTTTTCACATCGAGTAACTGCGCTCGTTTCTTGTTGAATAATGCGATTAATTAAGCCAAAAATTGTCTCCTCAGCAAATTCAATTAAGCCTTCGAACATCCGCGCTTTACTGGGAAAGTGGCGATAAAGTGCCGCTTCTGACACATTCAGGCTTTTGGCTAATTGCGCAGTGGTGACCCGTTCGCCCGGGTTATTTTCTAACTCACTGGCAAGCGCTTGTAGAATCGCTTGGCGGCGAGACAGCTTTAATTCTGCACGTGTTGGCTTTTCCAGTTCACTCATTTAATTCGTTTCTCCTCCACGAATTAATGTTCCCACGCCTTCATCAGTAAAGATTTCTAATAGCGCGGCATGTTGAACACGTCCATCAATGATATGTGCTGCCGATACACCGGCATTGACTGCGCCGAGTGCACAAGCAATTTTAGGTAACATTCCACCATAAATAACACCATCATCAATTAATTTATTCACCTGTTGGGCATCCAATCCCGTTAATAGCGCACCTTCACTATCTAATAGCCCAGCTGTATTTGTTAATAAAATCAGCTTTTCGGCTTTTAACACTTCTGCCAGTTTACCAGCTACTAGGTCAGCATTGATATTGTACGATCGTCCAGTATCGCCAACACCAATTGGCGCAATAACGGGAATAAAATCGCTGTCAACCAACATGTCGACGACACTGGTATCAATACTCTCCACTTGACCAACATGACCGAGGTCAATGACTTCCGAGACATTTACAGCGGGATCGTCGGGTGAGATATGGAGTTTCTTAGCGCGAATCATCGCACCATCTTTACCTGTTAAGCCCACAGCTCGACCGCCGTGGCTGTTAATCAAGCTGACTATACTTTTATTCACTTGGCCACCGAGCACCATTTCGACCATGTCCATGGTGTCGCTATCGGTGACACGCATCCCAGCCACAAAGCGGCTTTCTTTCCCCACGCGTTCCAATAAACTTCCAATTTGTGGACCGCCGCCATGGACAATGATCGGGTTAATGCCCACCGCTTTCATCAAGACCACATCGCGGGCAAAGCTGTTTTTTAGATCTTCATCCACCATGGCGTTACCACCATATTTGATCACTAAGGTTTTGCCAGAAAACCGTTGAATATAGGGCAATGCTTCTGTGAGCACTTTTGCAATTTGAGGTGCCCGTTTGGTATTTAAACTCATGATTAATATCTTTTAGAAAAGCAGCGTAATGGTAGGTTTAACTTGCAACATTTGCTGTTTAAATTGTTGCTGTATTTCTTGTAAATTTTCTTCCGTTTCTGCTTCAAAACGCAATGTTAGACCCGGCACTGTATTCGATGCACGCACCAAGCCCCAACCAGTAGGGAAATCAGCTCTCAGTCCATCTATCGTCGAAATTTTAGCTCCTTGAAAACTCGCCTCAGCAACAAATTTCTGAATAAATTTTTGGCATTCTAATTCGTCCATATCGACGATAATTTCCGGTGTGTTTTCACGGTTTGGAACCGCAGCAAAAATTTCTGTCGAATTCCGCTCTAATGGGTCACGACCTAATAATTCAATCAAGCGAGCGGCACTGTACATTGCATCGTCAAAGCCATACCAGCGATCTTTGAAGAAAATATGACCACTCAACTCTCCCGCTAATGGTGCACCGGTTTCTTGCATTTTATCTCTGATAACCGCATAGCCTGATTGCCACATCAAAGCTTCGCCACCGGCACCTAGGATCGCATCTTCTAATAAACCGCTACATTTCACATCATAAATCACCAGTGAGCCTGGTAATCGGGACAAGATATCCTGTGCAAACATGATCATTAAACGGTCTGCCCAAATAATATTACCTTCTGCATCAACCGTACCTAGACGATCACCATCGCCATCAAAAGCGATGCCTAACTCAGCACCTGAACGGCGCACGGCTAAAATCAAATCTTGTAAGTTTGCCGGTTCACTTGGATTAGGATGATGATTTGGAAATTCGCCGTTCACATCACAATACAATTCGATTACTTCACAGCCCAAAGCGGCCAATAATTTCGGGGCAACTACCCCGCCAACGCCATTGCCACAGTCAACCACCACTTTTAATGGTCTACTTAGATGTATGTCAGCGCTGACTTCGGCAATGTAATCATCAATAACATCAGCAGTGCTAACACTGCCTTGGCCAGTATGAAGGTTACCTTGTAAAATGCGCTGATAAAGTTGTTGTAAGCTGGCCCCAAAGACTGGCTTACCTGCTATGGTGATTTTTAGACCATTGTAATTTGCGGGGTTATGGCTTGCTGTAACCATCACGCCGGAGTGGGTATGCAGATGTTCACAAGCGAAAGAAACCAAAGGTGTTGGCACTAGACCAATATCAACGACTTCGCACCCACTGGCCATAATCCCTTCTATTAGGGCTTGGCTTAACTCATCACTCGACAGCCGGCCGTCACGGCCAACGATCAAACGTGACTGCTCCTTGTCTAATGCTTCACTACCAATCGCTTGACCAATCGTTTTGACGACTTGTTTATTAATTGTTTCACCAACAATACCGCGAATGTCATAAGCTTTAAAAATCGTCGGTACAATGTCTACCGGTTTTTCTGCTACTAACGCTATCGGTTCAACGTCAGATTCATTGTTTTTTGCTGCTGATGACGTAAATTCAAGCGAATTACTTTTTGGCTCGATTTCAACGACGGGCAACTCATCACTCTCTTCCTCAGATGACTTGCTCTTAAGTTTTTTACCTTTGCGCGTAATGGGTAGCGTTTGGCCCAATCTTTTAATCTCCTCGGTAATCGCGTCCATTTCGGGGATGACCGTCGGATATGTCGCTTTTAACTGGCTGTTATTCAGATCAATTATTTGGTTCTTTAATACGCCTAAATCATGCAGTAAGACAAAGCGATAAGATCGCTCTCTGAATAACCACATCAATAATACAAGCGATAAGACTATCCCCAGCACAGCTAGATATGTATTAGACGACTCAGTCTGCTGCGGCCAATATGCGATACGCCAATGACTTTTGGCCAAGGGTTTATTGAATAAAGGCTGGCCTTGACGCCACTTCTTATCCCCTTTTGATGCCAGCGCTGTGACTGTATTGGTCCCTTGTTGTAACTCAACATAACCCTCTGTACTAAACGTGGGTTGTAGTAAGTTTTGGACGATACTGCTCGGCAAGGTCACCGCGAGTACACCGACCACTTTATTTTGGCTGTTCTTAATGCTTTGCGTCAGTAAAAGATAGGCATTTTCTTGTGCTGTTTGCATCACTGCAATCGGGGCACTGTCGTCTTTTTTGGCCAATCTCAGACTGTTCAACGTTGCAAAAGTAATCGGTATGCACCCATTCGGATTCGGCTCATCAACGCTGGCCTTAATCAAACAAACTTGGTTTACTTCTGGAAATAATCGCATCAGTGCGCGTTGTTGTGATGCAATTAGACGGGGATCTTGTCTCGCAATAATCGTGGCTAACTGGGGTGATTTTGCGGCCGAGGCCATCTGCAGACTATAACTGGCTATTTTGTCTTCTATCGCACCATGAATCATGTCTGCAATATGACGCTGCTTTTGTTCTATTACTAGTTGATGTTGTTTAGAAACATGTTGATTCTGCCATAGAAACCCCGCGAAAATGGCTAAGCAACTTAAGAATATCACTAAAATAGCGATACTCGGATTGCCCATTAGTTTCGCTAATTCTTTCATTTATTGCTGCCCAGTATGGCCAAAACCACCATTGCCTCGTTCTGATAGCGAAAAATCATCAACCTGTTCAAAATCAACTTGCGCTACGGGTACGAATACCATTTGTGCGATTCTATCGCCGATACCGATATCAAATGCGGTTTGTCCGCGATTCCAACAAGAAACGAAGAGTTGTCCTTGGTAATCACTGTCTATGAGGCCGACTAAATTACCTAGGACAATACCGTGCTTATGCCCCAAGCCTGAACGCGGTAGCAGCACAGCGGCTAAACTCGGATCGCCGATATAAATTGCAATGCCGGTTGGAATAAGCACGGTTTCCTGTGGGGCGATGGTGATTTTTTCATCGAGACAGGCACGTAAGTCTAGTCCCGCAGAACCTGTTGTCGCATAGTTCGGTAATTCAATTGAATCACCTAGTCGCGGGTCGAGAATTTTAAGCTGAATTTTTTGCGTCATAGCGTTCAATAATAAGTCTCATTAACTCTCTTGCCAAGTGACTTTTTAATGCCTGTGGCAAAACGGCATCACCTTGATGCCAAAACACTTGCAATGCATTTGTATCGACCGCAAAACCCAGACCTTTACCGACTTGATTGGCGGCGATCATATCCAACTGTTTACGGACCATTTTTTCTTTAGCATAATCGGTAATATTGTCTGTCTCTGCCGCAAAGCCAACTATAAAAGGTTTTTGTTTCCTTTGGCTTACACCAGCAAGAATATCGGGATTCTCAATCAGCGAAATCTCACGCTGTTTTTCAGCCGTTTTCTTGATCTTCTTATCATGATATTGCTGCGGTCGATAATCCGCGACAGCCGCACAGCCAATAAAAATATCTATCGACTCGATTTTTTCTACCGCCTCATGCATTTGGCTGGCGGTTTCTACATCTATTCGTGTTACCCCCGGTGGTGTCGCTAAGTGCACCGGACCGGTAACCAATATAACTTCGGCACCTGTTTCAGCCGCAGCCGTTGCCATGGCAAAGCCCATTTTCCCAGAGCTCCGATTGCCGATAAACCTAACTGGATCAATCGGTTCATGGGTCGGGCCAGCCGTAATGACAAGGCGTTTCTTTGCCAGTTTTGGCGGTAAAACAAGTTGTGATAATTCGGCTAATATCTGCTCTGGTTCTAACAGGCGGCCTTCTCCCTGCTCACCACACGCTTGGTCGCCACTGGCAGGGCCTAATAAATGCATGCCTCTTTCAGCAATAACCGCTAAATTGGCTTGTGTGGCTTTGTTGGTCCACATTTTATTATTCATCGCAGGCGCTAACGCTATGGGTACCGTTGTTGCCAAACATAATGCAGATAAGAGATCTTCTGTTCTGCCTTGTGCTAAGCCCGCTATCGTATTGGCAGTAGCAGGGGCAATGAGGACCCAATCTGCCCAACGGGCTAATTTAATATGTCCCATGGCGGCTTCTTCATCTGCATCCAACAAAGTCATTGCAACAGGGTTGCCACTCAATGTTTGCATGGTTAGGGGTGTGATGAATTCACTGGCAGCCTGCGTCATGACCACTTTCACTTCGGCGCCCGCTTTCGTGCATAAACGTACGAGATCTGCTGCCTTATAGGCCGCAATGCTGCCCGATACACCCAGTACGATTTTTTTGCCGGCTAAGGACGTCTGTTCTGTCATGCTTTCGTTGTTCCAGCCACTAGTTCACGCAAGCTCACGTCCTGCAGGGTTGATTGTTGTACTTGTTCTAATTGATCCAATAAACGATTAACCTCACCCGCGATCGCTACTTTCCCCCCCATTCCTTGGGATTCTTCTGCCGTTCGTAGACACGTTAAGATCTCACTCACACTGATATTAGCGATATCTTGTGCGGGTTGATAGCTCGGTTCATCACCTTGCAACTCTACTAATAACCCACCTTGCTCTAATTTATTTAACAAATCTTGCAAAATATTATTGGTTAATGCCATCTCAGCTTCTAGTTCATTTACTGTCAGTGCTGATTTTTGTTCATAGAACCGCTTGCCAATTCTTGTCATCAGGCTCACCCCAACCTTTTCACGTAACCGTGGGCTCAATTCATATTGCTCACCACCGTAACTCACCAATTTAGGGTGTTGTAAATAAAAGGCCACTTGAGAGCCGGTCAGTAATATAAACCAAGCTAAGTAAAGCCAAATCATAAAGAAAAACAAAATGGCAAAACTAGAATAAATGGCAGTGTAATTTGATGATGATGCGACAAAGGAAGCAAAGAGCGTTCCCACGCCTATCCACAATACACCTGCTACGGTTGCCCCCATTAATGCTGGACCAAATTTAACGTTAGTATTCGGGATAAACTTATATAAGAACGTAAAGGCAGTAATGATCATTAAATAAGGTAATAATTTAGTCGCTGTCAGAATTAAAGTCCCAAAAGGTTCAATTGCCTGTAGGGTCAATACGACATTATGATTCAGGACGGTTGCGGCCACCCCCATCGCTGCAACGACTAATATCGGACCAATCATCACGACGCTGAGGTAATCTGTGAATCTTCTGGCTAAGGTTCTCGCCCTTTTCACTCGCCATACAAAGTTAAACGCGTATTCGATCTTTTGTATTAATGAAATAATGGTATAGAACAACATCGCTACACCTAAAGATCCGAGCACACCTACTTTGACGTTTTGCACAAAGCCAATAATATTAGCGGTTATTTCAGGCCCTTTAGGACCTAATGGCTCCAGCACACCCAGTAGGAAAGGTTCTATTTGATTGTGAACACCAAACGCTTTTAAAACAGAGAATGCCACAGCGATTAAAGGCACTAAAGACAGTAGCGTGGTGAATACCAAACTCATTGCACGCAGGTTTAACTCACCTTTTGCCAACTCCCGAATGACAATGTAACTCACCTTCAAAGTATTCATCACGGCACGTACTAACGCGCTGGATTGCTCAGCTGTTTCTTGCCACAGCGTCACTTGAAAAAATTGCTTTAATTTTGTTATGAAGTCCATTGCGATACTTTTCGGTCACTTTGCCTAATTTAAGATTCTGTCGCCACTATACTGGATTATCGATATCAATAAATTGATGTGTGACACCAAATTGAGCAGCCAAATGTTCGCCTAATGCTTGAACGCCGTATCGCTCTGTCGCATGATGACCCGCCGCAAAATAGTTAATACCGAGTTCACGTGCTAAATGTGCCGTTTGTTCAGATACTTCACCACTGAGATAAGCGTCTAATCCTAACTCGGCTGCTTGTTCAATATAGCCTTGGGCTGCACCGGTACACCAACCAATGGTAGTCATCGGCCGGTTATGCCCTTGAATCACCATTGGCTCTCGCCCTAAAGTTTGTCTGAGATCGTCTGCGAATTCTGGTACCGTTTTTGGCATCGCGAAGCAGCCACATAGGCCAATAGCCGGATCACCGGTGCCTGATATACGACCATCAATCTCTAAAGATAGCTGCGCTGCTAATTGTGCGTTATTACCCAATGTTGGATGCCCATCGAGCGGCAAATGATAGGCGATTAAATTGATGTCATTAATGAGCAATTGCTTAAGGCGCCGTTGTTTAATGCCGATGACGCGCGGATCCTCCCCTCGCCAAAAATAACCATGATGGACTATGATGGTATCGGCTTGCGTATCTAATGCGGCATCGATTAATGCCTGACTCGCGGTGACGCCTGTAACAATGTTTTGTACCTGTTCATTGCCCGCCACTTGTAGCCCGTTAGGGCAGTAATCATGGAACCTTGCAGGCTCTAATACGGTCTCAATATAGGATAGACACTCTGTTCGCGTTATCATAATCACTTCACCCGCAGCAGATAAAGCTGTCACTATAACAAAACTGAGGACAAGTAAATGGAAGTAGCGAGTATTATCGCGCTCAGTATGGGCGCTGCTTGGGCAAGTGGTATCAACCTCTACGCCACTTTATTTATGCTGGGTTATATGGGTTCAACGGGACATATATCACTGCCTGCAGAACTCGAGATTGTCACAAACCCGATGGTCATGACTGCCGCGGGTGTGATGTATTGCATTGAGTTTTTTGCCGATAAAATCCCTGGTGTTGACTCGGCTTGGGACTCTATTCATACCTTTATTCGTATTCCAGCTGGTGCCATGTTAGCGGCGAGTGCTGTTGGTGATGTCACACCTGCACTTGAATTAACCACTGCTTTATTAGGGGGTGCTTTAGCAGCAGGGACACACACCACTAAAGCCGGAACACGGTTGCTCATTAACACCTCACCAGAGCCCGTGAGCAACTGGACAGCGTCGATCGCCGAAGACTTGATCGTGGTTGGCGGACTGTGGGCGGCTCTGAATCACCCAGTCTTGTTTATTATTGGCCTGATCGTCTTTATCTTGTTTATGATTTGGGTACTGCCCAAACTCTGGCGCATTATTAAGTTTTTATTCCGTCGAATTGGCAGCTGGTTAGGCTTTTGTGAAGCCCCTGCACCGCTGACAAAAAATACAATGGGTACGTCCATCATTAGCTCAGAGCAAGACGCTGATTTTAAGCCTTAACTTTTTAGTTGGAAAAATACGCCAGCAGGACTACGGATCATGTCAAAGTCATCGCTGTACCCCATTGTCGTTTCTGAGGCACCTAAAAATAAGTAACCGCCCGGGCTCATTATCGCCGCCATGCGTTTAAGAATGTCAGTTTTGCGTTCGGGCGAAAAGTAGAACAGCACATTTCGGCAAAATATGATGTCAAATTTACCGAGACCGGCATAGCTAGTCAGTAAATTTTGGGGTTTAAAGCTGACCCGACGCTTGATTTCATCACTGACTGTCCAGCCGCCCGCCGCCTTTTTAAAATAGCTGCGTTTTCTGGTTTCTGATAAACCACGGTCTAAATTTGCATCTTGATAATGGGCTAACTTCGCTTCATCAAGCATGCTTTCTGAGATATCAGTCGCCACAACCTGCATATTTCGTAATTTACTCTGTGGCGCTGATGCTAAGTATTCGCTCAAGGTGATACTGATGGTATATGGCTCTTGACCTGACGAACATGCCGCCGACCAAATGCGATACCCTATCTGTCCCTGCTTTTCCTCTATTTGAGGAAAAATGCTTTGTTCCAACACATTGAATGGGCTTTGATCTCTAAACCAAGACGTTTCGTTGGTGGTCATCGCATCGATAACGGCATCACGTAAACGTTGTTGCCCCGGTTGTCTTATCTGCGTCAACAATTCACCGAGATCACTGACTTGTTCAGCTCTCAATAATTTAGCCAGGCGGCTAACGATAAGGTATTGCTTTCCGTCACCCAATAAAATGCCACATGTCTCTTCTAAAAAAGACTTGAACTGTTGATATTCATTGGCGTTTATTTTATTTGTGTTCGGCATATTACTTTATAATTGATCACGAAGTTAGGCTTCCACCTCTGCGCATTTTCGGGAGTATAGTAGATATTCAACCCCTTGAGTTATTTACTCGCTCACCCACTCCTCCAAGAGTTAATACATTATGAAAAACGTCCTTATTACGGGTTGCTCAACGGGCATTGGTTATTGTGCTGCTACTATTTTGCACCAAAAAGGCTACCGCGTCATTGCTACGGTTAGAAAACTGTCCGATGCGCAAACATTACAAGCACTTGGTATTACCTGTCTCGAGCTCGATCTGACTGATAGCCATTCTATTGTTACTGCCTTCAACTGTGCCCTTGAACACTGTAACGGCCGCATTGATGTGTTATTTAATAATGGGGCTTTTGGTCAACCTGGCGCTGTGGAAGATTTGTCCCGATCCGTATTACGTGAGCAATTTGAAACTAATGTCTTTGGCACTCAAGAACTCACTAATTTGGTTATTGCTCAAATGCGTCAGCAAGGGCATGGCCGCATCGCTTATAACAGCTCGGTCTTAGGCATTATTTCTCTTGCCTATCGTGGTGCTTATAATGCCAGCAAATATGCCATAGAGGGCTTGGCCGATACCTTGCGGTTAGAACTGCGTGGTAGCAATATCCATATCAGTCTTATCGAACCCGGCCCAATTGTCAGTCAGTTTCGCGCCAATGCCTTTGCTAAATATCAACAAAATATTGATAAAACACAGAGTGCACATCGCGACACTTATGATGCAATGGAACGTCGCTTAACAAAATCAGGACCTGCAGCACCTTTCACCCTACCGGCTGATGCTGTCGTCGATAAACTGCTTCATGTCATCGAAAGTAAGCGTCCAAAAATTCGTTACTATGTGACGTTCCCTACTTACTTGTTTGCGACTTTAAAACGCTTATTGCCTGCTCGTAGTTTAGATTGGATATTAGCCAAAGTCTCGGATAGTTAACATAATTCTTGGCCCATTCCTCGGATAATAGCATTCCTAAAGTTGTTTTTAGGCGCTAAACACTAAACGAAGGATATCGATGGCTAAACTTTCACGTAATAGTTTGCAGTGGCAAACGGCGGTTAATACATTTACCAGCATTATGATCGCTGGTTTAATCGCTGTATCGACTTCTGCTTATGCCACATTTTCACAAGCTGTCGTTCTTGGCATTTCCGAAACAGATTTGATTCTATATTATAGCTTAGCCGTCGGTTTGTTATTGGTTCTCGCCGTATTACTTTCGATTAGAACTTATATTTCACTCTCTCAACCGCTTGAAAACTTAGCACTGATTACTCGCACTTTGCCCTTATTATCCGCTAAGCGATACGATGAGGCTAAAACCACTTTTCAAGGCATTACTGACGATTCTCTGCATCATGAAATCAACCATTTACAACATGCCTCCTTCCAATTAACCAGTTTATTGGAAAAATTAGATGTTGATATGGCACAGCGTTCGCATTCTATTAAGACAAAAAATACCGAACTCGAAGCTGAACGAGACTTTGCTAAAAACTTAGTGAATACAGCACAACTGATTATTTTAACCGTTGATAGCCAGTTTAAAATCACTTTATTCAATCAGCATGCTCAAGATATTACCGGCCATAATGAAGCAGACTTGATTGGTGATAATGCTGCGCGCATGTTCCCGTCGGGCAACTGGACAGAAGCTCAAAGCCTCTTTATTGAATTATTCGCCGGTAATATGCCGATTGCCCAACAAGAAGCAGAATTAATTGATGCTCAAGGCAATATCAAACAAATCTCATGGTTACATTCTCCCATTATCATCGACTCTGACACCAATGCCGTTCTCTGTGTCGGCCTCGATATGACAGAAAAGAAAAAAGCAGATAAACGGGTCATTTGGATGGCTGAGCATGATCCCTTAACTGATTTGTTTAACCGTCGAAAATTTACTCAGGAATTTGAAAAGTCATTGCGTACCGCTGTCCGTTATAACCATAAAAACACCCTATTATTCCTCGACTTGGATCAGTTCAAAGATATTAACGATACTAGCGGCCACCAAGCTGGCGATGAATTACTCCAATCTGTTGCCAATACCTTGATACGGGTCACGCGCTTTACTGACTTAGTTGCGCGCTTAGGCGGTGATGAGTTCGCTATTTTAATGCCTGAAAGTAATGAGCATGGAGCAGAAGTATTATCCCAAAAAATCATTCAGGAATTGGGGCAAATTAAGCTGCAGTATGGTCACGTTCAGCACACTGTTTCAACCAGTATTGGCATTGTGCATTACCCACTACATGACGCGAGTATTCATGAACTCATGGGGGTTTGCTGACTTGGCGATGTATAAAGCGAAAGCTGATGGTAAAAGCACTTATCACACATTTTCAGCTGACGATAATACCCAGGATCAATTACAGACTAGGGTTTTCTGGAAACATGAAATTGAACGTGCCTTACAGCAAAACAATTTTGTCTTACATTTTCAACCTATTTTGGATATTGAATCAGACAAGGTGAAGCACTATGAAGTGCTGATTCGACTCCGTAACCCTGACAATGGCGAATTAACCATGCCGGGGAAATTTATTGAAATTGCCGAACAAGCCGGTCTCATTAACCGTATCGATCACTATGTTATGCAACGGGCAATTTATAAACTCGCGGAATTGCAAAAATCTGGTATGAACGCGACCTTTTCAATCAATTTATCAGGGGCCATTGCGGACGATCCATTGCTTATTCCGATGCTTAAACAATTGATTAAAAGCTCTGGCGTTCGACCTGAAGGATTAATTTTTGAAATTACTGAAACAGCTGCTGTCTCAAACTTACAGCAAGCTAAGAAAATGATGATTGATATTAAATCGCTTGGTTGCCAATTTGCACTTGATGACTTTGGTGCCGGCTTTTCATCGTTCGGCTATATACGAGAATTGCCTGTCGATATTATCAAAGTTGATGGTATTTTCATTAAAAATTTAGACCAAAATGCTGATGACCAATTATTCGTCAAAGCCTTGATTGATGTCGCAAAAGGGATGGGTAAGAAAACGACGGCAGAATTCGTCGAGAATGGAAACATCCTGGCGATGCTAAAAGACTTTGGTGTCGATCACGCTCAGGGCTATCATATTGGCCGGCCAAAACCTGAAAGTGACTATGCCGAAGAATGGGGCTTGGCTCCCGACAAGCTGGAAGAACCATTATTGCAAATTAATTGATGGCGCTTTCCTTCACAGCACTTTAAGTTTTAAATATCAGCGCGCCGTCTTGTACGTCCACCTTAATCTTATCGCCCGCTTTAAAATGGCCGGATAATAGGTCCTGTGCCAAGGTATTTTCTAATTGCTGTTGGATAACCCGTTTAAGGGGTCTGGCGCCATAGACAGGGTCGAACCCTGCTTCCGCTATTAAGTCCAAAGCCGCATCGCTGATATCAAAGCCCATGTCCTGTTCGAGTAAACGCTGTTTTAAGTGCGCTAATTGAATTTTGGCAATCGCATGAATTTGCTGACGCTGTAATGGATGGAACACCACCACGTCATCAACTCGGTTAATAAACTCAGGTCTGAAATGTTGGCCGACTATCTCCATGACTGTGGATTTCATTTCATCATATTGCGCTTCGCTAGCCAATTCTTGAATCACATTTGACCCTAGATTTGATGTCATCACAATAACAGTATTTCTGAAGTCAACTGTCCGACCCTGGCCATCCGTTAAACGGCCATCATCTAAGACTTGTAATAAGATATTAAACACATCTGGATGGGCTTTTTCGACCTCATCTAACAAGATGACAGAATACGGTTTCCGCCGTACAGCCTCAGTTAAATAACCACCCTCTTCGTACCCGACATAGCCCGGTGGTGCGCCGACTAATCTTGCCACACTGTGCTTTTCCATAAACTCAGACATATCTATTCGCACCATGGCTTCTTCTGTGTCGAATAAGAAGGTTGCCAAGGCTTTACATAACTCGGTTTTACCTACGCCTGTTGGCCCTAAAAACAAGAAAGAGCCGTTGGGCTTATTCGGATCGGATAGGCCTGCGCGTGAGCGTCTAATCGCATTGGAGACTGAATTAACGGCCTCTTCTTGGCCTATCACGCGTTGATGTAACGCCTCGTCCATTTTCAACAGTTTGTCGCGCTCGCCTTCCAACATCTTAGAGACCGGAATGCCTGTCCACTTCGACACTACTTCGGCAATTTCCTCTTCGCCTACTTTATTCCGTAATAGTGTGAACTGTTGCGTATCAACTTGATCTGCTAAATCGCGTTGTTTTTCGAGTTCTGGAATAATGCCAAATCGGAGTTCAGACATTTTATCTAATTCATTATTACGCGTTGCAACCTCGAGCTCCATTCTGGCCTTTTCTAATCGACCTTTAACGTCTTGACTGCCATGCATCATCGCTTTTTCTGACTTCCATACTTCATCTAAATCAGCCGATTCACGCTCTAATGAGACGATTTCGTCTTCCAAGGTTTTAAGCCGTTTTTTTGAAGCATCATCCGTTTCTTTACCTAACGCGATACGTTCTATCTTCAATTGAATTAATCGCCGATCCATACGATCCATAGACTCCGGTTTAGAGTCCATCTCCATTCGAATTCGGCTTCCTGCTTCATCAATGAGATCAATTGCTTTATCAGGCAACATACGGTCACTGATATAGCGGTGTGATAACGTTGCTGCCGCGACGATTGCGGGGTCTGTAATATCGACATTGTGATGCAATGCATAGCGCTCACTCAAGCCGCGTAAAATACCAATGGTATCTTCGACACTTGGCTCGCCGACCAGCACTTTTTGGAAGCGACGTTCCAACGCGCCATCTTTTTCAATATATTGGCGGTATTCATCTAATGTTGTTGCACCAATACAGTGAAGTTCACCTCGTGCTAAAGCTGGTTTCAACATATTGCCGGCATCCATTGCACCTTCTGCTTTACCTGCGCCGACCATGGTGTGGATTTCATCAATGAATAAGATGATCTGGCCTTCTTGCTTGGACAGATCTTTTAATACTGCTTTTAAGCGCTCTTCAAATTCACCACGAAATTTAGCACCGGCAATCAAAGCCCCCATATCGAGCGATAATAGCCGTTTGTGTTTCATACCTTCCGGCACTTCGCCATTGATGATTCGTTGTGCCAAGCCTTCTGCGATGGCTGTTTTCCCTACGCCTGGCTCCCCGATCAATACCGGGTTATTCTTAGTTCGGCGTTGTAATACTTGAATCGTGCGACGAATTTCATCATCACGGCCAATCACCGGATCCAACTTGCCACTTTCAGCATAGGCAGTCAGATCAATGGTGTATTTTTCTAGTGCTTGTCGTTGTTCCTCGGCATTTTGATCTGTCACGTTTTCTCCGCCCCGCATTTTTTCTACTGCTAATTCAATCGCTTTTTTATTACCGCCATTCGCTCGTAAACACTCACCTGACTGGGTTTTATCTTCGATCACTGCTAAGACAAATAACTCACTCGATGCATACTGATCTTGGCGCTTTTGCATAAACTTATCGACTTGATTGAAGAGCCGACTTAGATCTTGCGATATATGGATATCACCGCTGCCACCTTCTACTTGTGCAAGCCGACCTAATTGACCCGCTAGCTCAGTCCTATAAGCCGCAATATTAACGCCGCTTTGCATCAATAACGGTTTTACCGTGCCGCCTTGCTGATCAATCAATGCCAACATTAAATGGGCTGGCTCTATAAATTGATGATCTCGACCCAAGGCCATGCTTTGGGCATCACTCAATGCTGCTTGGAATTTGCTGGTTAATTTATCGGCTTGCATGATTAACCTCCCTTATAAAAAGTATGTGATTTACAAATGGGGTGAGTAAAACTAAAAATCAAGTTTTTATCTAGGCCTCAGCTGAAATCGCCTTGGTTATTTCAGCTGAGCATGCTTTCATTTCTGTTGCTTCAAAAGACAATGGTTTATGCATTATCAGTTGCACTTGGCTGGGTATAAAAGGCGCTAACGCTACTTTTCCCTCACCTTTAACACCCGTTATTCTGACAGGATAAATCTCGGCCTGTGACCAAGCAGCCAATCGTGCAACACCACCTTTTATTTTAAGCGACGGCTCGCTATCTAGATGAATTTTGCCATGGGGAAATAATGCGACGACTTCGCCTTGTTCTAACGCACGTAATGCTTGTCGTAACGCTTTTTCAGGTCGGCCAGTCCGATCCACTGGAATACAGCCCGACGCTTTAAATAGCCAATGTAAACCGGGCCGCTCATATTCTTCTCTGGCGATTAAGAAGCGTAATGGCCGCCGACAAGCGCTGATTAATAGAAAAGGATCTACGCCCGACACATGGTTGGCGACCACAATTGCTGGGCCAGTGGCAGGTAATGGAATTTGTTGTGATACATCTAGGCCATGGACATGTTTACACAGAAGGCGAACTAGGCCATCAACCCAATTAATCCCTTTTTGTTGCCAATCGACTTTGGCTGCGCGATGGCCAAAATAAGGCACTAATACCAGTGGTAATAAAACGATAAACGTAAGGACTGTCCATGACATTATGCCATTTCAAATGGCGCTGGGTCACCAAGCCCAACGCGCATTATCTCTGGCGTATCATCAATAAACTCGATGACCGTTGTTGGCTCACTGCCACAATAATCAGCATCCAAGACTAAATCAACTTGTTTGCCGATTTGGTCAACGATATCGTCAACGTCGGTCATTGGCATTGATTCACCCGGCAAAATTAAGGTTGAGCTCATCAGCGGTTCATTGAGTTCTTCTAATAAGGCTAAGGCAATTTTATTATCTGGGATTCTTAAACCAATGGTTTTGCGCTTGGGATGTTGTAGCCTGCGAGGCACCTCTTTAGTCGCTGGTAGAACAAAGGTGTAGGCACCAGGTGTATTGGCTTTAATACTTCGGAATACCGCATTATTGACTTTGGCGTAAAGTGAAATCTCGGATAAATCACGACACACTAAAGTGAAATTATGGTCGTCATCTAATTGACGAAGCCGGCGGATTTTGTCCATCGCGTTCTTATCACCAATATGACAGCCCAAGGCATAGCCTGAATCGGTTGGATAGACCACCAAGCCACCTCGGCGAATGATATCGCAAGCTTGGTTGATCAGTCGTTTTTGCGGATTATCCGGGTGAATATGAAAACGTTGGCCCATATTTTTTATCTACTGCCATTCAAAAGTGAACACTGCATGATACAGAAGCCCAGATAGTTAGTTAAATTTATTTTATTAACAAGGCCTTACCAAGTTTGCCATATTGGCGTGACGCCTTTTGGCAATTCAGGAATACGGCCTAATTCGACCCAGGTATTGTCTGGTGAATGAAAATCCGAGCCCCGTGATGCCAGCAGCTCAAAATCGTTGGCCAATTTGGCTAAGGTTTTTATTTCTTCTGGATGCTGTCGGCCCGAAACAACTTCAATCCCTGCGCCGCCATGCGTTTTAAACTCGGCGATTAACCGTTTTAATTTTGTTGCCGTCATCTTATAGCGCGCAGGGTGAGCAATAACCGCTTGGCCGCCCGCTTGGTTAATCCATGTTACTGCCTGTTCTAGGCTCGCCCATTCGCCCGATACATAACCCGGTTTATTGCGAACCATAAAACGCTTAAACACATCGTTGATACTTTTAGCATGCCCTGCTTCAACTAAAAATTTAGCAAAATGGACGCGGCCTAGCATCACGGGGGAGGCATATTGGCTAGCGCCCTCATAAGCACCACTTATTCCAGATTTTTCTAGACGTTCAGCAATTTTTTCGGCACGTTGTTGACGATAATGCCGTATTTCTTTTAGCCCTTGTTCGAGTTCAACATTGTTCTTATCAACATTTAACCCAAGAATATGAACGGTATTACTGCCCCACGTCACTGATATCTCAACGCCGGGGATCACAGATAATGGTGTATTTAGAGCTGCTTGTTGTGCTTGTGCAATACCTTCTGTGCCGTCATGGTCGGTTAGCGCTAATACATCAACGCCTTGCTCGACCGCTCTTGCGATCAAGCTTTCAGGGGATAAACTGCCATCCGATGCTGTCGAATGACAATGTAAGTCATAACAAGTCATGGACGTTATTTTACGTTAGAATACGCGCTAACATTGTATTAACACGGCACCTTATGAAACTATTTTTTGATTTTTTACCTATCGTCTTATTTTTTATCGCTTATAAGTTCGGTGGTGGGTTCTATCATTTTGATGGGCAAGAGTATGATATAAAAGGTATTTATGTCGCCACGGCTGTGATGATTGTGGCGACGATTTGTCAAAATGCCTATTCTTGGTTTCGCCATGGCAAGCTGGAAAAATCACATGTCATTACGCTGGTTTTTGTTGTCTTTTTAGGCGGTGCGACACTTTGGCTGCAAGATCCTAACTTTATTATGTGGAAGCCAACTGTCGTCAACTGGCTGTTTGCCGCTGGCTTTTTGGGTGCTCAACTCTTTACGAATAAATCTTTATTGGAAAGAATGATGTCTGAACACATGCAGCTGCCTAGTGCCGTTTGGTCTCGCCTTAACGTTGCTTGGATTGTGTTCTTTATTTTATCGGGTGTAGCCAATCTCTATGTCGCCTTTAATTTTGATGAAGCGACTTGGGTCAACTTTAAACTCTTTGGCTTACTCGGTTTAACAATTGTGTTTATTATTGGTCAATCCTTCTATTTAAGTAAGCATATTATTGAACCGGTTGAGCCAACCGAGGAAAAATCCTAATGCACTATGCCATCCTCAGTGAAGATGTTGCTAATAGTCTCCCTTTGCGTTTAAGTGCAAGACCTGACCACATTGCTCGATTACAAGCTTTACGCTCTGAAGGTCGCTTGGTGTTAGCAGGGCCACATCCCGCTATCGACTCCGATGAGCCGGGTGATGCGGGTTTTACGGGTAGTTTGGTGGTTGCTGAATTTACCGATCTAGTCTCAGCACAAGCGTGGGCTGATGCCGATCCTTATGTTGCTGCTGGCGTTTATGCTAATGTCACTGTTAAGCCTTTTAAAAAGGTCTTGCCGTGACAACAATTGTACAATTAGAAGCCGCTTTAGCCACACTTGAGCCCGATCATCTGGCTATTCAAGATGACAGTGCACTTCATGCTGGGCACGCTGGTAATACCGGGGGCGGTCATTACACCGTGACGATTGTCTGTACAAAATTTGATGGCTTATCATTGCTCAAGCGCCACCGCCTCGTCTACGATGCTGCATCTGCTTTAATGAAGCACGATATTCATGCTTTGAGCATTCAGGCCAAAACACCGAAAGAGTACCAAACAGACTAAATCATGGCAGAACAGAGCGACCGCCTAGCTAAGAATAAAGCGTTTTTACAGCAACAAGAACGCTTGAGAATGAGTAAACCCTCGAGCTTGGCTATCGATTTACGTAATAAAGTCATTGGTGAATGTCAGCCTTACCAGTTTGGCGGTGTGACACATTATCTCGATGACCGCGGTTATTTATTAGCCAAACGTTTAATGGAACGTTTCGACGGCCGTTATACCATCGGCGTATACGAATTAGTTCTAAAAGCCATTAAAACGCTTGCGCAGACAGATTCCACTTTACCCCCTATTAAAACAGCCCAAAGTGTTCTCAACCGAGATGACGAACACATTCAATTGCTTCATCTTGATAAGCTTTTTCAACGTGAAGCACTGCGTATCCTCTACACGACACAGCTTGAAATACATCTCAACGATATTATGTATCATGCGACGACAATCGATATTTCTAGCACAGCAATCCGCATTGTATTAAAGCGCGCTTATACCTTAAGTAAAGAAGATATTGTTCTCATCAGCTATACAGAATTCGCACCGGCTTCTGATCCTGGATTGCTGGTGAAAATACCCCATGAAATTGTCAAAATCGATCATGACGACCTACGTACCTATATTACTTTAAAACGCGTCGATGATAATGTCGCTGTCACCGCTTGGTTCACAGACTGGACAGAGCAACACCAAAGCCTCAGTCGCCTAGATGTAGAACACCAATTGCTCAATACTGTGCATGAGTTTTATCTTCGCTTATACCTTCAAAAAACTAAAAAAACGCTCATTTGGCTCAGTAAGCTTAATTTTCCTGATCCCATTAAGGCCATTCATCTAAACCCTGAATCTAGAAAAATAATTGCCGAA
Source organism: uncultured Gammaproteobacteria bacterium (assembly GCA_905479985.1). Taxonomy (GTDB): domain Bacteria; phylum Pseudomonadota; class Gammaproteobacteria; order Nitrosococcales; family Methylophagaceae. The sequence continues at coordinate 28,849 of CAJQOM010000008.1, read as the reverse complement.
CTACTTGATACAAAAGGGAACCTCAATTTATCACTGCTCCCTATTCAGCAGGTGATTACCGAGCAACGCGATTATTTAGCTATTATTTCAATTGAAAATGAGGTGACAAGCAGCATTGTTATCCCTTGCCAGGATAAAACACGTGTTGCTTTGGCTTTATCACACCCTTTTGAACAAGTTTTATTACTACAAAGTCACGCTATGTCATTTTCTAGTGATGACTTTAAACAGCAATTGGCTCACTTATTTGAACTTAATGAAGCCCAAGCGACGAGTTTACAACTGCGGCTGTCTGGTCTTAGCCACTTAATGACGGTGTCTGACATTAGCCAGAGTTGTCGTCACTTACCTGCCTCGTTATCGGATTCCCCTTCTGACTTATCTTTACTCACGAATAAGCAAATATTATCTGCTCGCTTACCCAAGCCTAAACCTTTTCATCATCATATTGAACGCAAGAAACAGCGCTTTTTGATTAATACTGATATCTCTCTTTATTTGATGAATGAGCACCTTACTGTGTCTACTAACGATGTCTCTGAAACAGGGCTATCACTTGAATTATTAGGCCATTTTCCTGTAACTCAAGGAACGCTCATTCGACTTAGTTTTATTCGCTGGCAGAATAAAACGTCAAAAGTGAAGCTGAATGACGTGCCCTTTATTGTCCGCCGCATGCAATACTGGGAAGGAGTTACATCGCTTGGTCTAGAGCGCAATGTGATGGCTTGCGGTGAAAAATTAAATCAGTTTTTTGCGTCCACTATCGAAGAAAATAAAGCCCAATTAGCATTAGATAGCCGTGATCGCTTTGTGATTCAGGAATCCAAACTTTTAGGCAGCCGCCTCACACATGCGATGCCTAATCTGCCTTTTTTCCTCGGGATTGATAAAGAAAAGAAGCGCGGTATACAAGCGATTGCCAATACCGAGACTAACCAAGCCGCCGCCTATACCGAGCTGTGGCAGGCATTGAATGCTTTGGCGATGGATATGTCAGAACTCCTCCACGTCACGCTTGATAATTTCACGCCTGTCACTGACTTTGGCATCTATTGTTATCGAGATAATGCCGCACAATGGCACATTCAAACAGACCACGATTTGTTATCGCCTGAACAAAAATCGGTCTTAATTAACCGTGCTTTGTTGCAAAAAGAATACCGGTTTTTCCATTGCGACCTAACGGCCACCAAAAACGTCTCAATCGAACAAGAACCGGATTTAGAGCAACAGCTTTCTCGATTACGTCGACACAACCCCCATCATATCCGTCGGATTAGGAGCATGATGAAGAGCTTATTTGCCGTTGGTGATTTAACCGATATTACCCCGATTATTGAAGCCGTTTACCAAGCTTAAGATCTATCTCAGCTTAACTTGCCACCATCATATTGTCGATCCAAACCGCGCCTGTTCTGGTGCTGCTTCTGGTTTCAATATTATTGGCCACGGCTTGAATGCCCATAAACATATCGCGTAGATTACTGGCAATAGTAAATTCATCAATCGCGTGTTGAATCTCGCCATTTTCAATCCAAAACCCTGCAGCACCCTGTGAATAATCACCGGTCACAATATTCACACCCATTCCCATCGTTTCAGTGACTAAGACACCCGTGCCCATTTCCTTTAGCATTGCCTCAAAGCCGATGTCATTGTGCTCAATCGTTAGATTGTGAACGCCGCCAGCATTACCGGTCGTTGTCATGTTTAATTTACGGGCAGAATAGCTGTCTAAGACATAACCTTGTAACACCCCATCCCGGATGATGTCGCGCGGCGTGGTTGAAACACCTTCACTATCAAATGTTGCGCTCCCTAGCCCTTTAATCAAGTGTGGCTGCTCATGAATGTGCATAAATTCTGGGAAGATTTGTTTGCCTAGATGATCGATTAAAAATGAGGACTGTCGGTATAACGCACCACCCCGAATGGCAGAAATAAATTGGCCAAATAGCGATGGTGCAATATCAGCCGCAAACACCACCGGATAACTGCCCGTTGGGACCGTTTGCGGATTTAAGCGACTAAGCGTATTTTCTGCTGCTCGTTGCCCAATACTTTTGGCAGAAGCTAAATCTCTGGCATCTCTCGCTAAGTCATACCAATAATCACGTTGCATGCCGTTACTGTCTTCACTGATTAACGTACATGACACGCTATGACGTGTGCCAGTGCTGCTGCCCATAAAACCATGGCTGTTAGCATAAATGCGTTCACCTTGGTGGCTTGAGACACTTCCTCCCTCGGAGTTACTGATTCGCGTATCGACATCGAAACCGGCTTGTTCACATTCAGTTGCCAGCTCAATGGCTTGTTCAGCATTGATATCCCATGGATGGGTGGTCGACAGATCAGGAAAGTCGGTTGCCATTAAGGCTTTATCCGCTAGACCTGCAGACTGATCAGCTTCTGTATGTTTCGCAATGCCACAGGCTGCTGTCACGGCATCTTTAATCGCTTGTTCTGATAAGTCTGATGTACTGGCAGAGGCTTTACTGTCGCCAAAATACACCGTTAAACCGAGGCTGGTATCATTATTATATTCTAATGTTTCAACATCACCGTGTCGTACGGTAACGGACAATCCTGTGCTGTGACTCACACCGGCTTCAGACGCTGTCGCACCTTGTTTTTTAGCCTGTTCTAATACCATCTCGGCAGCACGTTGTAATGCTGCTGGTTTTACAGAGTTTGTCATTGTGTTCTCATTATCTTGTTAATTAAGTGCATGCGTAGTGTTTGATTGGCATACCGGACAATCTGGGTTTGGTTTTAATTTTATATCACGCCAAGCCATTGTCGCCGCATCTAAAATCAATAATCGACCCGCCAATGATTGCCCCACTTGTGCAATCAGTTTAACTGTTTCTATTGCTTGAATACTGCCTATTACACCCAGTAACGGCGACAATACGCCCGCTTCAGAACAGGTTTGTTGTAATTCGCCCTGGTCTTGATACAGGCAACGATAACAACTGCTGTTTTCTTGTCTTGCATCATATACCGTGACTTGACCTTCCATCCTAATCGCAGCCCCTGATACTAAGGGTTTTTTCAGTTGTTGCGTCACAGTATTAAGGAGAAAACGGGTTGCAAAATTATCACTGCAGTCTACGACCACATCGACCGTTGATACCAGCTGTTCCAGTTCGGCACCTTCTAGACGTTTTGTTACGGTGTTAACGCTTATCTCACTATTGATTGCCGCTATGCTGGCAGCCGCAGACGTGACTTTAGCGTCGCCAATAGTGCTCTCTCGATGAATAATTTGGCGTTGTAAGTTTGATAATTCAACCTCATCATCATCCACTAGGGTTAATTGCCCAACGCCAGCCGCTGCGAGATAAAGTGCCACTGGCGAGCCGAGGCCCCCTAGGCCAATAATGGCAACGTGGCTATCTAACAACCGCTGCTGTCCATCAAAGTCAATTTGGGGCAGCAAGACTTGTCGGCTATAACGCAGTAATTGTTCGTCGTTCATTTGACACTGTTTACGATGACTTTCATCTGGTTATTATAACGGCTGTTGCCCAATCGTGACGCGATCGTTATCACCATAGTCTTTGAACGTTGTGATTTCCGCGAAATCAGCTTGCTGAAAAATCACGGTTACGAGTTCAGCTTGTTGGTAACCATGTTCGACCATCAGCCATGCGTTTGGTTTTAAACAACGTTGTGCTTGTTGCGCTATCGTACGGATATCATCAAGCCCATCATGACCTGACACCAGTGCGGATAACGGCTCAAAGCGGACGTCGCCTTGTTGTAAATGTGGGTCCTCAGATTCGATATAAGGTGGGTTACTGACAATCATATCTAAACTGCGACTGGCGACAGCCGAGAGCCAATCCCCTTGCCAAAATACAACATGATTAAGCTGACATTGATCCCTATTTTCTTTGGCCACGGCTAGTGCTGATGCTGAATAATCAGCTCCGATCACTTTAATATCTGCTCTTTCTGATGCCAATGCCAGTGCAATAGCACCTGACCCTGTACCGAGATCGACAATCAACATTTCTGACGTGACTTTACCTAATGCGATACGGACTAATGTTTCAGTATCGGGCCTTGGAATTAAGGTGTTTGAGGTCACTTTTAAGTCCAGCGACCAAAAACCACGTTGGCCAATAATATGGGCAATAGGCTGACCACTGACACGCTGTTGTAAATAATCAGCATAATTGTGTTGTTGCTGGCCCGTTAACAATTGATCCCGCCAAGTGTGTAAATAGGTCGGATTACAATCTAGTGCATAACACAGTAAGGCTTGGCAATCACTTTCCGGGCTGTCTGAATTTGACAAGGTTTGTCGCCCTGTCGCCAAAGCTTGCTCAATATTCATCTTGTAATTTAACGTTTAGATTAAAACGACGATGGCTAAACACACCACTGTTGCTGCAAGCCCAATAACGACCGTATTCAATTGCCCTATACGCTTGGCCATCAGATCGTGCTTTTCGTCATTGTGAATCTCTATATCTGTGACGTTTTGCTGGTTCGCCAAGTGTTGCTCGACTTGCAATGTCACCAGTGGTGCAATCATTGCTGCCAGCGAATTATCTAGGTGTTGCTCGACGGCTCCCATCACTTTCGGCCCAATTTGCATACCCAGCTCTACCTGTAACTGATGCTCTTGTTTTGCCAACCATGTTTGCGCTTGAATGGCTAAGGCGTCAGAGGCTTGCTTAGAAACATCTAAGTTTGCCGTCATTGATTCAATTGCTTGTTGCGCATTGACTGCAACAGATGCGTTGATTTGTTGCTCAATCATCGGCTGTATTGCTGTCAGGCTGTCTTGAGTTACTGTGGCCAGCAGCTGCTCTTTCAAGGCCGGCAATGCCTTATCAATCTCATTGGTTAATTGAAGATGGGTATCCGCTTTGGCATTTTGTATTGCTTCAGTCGCGATCTGTTGTGCCTGCTGCGTCAGCTTCGGCAATAGTTTTTGCTCGATAATCTCCACGACTTTGGCTGTCATGGTCGCTTTATCAACTTTGACGACGACGGACTGTTGTTTTGGTAATACAGCTTGTTGTTGCTTCAATGCCGTCATAATGTCACTCACCACATCTGATCTGGCTGGCTTGCTTAATACCGATATAGCCCATGCTGCAAGGGCATTCTCGTTATCTAACGCCGTTTCATTTCCGGTACATATAACGATGGGAATGTTGTTGAATTTGGAATCCCCTTTGAGCTGTTTTGTTGCCTGTAAACCATCCATGCCGTCCATCATGACATCCATAAAGATGATGTCCGGATGCGACTGACTGGTTTCTAGGTAGCTAATGGCTTCCTCGGCACTACTTGCCTCTGTGATGTCGACATCGTGCGACAATAAGGCCTTTTTGAGTGACATCCGCGCTACCCGCGAATCGTCGACAATTAATGCTTGTTTTTGCATTGTTTTCCCCTAGCCAACACGATGTACATCCATACTGATGTTGGTTACTTGCCGACCTAACATCACCACTTCGCCTTTATAACGTTCTGCCATGTCGCTGGCAAACTCGAAAAAATATGTCCTTTGGAGCTGCATTCGGCCCTGACGATTGCGTCGTAAACGAATTTTTTTCCAACCGACTGTGTCATTTAAAAAAGTCAGATCAGCGTGTTCGCACTTTCTTCTTGCGGCCTGAATGGCTATTTCTGCCACGCCTCTGCTATCCCACCAAAACCATAATAGCGCTAGAATAAATACAAGGATTATTCCACTATCCATTAGCCTAAATCACCCCATAATGTTTGTAAAACAGCGATTGCAGAGACCGCCGCTGTTTCTGTTCGTAATATTCTTGGGCCAAATTGTATCGTTTGAAAACCGGATGCGCTGGCTTGTTGTACCTCTTCATCACTAAAGCCACCTTCTGGTCCTATTAATAAACTCACCGCTGTTTGCATGGCTAAGGTCTTAAAGCCTTGTTGTGCAGTTGGCTCTAAAATCAGCCTTGTACCTTGGTCATAATCTGCCAGCATTGCATCATATTGTTGAATTTCCGTTAATTCCGGCAGCACATTTCGGCCGCTTTGTTCACAGGCGCTGATCATCACACCTTGCCAATGCGCTCTCTTTTTATCGGCACGCGGGCCAGAAAGTTGGACATTACAACGTGCGGTGATGACCGGCACGATCTTATTAACACCTAGTTCAACGGCTTTTTGCAATGCGAAATCCATTCTATCGCCTTTTGACACGCCTTGAATCAGCGTAATTGACAGCGGAGATTCGTTGTCTGCTGTGCTTTGACCTGTTAGTTGAACAAAAGATTCACGCTTACTGACGTCACGCAACACTGCGCTCACTTCTCGGCCCTTGCCGTCAAATAATGTTATGTCGGCGCCTTGCTTTAACCTCAAAACTTGTACCGCATGGCGATGCGCTTCTGTCGGCAACGCAACGATGTCGTTATCTTGGTTTAACTCTGGACAATAAAATCGCGGCACTCGCATTTAAATCTCATTTTTAGTGTTTTGCACTCAGTCTACTTTATCCAAAACCGTCGGTATTGGATAAGTTAACGAGCAGCCTTTATACTCAAATCATGCTTAACAATATCGCCACACCCCAACAGATTATTATCACTGCGTGCGATACCTTGTTATTTCCCATTTCAAGGAGATTAAACGCCATTATAAAGCGGATGGCTGCATCGTGACACCTCATTTTATTGTCCCTGATTGGCCAGCGCCAAAACACATTCAAGCCTTCACCACAACGCGTGCTGGTGGCGTCAGCCTCCCGCCTTATAACAGCTTTAATTTAGCCGATCATGTTGGAGATAAATCTGACAATGTTGCACAAAATCGACAACGCCTAGTACAAATAGCCCGCTTACCTGAGTCACCACGCTGGTTATCACAACACCACAGCGTTGATGTAATTAACAGTCTTAACTGGACACGCAATGTGCCTGCCGATGGCATTTACACAACCCAACACAATCATGTTTGCACAGTAATGACGGCCGATTGTTTACCAGTTTTGATTTGTGATCGTGAGGGTAAACAGGTTGCGGCTGTTCATGCGGGTTGGCGGGGCTTAGCAGATGGTATTCTTGAGCGAGCGGTTACTCAGTTCACTAGTGGTAACAATGACTTACTCATCTGGCTTGGTCCGGCTATTGGCCCCTCGCACTTTGAAGTTGGCCATGATGTTGTGACCGCTTTTACAACGCATGCTATAGAAGCTGAACAGGCTTTTACGCAAATCGATAACTCGCACTTTATGGCTGATATTTACCTGTTAGCCCGCCAGCGTCTCCACGCTTTAGGCATTACTGCTGTCTATGGCGGTGACCAGTGTACCGTTCGTGACGCTAAACGCTTTTTTTCTTATCGCCGCGACGTAACAACTGGTCGAATGGCATCGTTAATTTGGATAGCATCGCCATAACACTGTTTCCAGTTAAATTAAGGTATAATTCCATGATTAATTTGCGTGTTTAGTACTTTATGGATTTATTGCTCTGGATTATCGGTTTTAGCCTATTAGGCGGTATAGCCAGCGTTATTTTGGCCTCTAGTTTTCTACTGTTATCAGAAAACTCACGCACGGTCGCCGTCCCTCATCTCGTCAGCTTTGCTGTCGGCGCATTACTTGGTGCTTCTTTTCTTGGACTCTTGCCTCATGCGCTTGAGCATGAATACCCTGTTGACGCCCACAATGTCGGACTCACCTTGTTATTAGGCTTGCTCACTTTTTTTCTGTTAGAAAAGCTGGTGCTGTGGCGTCATTGTCACCATGATCATTGCGACGGTCATTTACCAGAGGATAATCCTCAGCATACGAACAATCGCAAACAAGCCGCGGGCACCTTAATCTTAATCGGCGATACGATCCATAATTTTGTCGACGGTATTCTCATTGCTGCTGCTTTTATGACCGATATTCACTTGGGTATTGTGACGGCATTGGCCATTGCCGCTCATGAAATCCCTCAAGAGCTGGGTGACTTTGTTATCTTACTTCACAGCGGCTTTAACCGTAAAAAAGCACTCTTTTACAATATCTTGGCTAGTCTCGGCACCGTTGTCGGTGCCTTATTAGCTTATTTTGCTCTCAGTGATATGCAGCATGTCTTGCCTTATATTCTCATTATCGCAGCCTCTAGCTTTATTTATATCGCTGTCGCTGATTTAATTCCAGGCTTACACAATAAAGTTAAACCCTCTGAAACGTTGCAACAAGTACTCTTAATTGCTGCCGGTACTGTGTTTATTTTCATTACACATAGTACTTTGCATTAAGCGCATGTCGGTTAAGCCCTATAAAATACTGATCATTGGTCCTTCATGGATCGGCGATATGGTCATGGCACAGTCGCTATTTATGGCGCTCAAAGCAGAACATCCCAATTCGATTATTGATGTCTTGGCACTAGCTTGGACTAAGCCGTTGCTCGACCGCATGCCTGAAGTCAATGAAGCTATTCCAATGCCAATTAGCCACGGTGTTTTTGGCTTTAAAATGCGTCGAGCTCTGGGCAAGCAGCTTCAGGCTGCACAATATGACCAAGCTATTGTGTTACCTAATTCTTGGAAATCGGCGTTAATTCCATTCTTTGCCAATATTCCTGTACGGACTGGCTGGAAAGGGGAAGCGCGTTACGGCTTGTTGAATGACATTCGTACGCTAGACAAAGACGCTTTACCTATGATGGTGCAGCGTTTTGTTTCCTTGGCTTGCCCCTCTGAACAATCACAGATTGCCCCGAGCTACCCTATTCCGAAAATGGTCGCAAATCCGGCTAGTTTTGCCGTGCCTGCTTTGGCCTCAGGACAAAAAAGATTAATTCTCTGTCCGGGTGCTGAATTTGGACCCGCTAAGCAATGGCCCGCTCAATCCTATGCTGAGGTCACAACGACTTTAATTGGTGAAGGCTGGCAAGTGCTCGTGCTCGGTTCTGAAGCTGATAACACCATCGCTGATGAAATAGAAAACAAGACCGATAATAGACATGCTGACAACTTCATTAACCTGTGCGGTCTAACACAACTGCAAGATGCCATCGACTTATTGTCCACAGCTGATGCCGTCATTTCAAATGATTCAGGATTAATGCATATTGCCGCTGCATTGCAAAAACCATTGGTCGCTATTTATGGACCAACTTCACCTAACTTCACACCGCCATTGTCTGATAATGCACATACCCTCCAAATAGAGGTTGAATGTGGCCCTTGTTTTCAGCGAACTTGCCCTGAACAACATCATAATTGTATGCAGGGTATAGGCAGTAAGAATGTGCTAACATCCATTCAAATTTCTCAATCTCAGAACACCCAATACTAAAATGGATATTCAACTATCTAATCTAAATATCACTCGCATTCGACTTTTTACTGTTCTAGTAAGCTTATTGCTCTCGCTTCAAGCGGTTTATTTTGACGACATTCTTAATCGTGATGGCGTTATGTACCTTCAGATGGTCGAAGCATACTTGTCCGGTGGTTTAGCAGCTACCCGCACTATTTTTGATTGGCCAGCATTTTCTATCCTTGTGGCTTGGGTATCTCAAATTACCCCCTTTTCCATTGAAACAAGTGCCTTTGTTACTAATAGCATTTTATTCTTGTTACTCACTGATGCCCTTGTACTAATCAGTAGCTTAATTGTTTCCTCGCAACGCCAGCTTATTATTGCTTCGATACTGATTCTTGGCTTTACCCCCATTAATGAATACCGCGACTTTATTATCCGAGATGTTGGGTATTGGGCTTTTTGTAGTCTCGCATTGTATCAATTTATGAAGTTTCTACAGTCTCCTTCCTATTGCGCCGCTTCGCTCTGGCAGGCCTTGATGCTGGTTGCAATTTTATTCCGTATCGAAGGTAGTGTTATTTTATTGGGTCTGCCTGCTTTTTTACTCTTCGTCCACCCGCTGCCTGCCGCCTTTAAACAATTATTTCAAACCTATTATTTATTGATCATTAGCTCAATAATAGTCGTTGTATTTGTGCTTAGCCAAACAGATATAGTCACAGCTTTTGCCAAACTTGCCTCAATACCATCGACCTACCTTAATTTCAATGAATATGTTGAAAAATTAATCACTAACAGTGAAATTATAAAAACTCATATCCTAAATAAGTACTCTAAAGACTATGCACCACTTATGATTGTCGCAGGTCTCTTGGCAATGCTAACTTATAAAGTTTTGAAATTATTTTCAGTAAGTTACCTTATTATTTACCTTACCACTCGATTAGGTAACGTTATTACATCTCGCCACCAATCACTACTGCTGTATTTCTTCTCACTCAATATTTTAATCTTAACAATTTTCTTATTTAAACAATATTTTGTTTCAGGCCGTTATGCCGTCTTAGCCCTAATCGGGCTCTTATTAATCGTCATTCCACGATTTTGTCACAATATTGAACAGTTCTGGTTAAATAGAAAATTATTGCCCTTAACTTTAATTGGGTTAGCGCTATTCTACAGCGTGGCCGATACTGCTACACTTTCAAGCTCTAAAACTTATATCCGAGACACCGCGTTATGGGCTGCTCATAACTTGCCGATTGACAGTCGAGTAATAACCGATGATGAATTTACTTTCTACTATTTTGAAAGAGAAAAAGTACCTATAACCCTTTGTGTTAAACCAATATTAGAGCCTAATGACTTTACTAGTGAGCATGCTTATAAAAACCCGTATACCTCCGGCTTTTGTTCAGAAAAAAGAGCTAATGACTATCGTAACTATGATTACATTCTTGTCGTTGAAAAGGAGCGGAACTCTGAGCTTATCACTTTTCTGGAAGCACTTCCTATCAAGCGTATTCACTCAAACTCTAATGAGCAGCTTAATGATAGTGCATCTATTTATAAAGTAAAACATCATTAAGAATGATTGGACAATTTCTAACCGGATGGGAACTCACATTAAAGGCAAATAACTTATCAGAGTTCAATGCTTTTTGGTCCCTTAAAACTGATTGGTTCGAGGAACCTAATATTCGACGTGGTGGCTGGAGTGGAGTTATAAAAATACCCCTCGAACAACTCAACGACACACCTGTTTTTATTTTTATCAAGCGCCAAGAAAATCACATGAGTCGTACTTGGCTTCACCCTATTTCAGGCATTGCTACTTTTCAAAAAGAATACGATAACATCCAACTTTTTCACCGCTATCAAATTCCGACGCTCGAGTTAGTCTATTTTGGCACGCGATCTTATAATGGCAACCGTCAGGCGATTATTGCGACTCAAGATCTTGAAGGCTATTTTCCCCTTGATGTATTACTACCGACTTCCTCTTCTAAGGTAGTTAAAAGCTGGTCAGATCGACAAGCTTTATTAAAAGCGACCGCGACGGTGCTCAATCAAATGCATCAGCATCACCTCCAGCATAATAGCCTTTACCCTAAGCATATTTTTGCTAAGCCTGTCGGTGATAGCTGGGATATCAAAATCATTGACTTGGAAAAGGCGAAACGGCGCCTATTTAAAAACACGGCAATCCTTAGGGATTTGGGCACTTTACGGCGCCATACCTTAGACTGGACGACGAAAGAACAGGTCACTTTCTTCAAGGCTTATGTCAATGAGTCTCGGCTTTCATCAAAATCTAAAAAGCTTTGGTATCAAATTCAGGATCGTGTTCTGAGCAAATCAAAATAGTCCCAAGGTTTTATCCCTTGCTATACTGTCACCACTTTAACTGACATTACTTATATTAAAAGAATCTTTCTATGATCGTATTAGGCTTATCTGGTGCTGTAAACCACGATGCTTCAGCAGCACTTTATATTGATGGAAAATTAATTGCCGCTGCCGAAGAAGAACGCTTCCTTCGCGATAAACATGCTAAAGGCCGTATGGCTTATCATGCTACGCAATTCTGTATGAAACAGGCCGGGATTACGCCGAAAGACATTGATATCGTTGCTTTTCCCTATTCTGAAATTGGTCTCGAATCTCCTGCCCGCTGGCACTACGCTAAACGCTATTGGTACGCGCCTGACCGCGGTTTGACAGCACTCTTTAATGGTAACCGCCGCTATAAGCGCAATCATGAAAGTGTGATGAAGTTACTCGATGATCTGGGTATTGGTGCCGATCGTGTTAAATTTGTGCCCGTCGAGCATCATTTAGCCCATGCCAGTAGTGCTTATCATTTAAGTGGTTTTAAAGAAAAAACGGCTATTATCGGTATTGATGGTAAAGGTGAATATGCCACGACCTTTTTTGGCTATGGCGAGAATGGTCAAATCCATAAAATTAAAGAGTTTTATGATCCAGATTCGCTCGGTGGCATGTACGGCGCGCTGACGGAATTTCTTGGCTTTGAAATGCTTGATGGCGAGTTCAAAGTGATGGGGATGGCACCTTACGGCGATCCCACACGTTTTGACTTTTCTCAACTCATTGAATTTGGTGATGGCGAATTTAAAGTGAATACTGAGCTTGTTAACACCTTAGGCGCAAGACGCTATAAAAAGGATGGCAAGGGTTACTTCTTCAGCAAAAAACTGTTGGAATGGCTCGGTCCTATGCGATCTGGTGATGAAATTGATGACCCTTATATTGATTATGCCGCCAGCATTCAAGACTTATTAGAAAAAACAGCGCTGCACTTAATTGAGTACCATCTTGGCGATATTATTCGCGAAACCGGTAAAGTGTGTTTTGCCGGTGGCGTCGCACTCAATGTCAAACTTAACCAACGCATTATCGCGATGGATGGCGTTAAAGAACTGTTTGTTCAACCTGCAGCAAGCGATGCAGGTACTGCTATTGGTGCCGCCAGTTATGCATCACATATGGCGGGCGTTCCTGTCGAGAAAATGGAACATGTCTATTTAGGCCCATCCTATACGACCGACGAATGCATCGCTGCTTGTGATGCCCATGAGCAAGATGTCACCTGGACTAAGCTAGACGATGTCTGCAAACAAACAGCTGAAATCCTTCATGATGGTAATCCCGTTTCTTGGTTCCAAGGCAAAATGGAGTTTGGCCCTCGTGCTTTAGGAAACCGCAGCATTTTAGGTAGCCCTAATCATTCTGGTGTTGCTGACCGTATTAATGCTCAAATTAAATATCGTGAGCGCTGGCGCCCATTCTGCCCAAGTATATTGGATACTGTGGCATCTGAGATATTGCAAACCGAACATCCTAGCCCTTATATGACTTTTACTTTTGATGTTGCGGAAGAATGGAAGTCACGCATACCTGAAGTAGTTCATGAAGATGGCACTGCGCGCGCCCAAATTGTGACTGAAGCCACTAATCCTCGCTATTACGCCTTACTACAGGAAATGGAAAAGCTCTCTGGTAATGGTGTTGTACTGAATACATCGCTGAACCGTCGTGGCGAACCCATGGTCTGTAGTCCAACTGATGCCTTGAATATGTTTTTTGGCTCTGATCTGGAATATTTGGTTATGGAAGATATATTAGTGACTAAAAACTCAAATTAGACACTGCAAAATGGGAAGAATAGGATGTCCTCCCTGCAGTAAGCCAACACACCTCAGCCTTTCCTAGCCCTTTTAGTTTTACCCAAATAGGTCATTACTCATAGTTAGAAAGGTTTCGGTAGATCGTTGTAGTACCCCTCAGTCCAACATTAAATACTGGAACTATTTCCTAATAAAGATTTCTATATTAATAGAACTCATTTTATGGGAGTTCGTCTTTGGTGCAATACTGAGGAAAATGGGTGATAAACCCACTAGGTTTGCACTACAAAGTAGTGCGATACCTACTCACATAAAAACTTAGGTGTTGCTCACTGTCTTTTTAACATAACCATAAAAATAGTTTTTTTCAGGAGGTGTATTGCCATGAAGAAAATTTTAATTAATGTTAGATACTGGATGGCACCGCTGTTAATTATCGTGACGCTGGTCAGTATCATAATGGGCGGCATGTTTGTATGGGTTGGTGTGGCACTGTTTGGTGTCGGCATTCTCCTCGATACACTAACAATGCCATTTCATCCACGTGGTGCTGGCTTTGATGACAACGGTGATACGATGGGTATCCCAGCACTACAAAATGCTGTCATGTATCTGATGTTGCCCGTGTTTGTTTTCTTACAAGTAGCGTTAGCATGGCGTGTTATGCAGTATGTCGACGGAACGTTATTTGAAACGGTCATGTTCGGCATGGTTCCTATTCAAATGGGTATCACGGGTGTTGAACTTGTCGGTGCCACAATCTCAGCAGGTATCTTTGCTGGTATCGGTATTATCTATGGTCATGAACTGGCTCATACTAAAGGTTTTAGCTTCGTTATTTCTCGTCTCATAATGGGCTTAAGCGGTGCTTCTCACTTTAGTTATGCGCATGTCTATAACCATCATTTAGAGTTAGCACATGAAGATGATCCTGCTACTTCACCACGTGGTCGTTCTATTTACAGACATTTTTGGTTGTCTCATATGGGGCAATCTAAATTCCTGTACAAAATGGAGCAAACACGTTTAGCGAAACTAGAAAAGCCTTTCCTAAGCTTTGAAAACCGGTGGATCAGAGGTTACTTTATGAGCCTACCTACTATGGTGCTATTCACATGGGTGGGTGGTGCCGTTGGTATTGCCGCTATGTTCTTAGTCTGGACAATCTCTAACTTTGAGTTAGAAGCATTGAACTATATGGAGCATTACGGTCTTATTCGTGAAAAAGGCCAACCTATTGATTACCGTCATTCATGGGATAACAGTAACTTATTCACAAGCTGGTTCTTTATTGAAATTGGTCGTCAAGGTGATCACCATGATCGTGGTGAAACCCACTTCTGGGAATTAGATGTTGTTGGTTCTCCTGACCCAAGCTGGGGTTACTTTACAGAGTTCACCATCGCGTTAATTCCACCATTGTGGCATGCCGTGTACAAGAAAAAACTAGCTACATGGGATAGAGACTTCGCTACTGAAGGTGAACGTGAAATAGCGGCAAGAATCAATGACCAAGCAGGTTATACAATGCCAGAAGAGCATGACTCTTACGCTAAAATCTAAATGCTTTACCTTAAATAGCTCGGGGGTTGAAAGCTATCCCCCGAGCCGTTTAGCGTTTTATTTGACTAGCTTATTGGCTAATTGCGCTTGTAACAAACTGTTTTCAGGATAGTCTTTTTGCAGTAAGGCAATAAACTTATGCCATTTTCGCGTCATTTTGATCTTACCAAAAGTGCGGCAATAACTCGCTAACGGGATGGCATCTGAGTTACCAATATTATCGATAATAACAGCAGTTCCAGTGTGTTCATCTTGTCTTTGGTAAATAATATTTTTCGGCTTAATTGACATGGTGATGATGTTTTGACTGAATAAATAGGTTTTTAACGCTTGTAATGCGCTTATAAGGCCTTCTATATTTTGTGCTGTCAGGTCGGCAGATTCGAAGTAATACTCAAACGTTTTTCCTACTTCGCCATTGGCATCCCTAACTAAATCAAAAACGGCGCCGGGGCCGATTGAAGTCGGCTCTACCCCATAAAACTGCGGTAACATTTCCCAGGTAATCTGGCGTTTTTGTAGAAACTTATAATACGCTTGTTCCCGACGGGTCTCTTCTTCGCCACGCAACACAACAACCTTAATACAACGGTTGGGATTATCAGGATGGACATAACACTCTCGGTGTAAGCCCTTGCCAACCATCGCTTCTGGCTTGAGTTCAATCATCTTGGTAACCATTGGGGTTTTGTGTTTGCCAGCGCCAGGCATCTTTCATCATGTCACTTATAGATTTCTCTGCTTGCCAGCCCAATTCTTGATTTGCTAAAGTCGGCTCGGCATAACATTCGGCGATATCGCCAGGTCGCCTATCCACTATTTCATAAGCAATTTCATGTCCGCATGCTTGCTCAAATGCTGATATCGCTTCCAATACACTATAGCCTTGGCCAGTACCTAAGTTATAAACTTTGCAGACTCCTTTATTATCTTTTGGCTGCTTCATCGTTTGTAATGCTTTAACATGCCCTTTTGCTAAATCGACAACATGAATGTAGTCTCTTACGCCCGTCCCATCTGGAGTAGCGTAGTCTCCGCCAAATACTGATACTTTGTCTCTTTTACCAATAGCGACTTGAGATACATAAGGTAATAAATTGTTTGGAATACCATTAGGATCTTCGCCTATGAGGCCACTTTCATGAGCCCCGGCAGGATTGAAATAACGTAGTAATACAACATTAAAAGACGTTGCTGCCGCAATATCTTTTAACATTTCCTCAATCATCAGTTTAGTCCGACCATAGGGATTTGTTGCCGTTAAGGGGAAGTTTTCATCGATGGGCACAGTAGCAGGATCGCCGTAAACTGTTGCCGATGAACTAAAGACAAGATCCGTCACACCGTGCTTTTGCATCAGTTCAAATAAAACTAAGCTGGCATTGATGTTATTTTGATAATACATCAATGGCTGTTCACATGACTCCCCAACAGCTTTCAAGCCTGCTAAGTGGATAACAGCATCAATTTTATGGTTTATGAAGACGTCATTTAATGCCCCTTCATCTCTCAAATCTATCTGATAAAACTCAAATTGTTTGCCAGAAATTTGTGTTACCCGTTCAAGTGATTTTTTATCACTATTCGATAAATTATCAACCACAATAATCTTGAAATCAGCATCAAGCAACTCTATACATATATGGCTGCCGATATAGCCCGCCCCACCTGCTACTAAAACCGTTTTACTCATTCTTTTCCCTGCTTTTCATAATTCAATGATTTTACTTTCACCATTGTCTCAATAATTCTAGCCACTTTCTGAGGCATACTATACAAATCTTCGGTGTCAGCATAAAGCAACGCTTGTTCGGACCATTGATTTAACTTATCTTTATCCAGCATACTCGCTAATTGTTGATTAAACGCCTGCTGGTCAAAGGGTTCTGATGATACCAAGCCGGCACCTGATTTTACAATATGGCCAGCATAGCCACATGCACCGGAAACAAAAGCGGGTAAACCAGCTACTAAGGCTTCTAAAATAACCGTTCCGGTATTCTCTTTTCTGGCTGGATGTAAGAATAGATCCGTGCCTAGCAAAAACTCTGGCACATCACTTCGGCCGCCAAAAAAGGTCACTTGCTCGGCCACACCGTGCTGTTTAGCCAAACGCTCGAAAACTGGGATGGTATCTTCACCTAAGACAAATAACTTCGTTTTCTCACGTAACGGTGGCGATAATGCAGCTAGGCCCAAAATAACCCGATCAACGCCTTTTCGCTTAAAACCACTGCCGACCATTAACATGACAATATCGTCATCTTTGACTTGAAACTCTGTTCTAAACCGAGCACGTCTAATTTGCCAGTCATCACTGCGTTTCCGATTGGGATCAATACCCGGTGGTAACATCACAAGACGATGTTCCGGTGTCTCGTAATGTTGTTTAAACTTATCACGCTCTATATCAGAGATCATTAGGCCAACAGTTTGGCTCTCGGCTCCAAATACCGCACGTTCGTTTTTACAATAGAACTTTACCCGACCACTAAATTTCATCACGGGGTAGTTTGACTGTTTTTTTACCTTATCGATATAACAAGGATCAGCCGCGTAATAGAGATCCAGCCCTGGCATTTTATTAAAACCAATAACTAAGTCGTAATTTCCCTTTGCTATTTTGGGTTTAACTTGTTCAATGTAGTTAGCGACTTTGCTGTGATTTGTGAGGCCTTTTGGCTTAAGCACTTCGACGTTAAAGCCTTCCGGTATCTCGCCTTCGCACTCCATCACGAACACATCAATCTGTGCCCCTTTGGCATAGCATAAACTTAAAATACGAACACAATCTCGCGCTAAACCGCCGAACGGGAATAATTTATATAAACACACAGCCAGTTTCATCTACATTAACCCTGATGTTGCTCTATAAAGCTAAAGTGGTGTGACTGGTTATCTTGCCAATTAGCCATAAATCTTTTTTTATCTTCCTCGAATGCTTTCTTAAAAGTCTGGCTGCAGTGATGTGCCCCATTCATAGCATCTAAATCAATCAGTGAGATGTCACCTTGCGCGTTAACTAAAAAATTACTGGCTTTTAGATCACCGTGGCTAATTTGTTCACGTTCTAACGTCATAAAAATTGTTTTAAGCTGTTCTAATTCTGATTCTGTCGGCTCACGCTCAGCATACGCAGCAGATAGCTCTTCTGCTGGTGTATATTCAGTAATGAAATAGGCTTGATGGCGTAATCCAAGCCGCCTTTGTTCAATAAATCCCAATGGTTTAGTGGTAGGCAGACCTATAAACTCTAATAGATTGGCATTACGCCATGATACCGCGGCCCGGCTTGGGCGTAAGCAACGACGCAAAAAATGTCCGGTACTTTTCATATTGTACCGCTTGATAACAATCTGCTTACCATCAATTTCTGCTTTAACCACGGTAGCAGAATTGCCTTCTTTTAAGGCTTGGCCTGCTGCCATCAGTTGCTCAATGTTGTTGATAAAATCTGCTGTTTCGCCTTTTAAAAAATCACTGCGAAAAGCACTTTGCTGTGACAGGCTTGACTGGTAGCGTGTCATAGTACAATTTCTAAATTGCTTTTTCAGGTAGTTCCGCTTTCTTCGTTGCCACGCTTTTTTACAATATTTGGCAAAATAACCTTTCTCTGTGTCGTTATAGACACTCCGACGTTGGTGGTAATAGTGTTCAATATGCGGTGTTAATGTGGCTTGCTCTTCAGGACTAAATTCAGATACCAAATGGGCTAAGTTTTGCAGGCTCTTTCTTGGGCTGAGTCCCTGTCCAACCTCTTGTTGTTTTACCGACCCTAGATCGATGAGATAAAGCTTGTTATCAGCCAGCAAAAAGTTATCTAAGTGAATGTCACTTTGATAAGCACCATAAATATGTAGTTTAGCGACGATCTCAAATAATGCCGGCAATTGCGCTTGTCTTTGTTCTGCTGAAACAGACAACAGCGTCCTAGCATTCTCAATATATTGGTAGCCAATACTCAGACAGCCCGTTTGATTGCCGGCTGCAAATAATAGCTCAGGTAGGTTAACGCCTGCTCCCTTGGCTATGCGGTGACCATCATGTTCTCGATCTATTTCACGGCGGCCTTTTTGTGCTGCTGAAAATAGCTTAATGACGGCATGCTGCTGTTCAGACTGGGCTTCGACCACCAGCCTCTTTTTCGGCAACAAGCGTAAGATTTTAGTACAGGTATAGGATTGCCCTGCCATGTCAATCTTGAATGGAATCGGTAATGTCTTGCCTTTTAAAAAGCTGTGGATTGGATTTAAACTCTCGATGACAACGGCATTATCTGCATTACGTAATGTTAATGCCCGTTGCCTGACTTTTTTCCAAAACAAACCATGTGATGACAGTGTGTCGCGTAGTGACTTGCCAGAATAAATTTTCATAAACCGGAAAATATCGCGCCGTGTTAACGGCACATCCATCGCTGAAAAATAGAGACTGCCGATATCCTTAATTAACCAGCGCGGTTTAACCGGCTTTCCTTCGTTGATTAATGCCCGGTGTAAATCAATTAAGAATAGTGGTGTGTCAGGGGTGAATGTATTGTGTTCAACAAAACTTTTATCCAGTAAAAAATGGACAAGATAAAAATCACGATGATTCATGCCGTTCTCGTGCATGTTTTTGCTGATGCTCGCCAGTTTTTCGATTAAGGCTTTTTTGGCCGCAAATGTTGGTGGTCGATCATGCCATTGCTCACCCAGTAATTCTAAATCGACGGTATCGCTTAAATCATCCGTAATCACAAAAGATTGTTTGGCTGCCGGGTTTAAGCCTTTTTCGCCATAACCCGCTAACGTCATGGTTTCGATGCCGTGTTTTTCTAAAAACTTGACAGCTTGCCACTCATTTTTTGCACTGATAATCGGCGCTCTCAATTGCAAGAGGTTTTTAATGATTTCTAACCAGCCAATACCGCGGTGGTATTTGAGAAAGTAACTTTTTCCTGCTAATTGAAACCGTAAGGTTCTTCGGCCTTCTTTATGCCGAAAAACCTCACCTTCAAGCTGCTCTACTGTCGCGAAAACATCTCGGCCACGCCATAGCTTGCCTAGCTCTAATCTAAGGTAGATATCCGATAACGTCATTTTTAAGGGTAATGCCTCTGTTCTTTTAAATTTTGATAGCGCGGGCTTGGGCGATAACTTATATTGTATAATCATTATTCAGCACCAAATAATACCATCTGACCAGCATAAAGAGGTAAACCGTGTCATTTAAAGCTACCGTTATTCGCCACCAAACGATGGTCGAAGGCTTATTTGCCTTAACGCCCCAAATTGACGCTTTAGTGTCGCAAGTGAGTCAAGCTTTAGCCAAAGGCAATAAAGTGCTTTTTTTCGGTAATGGCGGCAGTGCCTCAGATGCCCAACATCTGGCAGCCGAATTTGTTGTGCGTTATAAAGAACACCGCAAGCCCTATGCTGCGATTGCCTTAACGACAGATACTTCTATCCTCACCGCCCATGGCAATGATTTCGACTTTAGTACTATCTTCGATCGCCAAATTGAAGCCTTAGCCAAACCCGGAGATATTGCGATTGGTCTATCAACATCCGGCAATAGCGATAATGTCATTAATGGCTTTAAAGTCGCTAAGGAAGCAGGTTGTTGGACGTGTGCTTTTACCGGACAATCCGGCGGTCAATTATTGGCGCAGGCTGATAGCTGTATCCAAGTACCTTCGCAAGAAACAGCACGCGTACAGGAAGGTCATATTATTATCGGCCATTGGCTCTGTGAAGCACTAGATCTTCAACTCGAAACCAATTAAACCTCCGTTATGACTGACACGCTTTCAACAGATGTCGTGATCATTGGTGCTGGTATTGCTGGCCTATGGTTACACCACCGTCTGAATAAAATGGGTTTTCATGCGCTTTTACTGGAAAACAAAGCCATTGGTAATGCCCAAACCTTGAGTTCGCAAGGCATCATTCATGGCGGCGCTAAATATGCTCTAAATGGCATTTTATCTAAAGCGACGCAAGCCATTGGTGATATGCCTGCCCGTTGGCAGTCTTGCCTCGATGGACAAGGTGACGTCGATTTAAGCTCAGTTAAAGTCTTGGCCAGTCACCAATTGATGTGGTCAAAAGAGCAACTTTCTTCAAAAATGTTGTCTTTTTTTGCCAGTAAAGCCCTCGCAAGTCGTATGCAGCCTGTTTCTGATTCAGCTCGTCCGCCATTGTTTCAACATGTCGGCTTTAAAGGCGTGCTCTATCAGCTTGATGAACCCGTTTTAGAAGTGACGTCCGTATTAAAAAGTTTGGCAAAGCCCTATCGAGATCGCATTTTGCATTGCCCGCCAGAACAACCCGTGTCATGGCAACAAGATGGCAAACACGTTACCGCTATGCAAATAGGCGATGTCACCATCAAAGCCCAACATTTTGTGCTTACAGCTGGTGAAGGTAATGAGGCGCTGTTAAATTCGCTCAATATTAAAAAGCCAGCCATGCAACGGCGACCACTGCAAATGGTGTTGTGTAAATCAAAAGATCCTAAGCAAACTTTGCCAGCTATTTACGCTCATAGCCTTGGCTCTGGCTCTAAACCGATTGCGACGATCACCAGCCACGCAGATAAAAATGACAATATCGTTTGGTATATTGGCGGCAATATTGCCGAGAATGGGGTTGGAAAATCTATTGATATATTGATAGTAGAAGCTCGTGCTTTATTGTCCGAGATCATGCCTTGGTATCCATTACCCGAACTGGAATGGGCTGTGCACGCTGTTGACCGAGCTGAACCAAAACAATCCAACCTGACCCGTCCCGATACGGCCTTCGTTAAATCGAGAGAAAACGTCCATATTGCTTGGCCAACAAAATTGGCTTTGGCACCAGATTTAGCCGATAAAGTCATTACTCAATTGCAAAACCAAGGGTTGAGAAAACAACCGCATGCTGATCAAGTCTTGTTAACACCCGCACCCTTTGGTCAACCGCTTTGGGATCACGCTTTTCAATGAGTCCTTATTTAGCGCAACGTTATACTATTGCCGAAACAGGCTTGTCTGTTTCGCCGCTAGGGCTGGGTACCGTTAAATTAGGACGAAATACTGGCGTCAAATATCCTGCTGCCTTTAAAATCCCAGATGACAAGCAGGCACTCACTTTACTGGAACAAGCTTGGGATTTAGGCATCAATTTATTGGATACCGCACCTGCCTATGGCAATAGCGAACAACGTTTGGGGGAACTGTTGCCTAAACTTAATAAAGACTGGGTTATTGCCACTAAAGTGGGCGAAACATTTAACCCTGATACGGCTGGTTCAGCATACAACTTTACACCTGAATTTATTCAACACAGTGTTGAAACCAGTTTAAAAAACCTCAAACGTGATGTGTTAGATATCGTGCTCATTCATTCTGATGGTCAGGATAAAACCATTATCGAGCAATATGGTGTTTTAGACGTTTTAAATGACTTAAAACAACAAGGCCTCGTACGTGCCACTGGTATGTCGACTAAAACGGTTGAAGGCGGTTTATTGACGCTGCAACAGGCTGACATAGCCATGGTGATGCATAACCTTGCCTACCGAGATGAACAGGCCGTCATTGAACACGCTGCCATTTCAAATAAGGCAATTTTTATTAAAAAGGCCCTAGGCAGTGGCCACTTAACTGAGTCAAGTAGCGATACTGATCCTGTCCAAGCCAACTTTGATTTTATTTATCAAAATCCTGCCGTCGCCAGTGTGATTGTTGGTACCATCACACCGTTGCATTTACGTGATAATGTTCAAAAAATGATTCAGGCTTTAGCGTAAGGCTATTTCGCTTTTTTCCACTTACCTTTTAAAATTCGTTTTAACTTTTTCTTAGTTCTTAATTTCCAATCATAATAGCTGAGCGATGTTTTCCAACGGTGAGAAAACTTCCCGCCATACGCCACAAAGTAATAATCCATAAACAATTCACGATTCGGCCAGTTTAATTTATAACAGCAGCGCATTAAGTCAAGTAACCGTTGGCGCTCAGTGACCCCGTCCTTCATGTTAATCGACGCTCTACCGATATCAATGGCTGTGATATTAATCTCATCATTTTCGGTTGTGACTAATAAATTACCGCCAGTCAGATCATGATGAATGATTTTCTCATCGTGCATATTGCAACTGAAATCTGCTACCGCTTTGATAATTTTTTCTTTGCTAAAGCCTTTGAAACTCTCTTGCCCTTCTCCAAATGCTGTAAAGGCTTGGCGTACAGAAAAAGCCGCATCAACATATTCACAGACATAATAATTATGGGTGATACCGGTGTTTTCTGTTTGTTCGAAATAAGCAATTGGGGTGGGGCTTTTAACACCGCGGCGCAACATCTCCCACGCATTATCCCAATGCCGCTGGCCTTTGCTTGCTTTAAAGCGGTAAGTAAATTTCTTAATCCCTTGCGCTCGGTTTTCTTTTACAACAATGGTGTCATTTTGATCTAATGGGTGCTGAATACTCCAAACTTTATTACGCTGATCTCTGTGAACGGACAGTTGGGTCGCGCTTAGCAATTGATCTGGCAATAAGGCTTGCGCCTTTGCTCCGGCATCTTCTCCCGGTTTTGCTGCTACAGCACCACGCCACTTGCCTTCTGCCCATGAGATAAACCTCACTTTATCCATTATGCCGAATACCGCACCCTGGGATTGCGGCTCAATCTCAGCCATTTCCTGGTCATTTAGTTTTAATGATTCAGGCTGATCAAATTGGAGAAAGATCGGACGTTCAGTGATGCTCAGTATTTCGTCTTCTATTACTTCACCCAAGGCATCAACTGCTTGGCTTCCATCTAATTGTGCCCGCGTATAGAGTCGTTCGGCATCAATACAGCCTCGATCCGTCGTCCACGCAATATGGAGTTGCTTGCCTTCTTTGGTATCAAAAATGAAATGATGGAGCCCTTTGTCTGCATTCACCGCTTGAATGCACGTCGCCCCCGACAGTAATTTAATAATATTGGCATAGGCATAAAAGGCTTCACGGATTTCAAAGTCCGATATATCACCGCGAATTTGTTTATAAAATGTCACATTATCAATGACGGGATAACCTGTTGAGCCATCATTGATCAAGCCATCTCGACTACAAATCAATGGGCCCCAATAAACCTTGCCTAATGCGCCCGTTGTGGCTGCAATGACCAAATAGCGAATCAAGTAATCTGACTTTTTACGTTCTGGCGTCACCGACCAACGACGTAAGCGCTTGCTTGACCAGCATTTATAGGTACAAATGATGTTATCGACACCATAATCATGACCAATCGCTTTCAAAACCCGGGCTTTTTTGACCAAGTTGAGCTTCATAACTTTGGTCATCGCCTTGCCTAATACACGATGATCAAACGCTTCGGGTTGAATGACCCGCTCTACAAATAAATTATTGGTATAAATATCCGGTGCATTACCTTGTAATTGCATTTCACTCAGCAATTGAATACTGCACAACGGTTCAAAGTCAGAGACATTTGGCCCAGCTAATGTGATGCCAAGCGGTTTTAATTGCTCATTCGCAATACGCCATGCAATCAAATAATCCGCGGGCTCAAACCCAGACCAACGGCCTCGGTTCGGTGTTGAACCAATCTCAATACACATCACTTTATCGCCATATTTCTCAGCGATGGTATTTAAGAAATCAACCCAACGTTGTTGTGCTGCCATCGTAAAGGTTTTGGCATCTTCAAAAGGTGGGATTAAATCCAATAAGACTTTAAAGTCCGCTGCGATAACCTTTTGTAACAGTCTCTCTGCATGGCCGTCTAATGAATCATAAGTGAAATTCATTCGAACATGTTGTAGACCTAACTCTTGACACCGTTCGATGATAAAGTCGTCGACTAGCGGATCGGCAGCCGGTGCGATATTGATACCAAAGAAATCATTTTCGACCGTTACACCGGGCTGGATTTGCGGCGAATGTACTGCCCAGAACCGTGATTTAAGGATGGAATGAGAAATGTTCTTTGCTGAACGAAAATAATAATGGATACGGGGGTTCAAAGTCGACGCCAAGCCTAATTATAATATATGGTTAAAGTGTACCATGACGATAAAAGCTAAAAAACGTACTTTTTCTATGTCTCTGTTATTTCAACATTAATGGGAGTTTAAATGTCAGTTCTAGTTGTAGGTGCGAGCGGTGCAACCGGAGCGCACCTTCTGGCTCAGTTACTCGATCGAGGTGAACACGTTAAAGCGGTTATTCGGACAACAGGTCGATTACCACAAGACATCAGGGATCATACTAACTTGTCGCTAATTGTTGGCAATATCTCCGAAATGAGCATTAAAGAGCTACAAAACCATCTGATTGATTGTCATGCCGTTCTGTCCTGCTTGGGCCATACATTATCGTTTAAAGGTATTTATGGTCAGCCTCGACGACTCGTTACCGAGTCTGTACGACATTTATGCCAAGCGATTGAAGCTAACAACCCGGCTCAGCCTATTAAGCTCGTCTTAATGAATACCACCGGTAACCGCAATCGGGACTTGGTTGAACCTATTTCATTTGCTCAACATTTAGTCATTGGCTTACTGCGTTTATTGCTACCACCACATGTTGATAATGAACAAGCGGCTGATTTTTTACGAACTGAAATAGGACAAAATCATAAATGTATCGAGTGGGCAGCTGTTCGGCCTGATGGTTTGATTGATTTGGATGATGTGAGTGATTATGAGCTTCACCCTTCTCCAACGCGGAGTGCTATTTTTGATGCTGGGCAGACTAGTCGTATTAATGTTGGGTGTTTTATGGCTGAGTTAGTGACTGATGATTCTTTATGGGAGCAATGGAAAGGGCAAATGCCGGTTATTTATAATAAGGTAGCTGAAAACAGTATTTAGGTTATCAATTCTTTAATAGCTTTATTTCGACTAAGGTCGAGTTAAGGAAATGCGTGGCCATTTCCTTAACAATCCTAGGCCACCCCTTGTACTGGCCTACGGCTTCACGAATTATCTATTTATCTCAGGCAGTCGGCTAAAACTCGCTACGCTCAAACACTGATCCCCTTTTTATCTAATTTGGCTACATAGCTCCGTCAGTACAACATGGGGATCCGGGAAAATATCCTAAACTGTGAATAATTCCCATCCATCCTCTCAGGAATTTATTCTTTTTTATACTAATTTTTTACTTGGAATAAATACACCGATTAGCACCATTAAACCAGATATAAAGTGAGCAACAATAAGAACGGGTTGAGCTAATTGCAGCTTATCGCGTAATAAATATGTTTCTAAATAAGTTACGTTATCGCCAGCTAATGCTTGAATATCATGGGTAATGGCATCTACCTGATTCAGTAAATTAAGACTGATAAAAAAATTCACCCCTGCGAAAAGTAAATAAAATAGTAAAAAACCCCACTTAAAACTCGTTCTTACATTCAGATCAAAGGCAAATAAACCTCCTAACAAAGCCAAATGAAAACTAATAAACATACTCCAGTGCTCGTAAATTTGGGTATGAATTTCTGTTGAAAGCGTCACTAATTCAGCAAAAGTCATATTTTCTCCTATTTTCTGTGTTCTCTTCTTCACTCATATCATTCCTTCCCCATTAATTTCAAAAGGCAACTGTAGATTATTTTCTTTCGCCTTAAATCTACGGAAAACACCCTAAACTGTGAATAAATCCCAACCGCCCTAATACCAAGCCGAGCATCGCAGAGCTATTTGGAAGAGTATGACGGTTGTTTGAGCATATCGACAAGTATGGGCTGCCTTTTTGTTTGGTTCTGTTTATTTTGGCCACGCAAAATAAATGAACGTCCCGCGGCAAAGGTATTAATCAAAGTCGCTGACTTTTTAAGCTTATTTCGACTAAGGTCGAGTTAAGGAAATGCATGGCCATTTCCTTAACAATCCTAGGCCACCCCTTGTACTGGCCTACGGCTTCACTCATCATCTTCTTATCTCAGGCAGGCGACCAAAACCCGCTACGCTCAGACACTGGTCGCCTTTTTACCTGAGATCAAAAGATAATTCGTCAGTACAAAATGGGGATCCGAGAAACTTCACGGTGATCTGGAATAACTAGACACAGTGCCCTTATGCAAAGCCGAGCTTTGAAAAGCTATTTGAGATCAATGCGACGAGTGTCTGAGCGTAGCGAGTTTTCGTCGTATCTCAAATAGATTGAAAAGCGAGGGAACCCGTAGGGCAAGCATGGGCTGGCC
The DNA here is from genome assembly GCA_905479985.1 of uncultured Gammaproteobacteria bacterium. Classification (GTDB taxonomy): domain Bacteria; phylum Pseudomonadota; class Gammaproteobacteria; order Nitrosococcales; family Methylophagaceae. The sequence goes on along the minus strand of CAJQOM010000008.1, from coordinate 1,674 downwards.
TTTTGTTTGGTTCTGTTTATTTTGGCCACGCAAAATAAATGAACGCCCTCGCGGCAGCGAATTATGAATTAACTCGGACCCTATTGATCATTTGACCGGAACGATACTTCAAAAATTGTTATGTTTTTGCACGATGCAGCCATAACCTAGACATTATAGATAAAATTAATATCAATACTGAACCGCCAAAAATAAATTGGGACCACAGTAATTCCCCATGCCCGCAGTCACAACATATTCGAGAGTTTACAACGTACATCGTTACAGGCACGACAAGAACAATCGATAAAATTGATAATGCAAGCTTCCATTTAGACGGCGCGCTAACTAGATAAATAAGCAAACCGAGACAAACTAAAAGCACACTAACCCATAAATAACTATCTGCTTTTTCATAACTACCATCAGCTACCATACATGCCCAAGCACTAGGCTGATAAAGCATTAAGCTAATTGCAGCAGAGGTGGGTTTCTTTTTATACATAACTCTGCATTTTATGAAGCTTGTGGCTTCATAATAAGTATTAAAGAAGTCACTTCAAAAATCATTTTGAGTCCTTGTTATTTAGTTAATTGTGTTTTTATCAAGAATTAATCAATGTCTGCTGTGGGTTGTGAGTTCAACCGGTCGACGCAACACTATAAGATTTACGTAAGTAAAAGGAGTGTTGCAAATGAAACAAAGACCTCGGATTTATTACACGGAAACTCAGAAAGCCCTGATGTGGGATCGATGGCAGAAAGGTGACTCTCTCCAGCAGATTTCTCAGCTATTTGATCGTCACCATTCCTCAGTACAACGTATCTTGGCAGAGACGGGAGGGATACGGCCGATTCAACGAAGTCGCTCAAGATTGGCTCTGACTTTAGCCGAGCGTGAAGAAATATCACGGGCAGTCGTTGCAGGGTATTCAATCCGAACAATTGCCACTGTTCTCGGCCGTTCTCCCTCTACTATTTGTCGTGAGTTCAAGCGCAATGGTGGTCGGAAAGAGTATCGTGCAAATCAAGCAGAACAGGCGGCTTGGGACCGAGCACATCGCCCGAAAGTCTGTAAGCTGGTAGATAACTTATCATTAGCCCGTATTGTGGCAAGAAAGCTTCAGCTGGCGTGGTCACCCACACAAATTGCTGGATGGCTTAAGCGTACTCAACCGGATAAGGAGAATGCACAAGTGTCACACGAAACTATCTACCGTAGCCTTTATATTCAGGCCCGTGGCGCCTTGAAGAAAGAGTTACTACAGTATTTGAGACGCACTCGCAGTATGCGTCGTTCACGTCATCACACACAGAAAAGAGATAATCACGGCAGAATTACTGACACGGTATCAATAAGCGAAAGACCTGCATCAGTTGAAGATCGTGCAGTACCAGGTCACTGGGAAGGTGATTTAATTTCAGGGTCAAACAACAGTCACATCGCCACATTGGTTGAGCGTCATTCACGTTATGTGATGCTGGCCAAACTTGAGGGGAAAGATACGAAGAGTGTCATTAATGCGTTGATAAAACAGGCTCATAAGTTACCGCGAGAGCTCTATAAATCCTTAACATGGGATAGAGGAAAAGAGATGGCAGCCCACAAACGGTTTACGTTGGAAACGGATATTGATGTGTACTTTTGTGATCCAAGCAGCCCTTGGCAACGGGGTTCTAATGAAAATACGAATG
>CAJQOM010000007.1 GCA_905479985.1 uncultured Gammaproteobacteria bacterium | reverse complement strand
ACTTTGGCACATTTCGAACATTAAGAAAGGCGTAATGACGAGATGAGTGAATTAGTCACACCAGCGAGTGAGCCTGCTTACGTTGCGAAGCTAGCGTTAAGCGCTGCACCCTTTAATCCACTTATTGAGCCTGCACTTTTTTATGCTGGCGGTCAGGCCGGTCATCGTTTAAATTTGCTGTTACACCTTGTCCGTGCCAGCAATAAAATCGCCAATTTAGTGGCCGAGCAAGGTTATGGTAAATCAGCGTTATTAACACAATTGCAACAACGCACGGGAGATGAGATCCGTTTGTGTTTTGTTGATGGCGCATTGCATACAGAGCTACCCGCGATATTGGGCCAATGCCTTATTGGTTTGGGCGTTAATAGTCATGATATCGACACTGCAGAGGATCCTTTAGTGGTCTTTAAAACCAGACTACAGCAATTAAGACAGCTGAGTATCACGCCTGTGATGTTGGTTGATAATGCTGATCAGTTGGCGGTGGCATTGCGAACTGAGCTTGCAACATGGATAGAGTGGCAGGGAGAACAGGGGTTTTTATTACAAGCAGTGATTGCATCGAGCCAGCCTTTTGTTTTACCCGGAACAGCACAAAACAGGCTGCAAGTTGTCACGTTGCCGGCTATATCTGAAAATGAATTATCGTCTTATTTGATGCATCGTCTTAATGGCGTTGGTTTTCGTGGCGATAGTCCTTTTTTTGATAAAGATTTGAAACGTATTTATCAGCAATCGATGGGCAGTCCAGATCGGATAAATCAATTAGCCCACCAGCAGTTATTGGGCGTTAAACCGGTAAAACCAACGTTGGCCGTGTTTGATAATTGGCTGGCAAAAATGACGATGCGCTGGGCTGGATTAAGCATTGTCATTGTGGCTTTGCTGTTGTTGTTACTGTTTCAAGATACGGTTAATGGTTGGCTGACAGCTGAGTCCGATAATCATGCTATAGATGACACAACGGTGGTGATTGAAGAAGAAGCTGATTTGCCCCTTGTTATCACAGAAGAGCAAGCTGAACGCGATGAACTGGCTGATTTGCTTGCCGAGCTGCCAGAGAGCAATGAATTAGAGGCGGAGGCGGCTGAATCGATGCTAGTTCCGGTGCCGGTTGAGAAAGCGCAGCGGCCGGTTGCGGTTGTTACTCCTGTAGAGACTAGTCCTACGGTTTTTGACTTTTTGCAAAAAGATTGGGTGATGGCGCAAACTGCAAGTCATTATACTTTTCAGTTGATGGGCTCATGGGATCGGGATGAAGTACATGAGTTTATTGAACAATATGCCTTGGTGGGGGATGTCGCGGTCTTTGAAAGTATGCGGAATGGTCAGGTGTGGTATGTTTTGGTGTATGGCTCATTTAAAAATAAACAAGCGGCTTTGAAAGCCAGTGAGGGCTGGCCAGCGCCATTGAATACATTGCCTTCTTGGTTACGCCGTTTTGATAGTGTCCAACAACAAATTAGAGATAAGGCTGTAATTTCTCAATAAGCGCTTTGGCTTTTACGTGGCTGCCAATAAAAACCGCACGATAAACCGGTTTATTTCTCCTTTTGGCTGTTGATAAAACGCCTTGTTGAACGAGCCTCTGTAAATCTTTTTCTGTTTCAAAACACACGATACCACTTGGCGAGCTATAAATGGGCCGGTTTGTTTGTTCCGTTAGAAATGTCGTAAAGCATTGCGCTTGTTCTAAGGCATGCTGGCTGTCGCGGCGTAGACTGTTAATGCCTGATGAGACAAGTGTAAGCCATAGTGGCAGAAAGGCCTCTCCCCCTTGTGAACCTGACAATCTGCTGTCAGGTTGGTGTTGTAGGTAATCGGCTTCAAAGGACATCATTGGGCCGGCGGGTTGATTATATAATAGGACACTAGAAGGCTTGGGCTGTGCCCAGGCTTTGTGTGGATCAAAACAAAGCGAATTTGCTTGCGAAAGCCTTTGACCAAAGATGGCATTACGTTCAGGCAGTAATTTTAAATACCCACCCCATGCGGCATCAATATGGCACCAGGCGTCGAACTCTTGTGCTATTTGTATGCAGTCGTCGAGGGGATCAAAGGCGCCGCTTGCTGAGGTGCCTGCTGTGGCAATGATTGCGAGCGGCGCTGTTATTTCACAGGCTTTTCTTAATGGCTCTAAAGCGATTTTATCCTCATCGTCAGTGGCAATAGTTTGTAATTTCAGGCCTAGAATTTGGCAGGCTTTATCAATTGAATAGTGGGCTGTTTCAGCGGCAAAGACGGTGTCGCGCCTAGGGTATTGTTGCTTCGCTTGCCAAAGGGCCTCTAAGTTGCCGTAACTGGCGCCTGAGGTGAAGTGACCATGGCTTTGTTCGAACAGTTGACAAAGCCAATCTAGTGTTTGTTGTTTGATTTTGTTTAAAGTGGGGTATAACTCCGGAGAGAGTAAATTACCGTTGTGGTGATTTGATAGCAGTTGTCCCACGATACTTTCCGTTGGAACCGCTGCCGTCATATGGGCTGCCCAATGACTATTTTGGTGCATTTTTCCTTCAGACAATAGGGTGCGTACTTGGTTGGCGATGGCTTGGCTGCTATTACCTTGCTCAGTGATGGTGAGTGGCATTTCTTGCAAGACATCAGCAACTTTATATTCGCTAAGATGGCGAAGTCTTTTGATTACCGCGTCTAATTCATTCATGGCATCAAAGGATGTTTAGGTTGGGTCAAGCAAAACCCGGCGTTTTGATTAACATCAAAGACCTCTATTACTACTGCGCCTTGGGCATATTGAGTTGAGAAGGCTTTATCTAGCAGACCCTGGCTTATCAGCTGATGAATTGAAGATTGTGGTTGAGATTGATGTTTTAGCAGTGAGAGCTTATTAGGATTGAGCTGTTGGGCTAGCCATAATGCAAGGCTATCAGATGTGGTATCCCAGTTTTGAGCGAGTTGCGGATCTGTTAAGAGCCGCTTGTCAGGTAACCAAACAGATAAGTTAGGTAAGGTGATTTTTGACTGTTCTACCGGATAATAGAATGGTTTTGCTTGTTGGTTGAGGCCCAGTAGCATTAAGCCAAATTGTGACATGGCAAGTAAGGCCATATGGTGAGCATGTTGGTCGTCAAATTGATGTTGCTGTTGTGCCATACGTACTTGATCGGCAAAAGGGCCACCGCCGGGTACGATAATAATGGCTTCATGTTGGGATAGTTGGCTTAAGGTATCTAACCAATGTTGTAATAAAGGACTGCCAAACAGACTTCCGCCAACCTTAACGATGATCATGTGCGTAGTTGTTCGATGACGTTCAGTATCGCTGCCGCTTTATCGTGAACTTCTTGATATTCTTGTTCGACATCAGAATCTGCGACAATGCCGCCGCCAGCCCAAAACCGTAGGCGGTTATTATTGTAGACAAGGGTGCGAATCAGAATATTACTATCCATATTACCGTCAAAACCGATATAAGCCATGCTGCCACAATAAGCGCCGCGTCTATCGGGTTCAAGCTCTTCAATGATTTCCATTGCGCGCAGTTTAGGCGCGCCCGTTATTGAGCCGCCAGGAAAACAAGCGCGTAGTAATGAGACAGCGCTTTCATCGTCTGCCAGTTTTCCTGTAATCGTACTAACGAGGTGGTGGACGGTAGCGAAAGATTCCAGTGCAAAGGGTTTTGGGACAGCAATTGAGCCGGGCTGACAGACTTTACCGAGATCATTTCGAAGTAAGTCGACGATCATCAGGTTTTCAGCTCGGTCTTTGATGCTGTTTTGTAGTTCACTTGCCAAAGCGATGTCTCGTTCTGGGTTATCTATATCTCTTGGTCTGGTGCCCTTAATGGGCTTGGTTTCGACATGACCTTGATTCAGCTTTAATAAGCGTTCTGGCGATGAGCTCATGATGCTGAGGTGGGGGGTGCTGAAAAAGCTAGAAAAGGGCGCCGCATTTTGTTGGCGTAATAATGTGTATGCGTGCCAAGGGTCGCCTTTGGCTGTGATTTCAAATCGTTTGGCTAAGTTGACTTGATAGCAATCTCCTTCACGGATGTAATGTTTTATTTTGTTGAAGGCTGTTTTGTATTGTTCTGTTTCAAGTTGGCTTGTTAACTTGCCTGAGACGGTCATGGTTTGTGGGATTGTAGTCTGCTCGCTGTTAAGTAATGCGAGCAATTTATCCCATTGTTGTTCTGTTGCGGTGTCGAGCTTGAAACTGGCTAAAAAGCATTGCTTTAGATGATGGTCGGTGATGATGGCCCAATCATATAGGCCGACGAGCAACTCCGGTGAGGCTTCATTATCGATGGCAATATTGGGTAGCTGCTCTATTTGTCTGCCGAGGTCATAGTTGAATAGGCCAATGGCACCGCCACAAAAAGGCAGGCTAGTGGCTGTTTGACGAGGGTACTGTTCTAACTGTTGTTGTAAAATTCGAAACGGATCGCCATCGATGGTGTCGGTGGTCGTCTGTGTTGCTATTTTAGTTTGCGACCCAGTGGTTGTGAGTGTCTTAAAAGGCGCAGCAGCAATAATGTCGTAGCGGTTATCCTGTGTGGTATTACGTGTGCTGTCGAAAAAGACTGGCCAAGGTAAGTGGCGAATCCGTTCAAAGTAATAGCTGGAATCAGCTTGATAAGGTAAGGGATCACAAAGGAGGGGATGATTTTTTGACATGTGGGTATTTTACGATAACTGCTGGCTGGCTAGAAGGGCAATTGCAGCAGCAGGTGCATGATCGGCAGCTTGGGATGAGCTTGGCTCTGTTAGGCGACTGAAATCAATATAGTCTTTACCAAGTCGTTTTGCACACTCTTGAGCAATAAAACGGCCAATGCCTGCGCCGATAATAGGTGCAGATTTTGGGATGGCGGGGTGGTTTGCTGAGACGGTTTGGCAGGCTTGCTGTAGTTGCATTATTTGCTGTTCGGCAAGCCACTGTGCTAGCTGATGCCATTGCTGTTCAGGAAACGTGTGGGCGTCAGTCCCTAATAAACGGGCAAGACGGCGTATGCAGTCGGGTTTTTGCCATGATTGATTATCGGCGGTGTTGTCTTGAATTGTAGTGGGGTCAAGTTGATCAAGTATGACCCAACAATCGCCGCTGGTGGCGAAGAGTTCTGCGGCAAGCCGAATGGTTTTATTGTCGAAAGGGACGGTATGAGCAATTGCGATAAGCGGTGTTCTGATAGCGCCAGCATAATGTAGCTCGCTGATGGCTTGACGTTCGAAGTCGTTAAAGGCTTTTGGTTGGGCTTGGTGATTGTCGATGGCAATGATATCGCTGGTGGTACTGCCGACATCAATGAAAACCCCTTGCTCCACCTGCCCAGCAGCGAACGTTACACTGGCTTGCCAATTACGCGATGCGACTTGCTGCCATTGATTTTTAGCTTGGCGAGGCGTTAGCCATCCTAGATCACCTGCATAAATATGACAGCACTCTTCAGATAAAAAGAGGTGGATGCAATCTAAAATTTCGGTGACGCCTGATTGCCGGTCAGGGAAAATGTCGACGAGCTCTCCGGTCATTGTGATGACGTTGAACTGGGTAGGTTGGAGGAGTTTTACTTGGGCTGTTTTAACGGCCTTTTGCAACTGTTCGATGCCTTGCCAAAGCGGGCAGGGGATTTCGACAACTTGGCGTAGCTCGCCTTGTTGTGTGCACTGGGCCACTTTGAGGTGAGCACCGCCAATGTCCCAGCCTGTGATAATAGGTTGTGTCATAGCGTGAGTTTGATGGTTTTCCGTTGGGTTATTGGTGATAAGGCTGTTTTTTTGTGCTCTATTATGTCAAATAAACGCTGCATAGGGTTAAGGTTTAAAGCGGTACGGAGAGCGATATAACTTGTGGTTAACCGTGGATTGATATCGACGATATATAAGCCATTGTCATTATGGATGAGATCAATGCCAATAAAGCCAAATAAACCGGGAAAAGCGGCCTTTACTTGTTGGGCTATTTGGTTTGCTTGGATTAGACTCGGCAGCGTTTTATTTTTGCTATTAATTGTGCAGGCAGACAAGCTCAGCTGGCCTTGCGACTGGATGAGATGTTGTTGATTGATGGAAAGGACTTCAATCGTATTATGTGAGGACAATAAACAGAGACTCAGAGCTGTTCCTTCACAATAAGGCTGTACTACTTGTTGATTGAGCTCTGGCAGCGTTAATGTGGCGAGGTGGCTTTGTAATTCGGAGGCCGTTTTGAAAAAATAGGTTTCTACACAGCCTGCGCCGTCAATGGGTTTGAGAATATAACCATTTTGGCTCGAGAGATCTGAGGCTAAGTGGCCAGAAGCGAGCTGCGTTGGTATCGTTAGTATGCCTTTTTGTGAAAGGTGTTGATAACAATGTTGTTTGTCGCTGGTTAATTGTATTGCAGTGGGATGACTGCCAAGCATGATCTTCCCGGCGTCTAACACGTGCTGTTGTAATGACGCTAATATACTGTCAGTTTCGGGTGCGATAATCAGGACGGCGTCACATTGAGTCAGGCAGTGTGCCCAAGCCTGATCGTAGTCAGCTATTGTCGTTATTTGATGGCAATCATGTTGTGTGTTTTGTTGGAATAGGCTGAGTTCATCAAGCCGATTATCACGTAGTGTTATCAGTGTGCAGTGTTGAGTTTCATGGCAATCTTGCAGTGTTGCGAGCAGCATTTGATTGCCTTCATTCACGAGGCTAGTTGGGAGGTTCTGCTCTGCTAATGCGCCGCTTGTGATATGTTCGTAAACAAATAGTTTCATCAAGTTGAGTCGAGGAGGTTGAGTGGAGATTATACCGGTCATTGATTTGATGGGGGGAATTGTTGTGCACGCGAAAGCGGGCCGTCGCGCGTTTTATCAGCCTATTGATTCGGTGCTAACGGCGGCGACGGATTTGCTAACGGTTGTGGCTGATATTTTGGCCTTTTTTCCTTTCAAAACGATCTATATTGCTGATTTGGACGTGATATCAGGCAAAAAAATTGATATGACATTGTATAAAGCATGTCTTGCCCAGTTTCCAGATACTGTTTTTTGGCTTGATACTGGTATTTGCGTTCAGAGCGATTGGGCCCGGTTTCCATCTTCAGACCGCTTAGTGATGGTGTTGGGGAGCGAAAATTTACAAGCGTTACCACTGCTATCAGATATTGATTCCTGTGTGTTGTCTTTGGATTTCAAGCAGAGTCAGTTCTTAGGGGATAAGGCGATTTTACAGCAGGTCGAGCGGTGGCCGGATCGGGTTATTGTGATGAACTTAGATCGAGTTGGTATTGATTTAGGACCTGATTTTGCTTTAATTTCAGAGATTCAATCGAGGAAACCATTGGTTCAAGTGATTGCGGCTGGCGGTGTGCGAGATAATGATGATCTGGTGTTGCTGGGACAAGCGGGCGTTCAGCAAGTGTTGATAGCGAGTGCCTTACATCAAGGTAAGTTTACGCGAGAGATGTTAAAACAGTATTAATCACCCCGCCTTGCGATAAGGCAGGGTGATTGAATAAGGGTGTTACTTAACTTGCTGCGAAAGGATGTTCTGACGCTTTGTATTGTGCAACAACGTCAGCCGCTTTTGGCTCACGTGCTACTGCACGTTTGATTGATTCTTTCGTTGCGCGGTAGTTCCAGTCTTGAATTTTTTGATCGTTATCTGCCGTTGGAGAAATGAATACACCAACACAGATAAAGCAATCATCAGCTTCAGCCATTGGAATTGTGCCGTCTTCAACACATTCAGCAACCGCCATCGCAACACCGCGTTGCGCTGGGCCGAACATTTGAACTGCTTGTTTCATGTTTTTGATGGTTACTTTGTTGAACATGACAGTGGCAGGTTTAACCATTAGGTTAGGTGCGACTACAGCTAGTAAGCCGTTAACACCTGCTTTTTGGTCTGTCATAGTGCGGCAGAAAGCATCTTCTGCTGCTGAACCACGTGGGCCCATAAGTAAGTCAATATGAGCAACGTTGTCTAGATCTCCATCTTCAATGACAAGAGATTCCCCTACAAGTACACGATCGATAACTGGCATATTATTTTGTCCTGTTCCAAAAAATTATTAAAAATTCTCAATTAACTCATCGCGACACATTGTAGTGATGAGGGTTATACGTATTAAGGAACGTATTCCCTGCTCAGTACCATGCACTTTTGGGGGCGCATGATGGCTGAAATTCGGTTTAAGAAAGCACCTGTGAAAATGCGTAAATTAGCAAGCTCGCTGCGGCCATATCTGCAGTTGTACCAGGGTTGATTGCATTCTGCTTTAATTCTTTATCCCATAGAGTGATGTCGGTCTCAAATTGACTCAGATTACTGTTCTTATTCATCTTTTCGATAATATTCTTTGACTCAGTCATCACTTTAGTTGCACATGCCAGACCTTGTTTACGACGAATCAAACTATCTGGTGTTGCTGATAGGAGCTTAAGATACGCGAAAGCAGTAGCCCATTCAACACTTTCCCCACAATTAATTGACAATGTCAAATTTGTTAGACCTAGCTCAAAAATATCATGGTAATTATTGGCATATTGTGCGGCGATTGAATCTCTGTTTTTAGCCAGTTCCATGGCCTGTTTTAGCGTGACTGTCGGGTGAGAATAAATGTCTTGTTCAGGGCTTTCTCCCATACCGCCGGGTTCTGCAATTTGAATGGCTTGATAGGCCAATTCCGCATCTTTGATAGTCAGTGCGCTGAGGGTGCGATTTAATGCCGAGGGTAATTGATCAAAATGATTACAATCGGCGACGGCTTTGCATAAAGGTGCAAACAGTAAAATAATGCCGAGGTTGGTATTACAATCGACAACGGTTCGCGTTGCTTTAACCGCGTGTAAAATCATTTCGCCGACGGTTAGATTTTGTTGAGACAAAATAGGTGCGATGGCATGGGCGCTGTCGATAAAATTTTGTACCGACATATTATGGCCATCACTAAAACCATTCACGTTGCCAGGTTTGGGAGCAGAAACTTCTTGTATGCAGGCCCAGGTGACGGCATTCTCTATTTGCTTAGTATTGAGCATGTTCTGTGATATCTGATGGCGTGATGCGTCTGGCCATGGCTTGGGCCAATTGATCGGCGATATCAATCCTTGTTGCTTGGTGCAGGCCTTTCCATGCCGGCACGCTATTGACCTCTAAGACGGTGTAGTCACCATTCTGTGTTTGAATGATATCGACACCAGCATAGGCCGCGTTTACGGCTTTTGTGGCGTTAATGGCTAAGGCTGCCATGTCATCATTAATGGCGGCGGCGAGGCAATCGGCGCCTTGGGCAAAATTGGTGATCCAGTGTTTTGAGTGGCGTGACATTGATGCGATGACTTTGCCATCAATGACCAATATCCGCCAATCTTGCCATTGGTTTGGTGTAAGCGGTGTTATGTATTGTTGTAAATAGAAAGCATCACCGATGGGGGCTTGTTGTTTAAGCTCGGCCAGCGAGGTGATTTTTTCAATGCCTTTGCCTTGGCAGCCAAACAGAGGTTTTAAAACTAAGGTATGACCTTGCTTAAACTGTTGTGCGGCAATGTCATGGGCTTTATTAATACTTTCACAGGCCCATGTTTTAGGCGTGTTAATGCCAGCAAGATGGAGGCGCAGTGATGTGCGGGCTTTGTCGACAGTATGTTCGATGGCTTTGGCGGTATTAAAAACAGGCACATTTAATTCCGCTAAGGTGTGGAGAATATCCATTCTAAGAGTGATTTGTTCTAATGTACCCGGTGCGATACCTCGGACGATAATTGCGTCGGGTAGGCTGTTGTTTAACCCTGGAATGGCGAGGCCATTTTTAGTATCAAGATCAATGGTGCAATCGGCTAAATCGGCCAGTATAGCTGTGATGTTATAACGCGCTAGAGCATCGACTAACTGTCGGCTATGCCAACCATGGGTGTCATTAAAAATGACGATATTAGGTCGCGATGCCATAGCGCTATTACGTGTCGTTATAAACCGAAAGAGCTTGCCAGCATGGTTGGGTTCAACTCACCTGCTGTGAAGCTACTACCGGTGTTCGTATTGGTGACAATGACTTTGGCGGGACTAAATAACATAGGATCAATTTTGAAGAAATCATATTCATAGGATTTGAATGTTTCAGCAAAAGGGCGACCATAATCTGAAGAAGTATTACTGGGCATTTTGTCAGCTAAGTCTTTGGCTTCGTCATCAGTAGATTGGACAAAGAGGTGAACGAGGCCACCATATAAGATCGCATCATTGGTGCGGCCCATGCCTGTCATAAAGTCGCCGCCTGGCGGTGCGACCGGGGTGACGCCAAAGCCATCAATGATTTTATCCATTGGAAAATGGAGTGTGTGGGCCTTGTGCATGGCGACTTCTAACACGCGAATGGCGATTTGCATGACCCCGGCTAAGCTGGATGTCGGTGTCAAAATAAACGTCAGTTTATCAGCGCTAATACCGCAGTCTTTGGCGACTTTTTCCGCGACTTCTATTGGCGGGAATTTATCGACTTCTAGGACAATGCACGTGCTCTCAGCGCTATCTTTATAGCCGAACTCTTTGAGAACTTCTTCTTTGTCGGCTAATGCTCGGCCTGGGCCAGATCCTAAAGCGAAGAACTTATTGTCTTCACTTTTATGTGAGAGGCTCCAGCCTGCGTATTGGCTACCAAGGCAACTCAGCACCGGTGTTTTGGCATGGACATTGACTGACCAAGGCCAGTTATCAAAGCCGCTATTGGTACCTAATGTGGCCGTTCCAAGCCCACCCATACAAATTTCGCCAATTAAACGGCCGGCTTCCAATCCACCGGTACAGTTAATACCGGCATCAATAATGCGTGTGCCATTACTTAAAGTACTAACGTCTAATTGTAAGGCTTGTGCATCAGCGACAAGGTGGTCGATTAGCGGCTGGCAAGCAGCATTGACGCTGGTCCAGTTAGCGGAAATTGCACTACTCATAAGGGGTGAGATCCTGTCTTTTTCTAAGAATGTATTTTGGTATGAAGAGTTTACTGGATTTATGCCAGAATTTGTTTAGTTTTTATTATCTTGTTTTACTTTTCTCATCACTTGGTCGATGGCATGTATGCGTTGTTTGGCGAGCGCTTCGGAGATGGCTTTGCCTTTGATACCTTGTGCCATAATCGCTTTGACATCAACTGCTTTACTCACTTCATAACACTGTTTGAAGATAGCAACATTGGGCATGTCAGCATCTTCATAGCCGGGCCGACCGCGGAAATCAGCTTCGCTGGCAAGGCAATATTGCTCAAACTGGCGTGGTTTTCTGAAGGCATCTAAAGCGTCAATCACTTTAAGGATAGTTTTGGGTTTTAATTCCATCAATAAGTGCATATGGGTGTGATATTCGGCGATTTTGATAGCGAGGGTCTGAATGTCTTTAGGGGGGTGGATACGCTGACACAATTGCTCTGTGAGTGTGATGCTGCGTGCTTCGTGGCCAATATGTTGAGGGAGGATATCTTGCGGTGTCGTGCTTTTGCCTAAATCATGGCATAACGCTGCGAAAATGACGCCGATGTCATTACTTAAGCGTGCTGCTTGGTCAATGACCATCATGACATGAATGCCGGTATCGACTTCGGGATGCCATTTTGGCACTTGTGGGACACCGAAAAGGCGATCAACTTCTGGGAATAAGGTTTTTAAGGCACCGGCTTCACGGAGTGAGGTAAAAAAACGTGAGGGTTGTTTGGTTTGTAATGCTTTTGCCAGTTCTTGCCAGACGCGCTCAGGGACGAGGTGTTCGAGTTCTTTGGCTTCAACCATTTGCTGGATAAGTGCTTTGGTTTCATCGGCAATGGTGAAGTTAAAACGGGCGGCGAAGCGCGCGATTCTTAATACGCGAACAGGGTCTTCGGTGAAGGCTGATGACACATGGCGTAGGGTTTTGTTTTTGAGATCTTGCTGGCCATTGTAAGGATCGATTAATTTGCCATTGGCATCTTGTGCGATGGCATTGATGGTGAGATCACGACGTGCGAGATCCTGTTCTAAAGTAACATCTGGTGCTGCATGAACCGCAAAGCCTTTATAGCCTGGCGCTGTTTTACGCTCCGTGCGAGCGAGGGCATATTCTTCGTTGGTATCGGGGTGAAGGAAGACGGGGAAATCTTTACCAACAGAACGAAAACCTTGTGCGAGCATCTGTTCTGGACTCGACCCCACGACGACCCAATCCCGATCTTTGACGGGCAGGCCAAGCAGTTGATCGCGGACACCGCCGCCGACAAGATAAGTTTCCATAACCGTTAGTTTACGGCTTTTTAGGATGAACTGCAGGCATGCGTTTGCCTAAAGGCGTTATTTTTTGTTTACGTTGGTGATCAAAAATAGCAGCGTAACTGATGACATTGGCTGTGTATTTTCTGGTTTCATTGAAGGGAATGTTTTCAATCCAAATATCAGCAGGTAAGGTCTTTTTAGGTAGCCAGCGTGCGACTCGGTGTGGCCCGGCATTGTAGGATGCTGTGGCCAGTACAGGATTCTTCTGGTTGCCATCATAAACTTGACGTAAGTAGGCACTACCTAACTGGATATTGCGTTTTGGGTTTAGGAGCTCTGACATATTTTTGAGCGGCGCTTTGATGCGGCGGGCAATTGAACGGGCCGTTTTAGGCATCAGTTGCATCAAGCCTCGGGCACCAACGCGCGATCGGGCTTTGACATTGAAGGCGCTTTCTTGTCTGGCGACACCCAGTAACCATGATGGGTCTAGCTTGGTCTGATTACCTGCTTGAATCATATTTTGTTCATAGACAACGGGGAAACGTAAGTTGAGGTCATCCCAAGACTTGGCTTTACCGAGTAGCGCAATGGTTTGGTTATGCCAGCCCCAACGATGAGTGAGGGTGGAGAGTATTTCTAAGTCACGTTTTGGTAGGGTTTGATTAAGATAATAGGCTTGTTGGCGTGCTTCTGTATGCATACTTAAAGCATAAAACTCACGGAGTTGTTGAATTTCTACGCGGTTTGAAAAGGCGGTTAATTGTTTTTTATTAAAAGCCAGAGAGCGGTGATTCATCTGGTAACTTTTACCTAATTTATCGGCAGATAAGAAACTATAATAATCACGTTGTAACATCAGTTTGTGATAAATTTTGTCGGCTTTATTTTGTTGCCCTTGTGCGGCATAACTACGTGCGAGCCAATATTGCCAGCGAGTGGTCTTTTGCTCCTCTAAATGAAGGCTACGAATGGCTTTTTGTGTTGCGGGCCAGTCTTGTTGCCATAAAGCAGCACGCGCTCGCCAATGTTGGTGAGGTGTATCGCCATAAAAATGCAGCGTTTTATCTTGTCTATTGAGTGCTGCGCGGGTAGCAATAGCGCCTTGAATGGTGTGCCGTTGTGTTTGGCTAAAAGTATAGCGTTGTTTTAGTCTTTGCCATTGCACAAAAGCGTGCTCTGTTGATTTTCTGGCTAAGCGGGTTAAGCCCACTTCAACCAGCTTTTTATCAATTTTTTCTGCGCTGATAAATTTGGGGAGGCCTTTAGGTGTTTGTGATGGCATGAGTTGGAGCTGGCCGAGTGGCTTTTGGTGCATACGCTGCCAACGCGCGACTAATTTTTTGGCGGCGGAAGTATGTTTGACAGATTTAGCAAGGTAATTGGCAAGCGAAAACTGCTGTTGTTCCATGGCAAGTTGTAGCCTTTGCCAGCGTAATTTGTCGGTCAGCTTGCCTTTACTTTCGAAGAACCGAAATGGGGCATCACAATTTTTGTGTTGAGACTGTCCGGTAAACCAGAGTGCGGGCGTTTCTTTCAGGGCTTGTTGTTGTTTGCCAGTATTGATTAGGGCTGCGAGTCTGGTACATTGGCGCGCTGCATTTTGAGGGGCTTGGTAATGTTTGAGGTAATGCGACCATTGTTTGTTTTTAGCCAGACGGTCTAACCAAACGTTACGCAGTCTATCGGCGTAGAAGCTATGACGATTTTGTTTAATAAATCGGGTCAAGCTATCAGGGTTAACGGTATTGAGATGTGTCCTGAGATAGCGATATTCGAGATAGTTTTTTAAGGGGTAATGGCCGAGCTGTTTTTTATGCGTGTAATATTGGGTTAGTTTGCCATTCTGTAGCCCGTTGAGCGCTTGCTGGAACTGTGTGCGCTGCTGTTCTAGCGCGTGGTTGTCAGCGGCATGAGTGAGAAAGGGAAGAAGAATGAGGAGGCTGCTGAGGAGCAGTTTGTTAAAAAAAACCATGGCGCTATCATAAACTAAAAAGGCCTTGATGAACGGCTAATCTTACTTTTTTAGCGGTGTTGTAGAACGAGCTCTTCCAATTTGTCGAGGTTTGGAATATAGGCGATTTTATTCCCAATATGGGTACGGCAATGTAAGAAATCTGATGTTTTGTTATCGTCATTGACTAACTGCAGAGCCGTTTCATTGAGGTGAATAAGCTGGGGAGCACCGTGACAAGGCAAGGCATAGGCTTGTAGCTTGTTATCTGGATTGATGCTGTAGATAATGCAAAGCTTATTGGCTTGTTCATTGTGGTCTTTTTCATCTTCAACTAAATCCTCTAAATCGAGCAAGGTCAGTTGATGATTATTCCATTGATATTGGCCTATGCAGTAGCTGGGTTTATCTTCTGCTCGGGTCACTCTTGGCATCGGGATGACTTCTGCAATGACGGTGTTCGGCAGCAGCAAGTAATGTTGCTGAAGCGGAATAAGCATACAAGGGATAAAGTCGGTGGATAATTCAGCCATTTTGGGTTCCTGATGATGCGCTTTGTTTAATCATGGTCCGGGTATTTTGCACCCAGTAGATTTTGTAAGGTATCGACTAATTCGCCTTCTTGGTACGGTTTACCAAGGTAGGCATTAACACCAATGCTACGGGCACGTCCGCGATGTTTATCACCGGTACGTGATGTGATCATGATGATGGGGATATGATTAAATTGTTCATCATTTCTGACTAATGTTGCAAATTCAAACCCGTCCATTCGTGGCATTTCAACGTCGAGCAGAATGACATCGGGTATTTTGTCATTTAGCAAGGTGACTGCATCAATGCCATCGCGGGCGGTGATGACGTCGAAGCCATGACGTTTTAATAGATTGCCGGAGGCTTTACGCATAGTGATGGAGTCGTCGACAACCATAGCAACAGGCAGGCGGTTTCGGATGGATTCTAATGTCGAAATAGCACTGTTGAGCAAATTGTCTGCTGCAATGGTTTTGTCTACTGTATTCACTAAGGTTGGAATATCGAGGACAAAAACAACTTGGCCATCGCCTAAAATCGTTGCACCATTAATGGCGGCGATATGGTCTAGCTGTTCGCCCACAGATTTGAGGACGATTTCACGGCTGCTGTTAATCGAGTCGATAACAAGGGCGACCTGTACTTCGCCTGAATTAAAGAGCAATAGTGGCAGTTGTGGGGCATGTTCGTCTTGTAGTCTAAAGGGTTGGTTGAGTAAGCTTGCGAGTGCCATAAACTTATATTCAGTGCCGTTGAACTCGTACCTTGCATCATCACCTTGTGCCAGTAATGTTTTGACTTCTTTCACTGAAATACGCTCGCCAGCATTCACTGAGGCGAGCGGCACGGCGTATTGATCATCTGCGCTACCAATTAAGAGTGCTTGCATGACAGACAAGGTTAAAGGCAGGCGAATATTGAAACTAGAGCCTTGACCGGGCACTGATTGGATTGATAGGCGTCCTTTTAGGGTTCTAATTTCACTGTTAACAACATCCATACCCACACCGCGGCCAGCCAGTTGTGACACATCGTCAGCGGTACTGAAGCCGGAATGTAAAATGAGCTGGATAAGTTCATCATCGCTTGGCATTTTGTCTGGGTTGATCAGGTTTTTGGCTAGGGCTTTTTCACGGATTTTTTCGATATCAATGCCGCGACCGTCATCGGAGAGGGTAATCAGTATTTCTGAGCCGTCGCGGGTGATGGTTAATGTCAGTGTTGCGACGTCAGGTTTTCCTGCTTGTTGACGTTCTTTTTTACTTTCGATGCCGTGTGAAATTGCATTACGAAGAATGTGTTCAATAGGCGCGACGATATGATCTAGGATGGTTCTATCTAGCTCTCGGTCGGCACCATAGACGATGAGTTCAGATTGTTTACCCACTTCCTCATTGGTTTGACGAACGATGCGTTCGAAACGGGGAATCAACCCATTAAAAGGCAATAAACGGGTGTTCATCAGACCTTGTTGTAGGTCGGTGCTGAGACGCGATTGTTGGATTAAAATGGTATCTGACTCTCGGACAAGCCCTTCAATAGAATGGGTAATGTCATGTAAGTCGGTGACACTTTCAGTTAAGCCGCGAGACAGTTGTTGCATTTGTGAAAAGCGATCAAGTTCGAGTGGATCAAACTCTGAGCGGCCCTGGTTTGCGTTATCTTCGTAGCGGAATAGAATTTGTGCTTCGGTTTCCATTTCTAGCTTACGTAATTGTTCTTGTAACCGTTCGACTGTCGATTCCATTTCGCCGAGCTGTTGGCGCATGGCGGTATTTTGTTGGCTAACGCGATCACGAGAGATGCTCACTTCACCAGAGAAGTTGGTGAGAAAGTCGAGTAATTCGGCTTTAACGCGGACTTGTTCATTACTGCTTGAGGCAGGTTTAGCTTGTGAAGGCGTTGGTTCTGCATCAGCGGAAAAGCTGACAGTGGGAATGAGTTGGGTTACGTCAATATCGCTTACATCGGACTCTGATTGACCACTGAATTGATCTATCTCAGTAATGAGATCGTCGGCAGACATAATGTTACTTCGCTGGCTAAGCTGATCTTGCATGTCTGCTAGGCGATCTTGGCAACGTTGTAATAGGTTAAAGAAGGCATCATCAGTGTCACATTTATTGTCACTGGCCATGATGGCAAGCGATTCAGTGTGATGGGTTAGATCTGCAATTGGCGTAATAGCTGTTAAGCGAGAGCCGCCTTTTAAGGTATGGAGATCACGTTGTAGTTGTAGTGAAGCTTCATTGTCGCCGGGTTTTTTCTGCCAGCGTTTAATCGCTTCTCCACTAGATTCTAATAATTCGGCGCATTCTTCAGTAAAGGCTTCAAGGAGATCGTCATCGGTGTGTGGAATACTAAATAACCCACTATCGGTTGTTTGAACTAGTGGTTCATCAGTTTCAGGCGTTTCGAAGCGCAGCGTGTGTAGCGTATCGAAATAATGTTCAACTTGGGCATTATAATCTTCGGTATCAGGTGGGCTCTGGTTTTCTTTTAAGCCTTTAATGATGTCATTGACTTGTGTTGATCCAGTAGCCAATAGCGCTGAAATGGCTGAATCCGACATATCGGGTTGTGATGCTAAGCGTGCTAATAATTGGTAGGTATCGCTTAACTCTGTGACTTCAGCGTAGTTGGCATTTTCGGTTAGTTTAGCCAAGGTATGCTGAATAGCCGATTTGTAGTCTTCATCTTCTGGTAGCTGCTGTAATTGCTGGCGTAAGAAGTGATATTGCTCGAGTAATTCATCTGTCTCATCGAGGAAGATAGACAGCGTTTCAGGGCTAAGCCGCTGTGGTGAATTGTCGGTGGTTAATTGTTCCGTTTCTAGTGTGCTGATAAGGGCTAATAAATCATCGACTTGTTGCGGGTTCTCTTGATTTATGACGGCATCATCAATGAGGTGTTCTAGGCCGGTAACACCTTTGTTGAGCGTGTTGAGTTGGAGTTCATTTAACGAGATATTTTGTTGGTAAAGCTGGTGTAATGTCTTGTCGAAGGCGTCGGCTACGTCGGCAACGGCATTGACATTTGCCACTCGAGCGGAGCCTTTGAGCGAGTGCGTCGTTTGCAAGATAGCTTCGCTAATAGGGAATGGCCAAGCTGTATTAGAGATTTGATCTTTGAAGGCGCTGATATGGTCAGAGGCTTCATCACTGAAGATTTGGCGTAATTCTCTGTCTGTTGCGTCAGTATTTTCTGTGTCTGATTCGACATTCGGCTGTATTAGCGCCGTGATCGATGCTTTAATGGCATTGACATCTTCCTCCCCTGATAAGTCACCTTGGGTAAAACGGGTGATGAGTGATGGGATCAGTTGATGACTTTTTATAACAATGTCTTGGACAGCCGCTGATGTTTCAATTTGATTATCGAGTGTGAGATTGAGTAAATCTTCGATTGACCAAGCCAAATCACCGATAACCTCGGCACCCGCCATGCGTCCGCTGCCTTTTAAGGTATGGTAATGGCGACGAATAGTGGCAAGGTCTTCCGCGCTTTGTGTTGCTTGCCAGCTTGGAATTAAGGTATCTAATTCTGCGATGACTTCATCAGCTTCTTCGATAAAGACTTCGGCAATGTCGGGATCGATGCCTTCGGCAAATTGTAGTTCGGTTTCTACTGAAGGTGGCTCGACTGTTTGAAGATCATTAATGTTTAGGTCGAACAATGGCTCTAATTCAAGATTATCGGGCTCAATAATCTCGGATTCTATAATCAGTTCGGACGTGCTCAGTTGTTCAATATAACGATCGACACTTGTTGGTTGTTTTTCAACGGGTGCGGATTCAAGTTGTTGAATATACCGATCAACACTTGTTGATTGCTTTTCAACCGGTGTAGATTCAAGTTGTTGAATATAACGATCGACGCTTGTTGCTTGTTTTTCAACCGGTGCAGATTCAAGTTGCTGAATATACCGATCAACACTTGTTGTTTGTTTTTCAACCGGTACAGATTCAAGTTGTTGGATATATTTATCAACACTGGTGTCAGTTTGAACGACTGGGATAGGCTCTGGTTGGTCTAACTCGAGGCTTATTTCTTCTTCGGCAAAGTGAGGCGCAGCCATTTGCTGTAGTTGTATATATCGATCAACACTGGTTTCAGCTTGTGGGCTTTGTTCAGACTGTAGTTCAGCATTACCAAGATTAGTATCCTCAGTAATGGTTTCCCCACGGGCTAATTGTTCAAAATGGTCTAGTTGATATTTTGCTTGAGTGATGAACTGTGTTTGGTGTTGTCCATGCTGACTAAGC
The DNA here is from genome assembly GCA_905479985.1 of uncultured Gammaproteobacteria bacterium. Taxonomy (GTDB): domain Bacteria; phylum Pseudomonadota; class Gammaproteobacteria; order Nitrosococcales; family Methylophagaceae. Next base: position 46,961 of record CAJQOM010000007.1, on the reverse strand, counting down.
CCTTCCAAATATAATTCTGTCGCCGCAATGACCTCAGCCAATAACCCCAATTCGTTATCAGTGAAATCGTTTTGGTTGGTATGGCGATCGACCATTTTGGCTGCGGTGTCTTCTAGTAACTGCGTGGTGTCATCAAGGCTTATCATTGATGTACTACCGGCGATCAGGGCAATTTGCGCGGCAGTATCTGGAATGACGTCGTCATTGTTGACACGTTTATTTTCAACAAGGATTAACGTTTCTTTAATATTCGCTAATTCATTGAGACATTCGTCGATGACAGCGCTTTGCAGATCGTCGTTTTGCTTGTCTTGTGGGTTAGCAATTTGATTGCTTTGTTGTAACTGGTTTTCAACACGGAGTAGATCATCAGCCAGTGCCATTAATTGGCTATCTGCCGGCAATTCGCCCTGACTTAAGCTTGCGGATAAGGCTTCTTGATGTTGGCGTAGTAATTGGCTAGCGGTGTCTTCTGTGATGAGGTCAAGTGAGCTGGCTAAGCTTGAAAATTGTGTGGTGAGTTGCTCGAGTGCATTTGTCGCATCGGCATCTTCACGGTTGAATTGATTGAGTTGTTCTTTGACTTCTAATAATTGCTCCAAGATACCAGCACGGGCTTCGGTGAGCGCACCATCGGTGAAGCTGTATATTTTTTGATGAATATTTTGGTCATAAAAGTCTAGGTTAAAGGCGGCTTTGATCAAGCTAACGTGGGTGCCAGAACTCGTTGACTGTGCGATGAGCAACAGTAATTGGTGCACAATGTCTGTCGGGAACAGGGACAGTAAATATTGTTCGTCATGTTTGGTGAGCAGCTTAATCGGATCATTTAGTTTGCCGATGCTAAGCTTGCTTTTGGTGTCAATAGGCAGCCCACCGTCATTAAGTGCTTCGATAAAGCCTTCGGCAATCCACCAAAGGATGATACTGCGTTCGTGGGTACAGCTAATCCGTAAATAATGGATTAATTGACCAATTTTGTTAAGACTTTCGTTGTCGTTATTTTTGATCCAACTGACCAATGAAACTTGAAAAGCATGCCCCATTTTAGCCATGGCAAGATTACTTTTTGCGGTGGCGTCATGCGGTTTTGGGGTGATTTCATTTGGCAAAGGAACTGATAAGCTGGGTTTGAATAGGCTATCAGCAGTGATGATTTTGTCATCGCGGCTTAAGCGTAATTCGTTAATGGTGCTGATCAGGCGAAGGGGATGATCGCTGATGTTCGGCCCAACTTGTTTTAAGTAATTAGGCAGTAATAACAAGCCTTTCAGCAGACTATCTTGCATCCGGGTAGTGTTGTCGCCTGATTGGCTGCGAATTTTGGTGGCAGAGGCCAGCATTTCTTGGCTGAGTAACAAAGCACCTTGCAGGTCGAGCATTTCCATAATGCCGGTGACTTGGTGTAGTTGTGTAATGCAGGGCTCTAGGGTTGCCGAATCTTGTGGCGCATCAATAAAACGCGTGAGTATTTGTAAGGCGTCAGCGAGTGATTGCTGAACCTCATTTTGAACCCATGCGAGGGCGTCGTAATTACCATTCGTTATCTGAGCCATTATTTACCCCAGACAATAGATGAATGCGTTAATGCAATGTCGAACATGTATATCGCCTTTGAATTCACTTTATGATGGCAATTTAAAGCCAGAAACAGAGGTACGTAGCTCATTGGTCAGTTCTAATAAACGGCCGATAGAAGCAGCGCTTTCGTTGGTACCTATTGATGTTTGCATGGTGATTTCTTGAATCACGTTCATGTTGTCTGAGGTACTGACAGCGGCACTGGCTTGCTGTTTCGCTGCATCGGAGATGTTGTTAATCAAGTCAGCTAGACGATGTGATACGCCTTCAATTTGTTCAAGTGAGGCGCCGGCATCCTGTGATAACCGGGCTCCTGCGACAACTTCAGTGGTACTGCGTTCCATTGAGCTAATCGCTTCACTGGTATCGTTTTGAATGGTTTTTACTAAGGCGTCGATTTGCTTAGTTGCACTACCTGAGCGTTCAGCAAGACGTTGAACCTCATCGGCTACGACGGCAAACCCCCGTCCTGCTTCACCGGCCATGGTGGCTTGGATAGCGGCATTCAGGGAGAGGATGTTGGTTTGTTCCGCGATATCGTTGATCAATTCGACGATGTCACCGATTTGTTGTGAACTTTCTCCGAGTCGTTTAATCCGTTTGGATGTTTCTTGGATTTGCTCACGGATGGTATCCATTCCGTTGATGGCTTTTTTCACCGCTTCGTTACCTTGGGCGGCTAAGTTTACTGATTGTGTTGCGACATCAGAAGATTGGCTGGCATTTTGTGATACTTGTTCGATAGAGCCGGCCATTTCAGTGATAGCAGTACTTACTTCCGTTATTTGCTGTGCCTGATGGTCACTTGCATCTGTTAAGTGTAATGCCGTGGCCTGTGTTTCTTGTGCTGCCGAAGCGACTTGTAGGGTTGTGGTATTGATCTTGGTGACAAGGTTACGTAATTCATCAATCGTGAAATTCACTGAGTCGGCAATGGCGCCGGTGATGTTTTCCGTTACGGTGGCTGAGACGGTTAAATCACCGTCGGCAAGGTCACCCATTTCATCGAGGAGCCTTAAGATGGCATCCTGATTTTGGCGGTTGCGCGATTCCATTTGATTTAAGGAAGCTTGCAATGTATCTAATGGCACATAACTCAAATGGGCAGTCAATAAGATAGTGATTAATAATGCTGCTACAACGGCACCAGTAAACTGGATTTTATTATCGAGAAAGACGGGAAGCTGGTCGGACGCCAGCAACCAAATGCCATAAATCGTTATCCCGGCAAACAGCACCATTAAGAATAGATTAAATATATTCTTCGAGGAGAATAATGATGAGTAAAAGAGTTTACTTGAGGAGTTCATAATTGTTTTCCTAACACTTGAGTATTATTTGGCAGCATTTAAAAACCGTAGGTCGGTCGCTAACTTTTGGAAGCTAAAGACATCCCAGCTGGTTCCATTTTGGGTCATATTTCCGTTGAGGTAAGCGGCAATTGCACTGTCTCTTTGTTGTGACGTTTGGGTGGGTTGCTCTTGAAAGTGTTTTAACCCAAAGACATCATCGACTAATAAGCCTGAGTAGATATTGGGGTGATTGAGCACTAGTACCCTGCTTCTTTTTGATACTTTTGACTTCTGGCCTAGTAAAAAGCATTTTAAATCGAAGATAGGTAACAGCTCGCCACGTAAGTTAGCAATGCCGTAGACCCATGATTTTGCACGTGGAACAGGGGTAATTTGTTGGGGTACAGGGAATATTTCCCGTGTTTCGGTTATCGGTATTAAGTAATTCAATTGGGCTAATTTAAAATCAATCGCAGTCCATGATCCTTGACGATCACCTTGTTGAGATAATCGGTTACCGCCTTGTTGACTTCGCTGCTCAATATCGTGGAGTAGTTGGATAACATCTAAGGGGGTGCTGATTTGGCTCATGCCGCAAGTCCTAGTAATTTATTCACCTCAGCCATGAGTAAAGCCTCAGTAATCGGTTTACCAAGATAGCCTTTCGCACCTTGTCTTAAACCCCAGAGCTTATCTGATGCTTGATCTTTGTACGATACGATAACGATAGGGATATTGCTGGTGCTGGGATCTTTGGATAAATTCCGTGTGGTTTGAAACCCATTTAAATTGGGCATGATGACATCCATGACGATTAAATTAGGCCTTTTGCTATGGGTTAAGGCGATGGCTTTTTGTCCATCTTCAGCAACAATCACTTGGTGTTTATGCTTTTCTAAAATCTTTTTTAAGATAAAGACTTCGGTGGGAGAATCATCTGCAATGAGAATAAGTGCCATGGTTATTCAATTTCCAATGAAAGGGGCGCTGAGTCAGACTTTTTCGCCAATAGGTGTGTTCGAATAGCACCGAGGAGATCTTCTCGTGTAAAGGGCTTGGTGAGGTATTCTTCTGCTCCGACGACTCGGCCTTTAGCCCGATCGAATAAGCCATCCTTACTGGATAACATTACAATAGGAATATCACTAAACTTGGGATTGCTTTTAACAAGGGAGCAGGTTTGATAGCCATCAAGGCGTGGCATCATGATATCTATAAAGAGAATATCAGGATGTTGCTCGCTAATGATCGGCAGGGCTTCAAAGCCATTCTCAGCAGTAAGTACTTCGCAACCGGCTTTTTTCAGCAATGTTTCGGCCGAGCGGCGGATGGTCTTACTGTCATCGATGACCATGACCTTTAAATCAGAAAATTCAGTTTGATTATCACTCACAACTTAAAATTATACCTTTAGATTTAATTTAGTTGGGCAAGGACAATAATGAAGATAACCTATTTTTTATCGTCAAGCTAGTCACAAACTTTAAAAGTTGTTCTTGCCATAAGGGTTCGTTACATACGAGAATGTAGTATGCATGACAGCATCTGCTAAAACTGTGTGTTGATTCACATGTTACGGCCTCTTTAAAGTGGCTTTCTGACTGATATTAGGGCCGATTCGATATGACATTAGCTGTGCCAAACCTGACGACCGCTTTGCAAGGGCCGCTTTTACATTTAGAAGCGCATTTATTAGACAATCAAATGAAAGTTGAGGCTTGGTTACGAGAGCAATGGCTCGAAACCCCTGCCCCTTTTTATGCCTCGGTTGATTTACGTAATGCCGGTTTTAAGCTAGCGCCTGTTGATACCAACCTTTTTTCTGCCGGGTTTAATAATCTGAGCCCATCGTTTATGCCACTGTGTGTACAAGCTGTGCAGTCGGCTGTTGAACGTGTTTGCCCTAAGGCTAAAAAGGTGCTGATTGTTGCCGAAAACCACACCCGAAACTTATTCTATTTAGAAAGCCTTGAAGTACTGAGAGGTATTTTTGAGCAAGCGGGCATTGAAGCGCGTATCGGTAGTCTGCGGGATGATTTAACTGAGGCACTGTCAGTCGAATTACCATCGGGCAAAAGGTGTTTGTTAGAACCGTTGACCCGGGTAGATGATCGCGTCGCTTTGGGTGATTACTCACCTTGTTTGGTGTTGTTGAATAACGATTTGTCGGGTGGCCGCCCCGCGATATTAGAGAATTTAGAACAACAAGTGACGCCGCCATTGTCTGCCGGTTGGTCGAATCGTAAAAAATCAGACCATTTTGAGCACTACCAGACCGTCGCAGCAAAATTTGCTGAGCAAGTTGGCATTGACCCTTGGTTAGTTTCCCCGCTGTCTTTGCAATGTGGTGAGGTCAATTTTAAAGAGCGACTGGGTATTGAGTGTCTGTCTGGCAATGTGGCTGATTTATTAGGCCAGATACAAGCAAAATATGATCAATACGGTATCGAGAAAGAACCCTTTGTGGTCGTCAAATCAGACACGGGTACTTATGGTATGGGCATTATGATGGTTAAAAGTGCTGAAGAAATTGAGAATTTAAACCGTAAGCAACGCAATAAAATGTCGTCTAGCAAAGAAGGGCTGGAAGTCGAGAATGTATTGATTCAGGAAGGCGTTTATACCTTTGAAACGATTGGCGATGATAATGCGGTCGCCGAACCGGTTGTCTATATGATTGATCATTTTGTGGTTGGTGGGTTTTACCGTGTTCATACCGGCCGAGATGAGAATGAAAACCTGAATGCGCCGGGTATGCATTTTGAGCCTTTGGCGTTTGCGCAATCTTGTAATACGCCCGATAAACAGGGGGCTCCGGATGATGGGCCTAATCGGTTTTATGCTTATGGGGTGATTGCGAGGTTGGCGTTGTTGGCGGCGGCTAGGGAGATTGCAGAGCTTTAATTTGATACCACTGCCGTGGGGGCGTTCATTTATTTTGCGTGGCCAAAATAAACAGAACCAAACAAAAGGCCAGCCCATGCTTGCCCTGCGGGTTCCCTCACTTTTCAATCTACTTGAGATACGACGAAAACTCGCTACGCTCAGACACTCGTCGTATTGATCTCAAATAGCTTTTCAAAGCTCGGCTTTGCATAAGGGCGGTTTGGGAACTCTTCTCAAAGTGGGGAGTTTCTCCCGGATCCCCATTTTGTACTGACGAATCCTTGTTTTATCTCAGGTGAAAAAGCGGCTAGTGTTTGAGCGTAGCGAGTTTTAGCCGACTGCCTGAGATAAGGCAAGGATGAGTGAAGCCGCAGGCCAGTACAAGGGGTGGCCTAGGGTTGTTAGGGAAATGTCCACGCATTTCCTTAACTCGTCGTTAAGACGAAATAAAGAAGTTTTTATTTATGGAGTAAGTATTTATCAGTCATAAGTTTTCCTTGGAGTTTCCAGTATTCATAGTGCAGAAAGCCCAGATTGTGAAAAATAATAAGGGAATAATTACCAATCCATAGGAAATAAAAATGTGTTTAGTTGCTCCATCAGGGAATCTTGCTTTGATAGAACTACTCATGTTTAATTCAGGGTATTGGCACTCCAGTTCGAGTAGGGCGTCGACAGCCCCTCGGAGTAACTCGTTATAGTAAAACAGATCTAAGTAAGCGGCAGCTACTAGAATGATTAATAGTCCTGCTGAAATGAATGCACGAAGTTTATGTCTGTCTGATTCTTCTGCTACTTTGCTTCCTACAAGATAGCCAGCGATGGCACCAATTGCTCCAATCCCAGCCATTAATTGGAGCCTGTATTGGATTATTAGCTCATTAAAGTGCATAGCAACTGTTTCGTAGTGAAACCATAGAGTTATTGCTTGCTCTAAGTCCATTTGATTTTTCCAAGTATGGTTAATTTATCACTAGGTTATCGCAGTGCTTTGGGTATTAAACTTCTACTCAGCGAGCCAATTTAGCCTTCAACAATTCATTAACCTGCGCTGGATTCGCTTTACCTCTTGAAGCTTGCATCACTTGGCCTACGAAGAAGCCTAGTAGTTGTTCTTTACCTGCTCTAAATTGTTCGACTTGACCGGGGTTGTTAGCAATGACTTCGTCGATAATGGCTTCGATAGCACCACTATCAGTGACTTGTTTTAGGCCTTTGTCTTCGATGATGCTGTCGGCATCTTTGCCTTCACCTGCCCATAAGGCTTCGAAAATTTTCTTGGCGATTTTGCCTGAGATGGTGTCGTCGCTGATGCGAGCCAGTAGTCCGCCGAGTTGTTTGGCACTGATAGGGGATTGATCAATCTCAAGGCTGGCTTTATTGAGTGCGCCTAGTAAGGTGGTGATGACCCAGTTGGCACATTGTTTGGCATCTTTATCATTGGCTGCGGCCAAAGCGGCTTCAAAATAATCTGCGACTTCTCGGCTGCTGGTGAGTACGGATGCATCATAAAGCGATAAGCCCATGTCGGCGATAAAGCGATCGCGTTTGGCATTAGGCAATTCGGGTAATGTGGCTCTGACTTCCTCGATCATGGCTTCGTCTAGTACTAATGGAAGTAGGTCGGGATCAGGAAAGTAACGGTAATCGTTGGCTTCTTCTTTGCTGCGCATTGAGCGTGTTTCGTTGTTATCGGCATCGTATAAACGGGTTTCTTGAACGACTTTTCCGCCATCTTCGATGACTTCGATTTGGCGTTCGACTTCGATGTTGATGGCACGTTCGACATTACGGAACGAGTTAATGTTTTTGAGCTCTGAACGGGTGCCTAATTCTTCTTGGCCCATGGGGCGAACTGAGACGTTGGCATCGCACCGGAATGAGCCTTCTTGCATATTGCCGTCACAAATTTCGATGTAACGAACGAGAGAGTGGATTTTTTTCATGTAGGCGACAGCTTCTTTCGCTGAGCGCATATCAGGTTCGGAGACGATTTCTAATAATGGCGTGCCGGCACGGTTTAAATCGATACCTGTTTGGCCTTGGAAGTCTTCGTGCATTGATTTTCCGGCATCTTCTTCAAGATGGGCGCGGGTGATGCCGATGATTTTCTCAGTGCCATCTTCTAGCTCGATAGACAGTTCGCCTAAGCCGACAACAGGCAATTCGAATTGACTGATTTGGTAGCCTTTCGGTGAATCAGGATAGAAGTAGTTTTTACGGGAGAAGACCGAGCGTTGCGTTAACTCAGCATCAATCGCGAGGCCAAATTTAATCGCCATTCTGACGGCTTCTTGGTTTAATACCGGTAAGACACCGGGTAGACCTAAATCAACGGCACAGGCTTGAGTATTGGGCGCAGCACCATAAGCGGTGGCCGCACTTGAGAATATTTTACTTTTGGTGGCGAGTTGGGCGTGAATCTCTAGCCCGATAACGACTTCCCATTCCATACTAGTGGCCTGATGAATATGATAAAACGAAGGATTGTATCAATTATTACAGGCTGGCTCTATTAATTAATCTTGTTCGGCCAGCGTATTCTGGACTGTGTGTTCATTTTGATGCAGATTGGGTATGATTTTAAGCAGGTTGACTACATTAAAGGAGTGAAAATGAACATGAGATTCTTGGTTAGAATAAGTGCGTTTTTGATCGTCCTCACCTCATTATCAGGCTGTGGTGTGAATAGTATTCCAAGTTATGATGAACAAGTGTCAGCAACGTGGTCGCAAGTGATGAATCAATATCAGCGTCGTGCAGAGTTGATTCCGAATTTGGTCAATGTGGTGAAAGGCTACGCTAAGCACGAGCGCGAAGTGTTGACCGCCGTAGTGGAAGCCCGTTCAGCCGTATCAAAAGTCGAATTGCCAAAAGATATTTTAAGTAATCCGGGTGCCTTCAAACAATTTCAAGCGGCACAAGGTGAACTGAGTTCAGCCTTATCGCGTTTATTGGTGACGGTAGAGCGTTACCCTGATTTGAAGGCGAGTACGAATTTTCAGCAATTACAATCTCAGCTTGAAGGAACGGAAAATCGCATTGCTGTCGCGCGGCGAGATTATATTGAAGCCGTCAAAATGTTGAATACAGAACTGCGCACGATTCCTGGCCGGTGGTGGCATCAGTTTCTTTATGCCGATGTTGAAGCAAAAGAAACCTTTAGCGTGAGCGAAGAATTACAGCAAGTACCCACTGTTAACTTTTAGGCATTAAGCGATGCGCTTGCTTTGGCCGGTTAGGCTAGGACTTTATTGCACTTTATTATGCTGGTCTAGCCTGTTAATGGCGGCACCTGACTTTCCGGCTTTGACGGGGCGGGTGGTTGATAATGCGGTGTTATTAAGTCCTGCTGTACGTGAACAACTGACTGAGATGTCTGCACAGCTTGAACAGGAAACCACGCATCAATATGTTGTGGTGACGTTGCCAAATCTCGATGGGTATGACATTTCGGATTACGGCTATCAATTGGGTCGGCATTGGGGCATTGGCCAACAAGCCCATAATAATGGTTTGTTATTGATTGTAGCGCAGCAGGAGCGCCAGATTCGTATTGAGGTGGGGTATGGTTTAGAAGGACTGGTAACGGATGCCTTGGCGTCTAATATTATCCATCAAGTGATGCGGCCAAAATTTAAACAAGGGCAATATGCTGAAGGGATTATTGAAGCCAGCGAGTTGTTGATTTCTGCATTGAAAGAAGAGCCGATTCCTGAGGCATTACGACAGCGGAAATCGGCAGAAATAGATATTGCGGGGGTATTTAATCTTGCCTTATTTGCCGCGCTATTTGCGGGCAACCTTTTACGTGGACTGGTTAAGACTAAACCGGCGCGAATAGGTATTGTGGCGGGGGCAGGGATTCTGGCCTATTTTGTCAGCCAGTCTTTGTTGATTGGTTTTGGCTTTGCTTTGGTGCTCGGGTTTGTGATGCTCTCGACAATGAGTGGTGGCGGAATGGGCGGCTATGGTGGCCGAAGCAGTGGTTCTGGTCGTATGGGCGGCGGGTTTAGCGGCGGTGGTGGTTCATTTGGTGGCGGCGGTGCCTCGGGAGGTTGGTAAATGTCGATATTAAGCCATCAACAAAAACAGGCTTTAAATAGCCGAATTAGAGACATCGAAGCGCAGACCTCGGCTGAGTTAGTGACGATTATCTGTAAAAAAAGCGATGACTATTTTTATATCCCATTACTTTTTGCTGCTTTGAGCGCGTTGGCTTTGCCGCTATTGATTGGATTTTTGCCAGATAGTGTTTGGCAGCAAATAGTGACAAACTTTAATGCATGGAATGATGGTGTTCTTAATCATGGCGTGCCTTATGGCTTTTTTATATTACAAATAATTTTGTTTGTTCTGGTGGCTGTTTTAGTGCAGATTCCGCGGATAAAAATGGCTTTGGTGCCAGAGTCTGTTCGTCATCAGCGGGCGAGACGTCATGGTCATGAATTGTTTTTCATTGAAGGCTTGCATCTGACTAAAGATCGTACGGGCGTATTATTTTTTGTTTCTGAAGCCGAACGTTATGTTGAAATTATGACTGACCAAGCCATCGGTGAGGGAATAGCAGGGCCGAATGATGAACAATGGCAACAGATTGTGGCCAATTTTGTTGCGCGGGTAAAAGACGACCAAATATACCTGGGCTATGACGAAGCGATCGAAGCCTGTGGTGCGTTACTCATCGCGCATTTCCCGGCGACAAGTCAAAATGACAATGAGCTTCCTGATCATTTGATTGAGCTATAACAGCGACTTATCTTAGACTGATGATCGGCCAATTATTGTGCTTTGCGGCTGTCGTTAATTGTGGATCGGGGTCAACAGCTATCGGGTGGGTGACCAAGTCGAGCAGAGGCAAATCATTATGAGAGTCGCTGTAGAAATAACTGCCTTCGAGTGAGTGTTGGTTTTCAGCAAGCCAGGCATTTAACCGAGTGACTTTACCTTGTTGGAATGACGGTGTGCCTGCGACTGCACCGGTGTATTGGCCATCTACCATTTCTGGTTCAGTGGCGATCAGGTTAGGTATCGCGAGTTTGTCGGCAATAGGGGCAGTGATAAACCGGTTGGTGGCCGTGATAATTAATAGCGTGTCGTTCTGTTGAATGTGCTTTTCGATCAGTTTGTGTGCTGCAGGTAACAGGATGGGATCAATTTTTTGCTTGAGATAATCTGCTCGCCATTGTTCTAGCACACTGATGTCATTATCCGCTAAGGGCTTTAGCTGGAAGGCCAGAAACTCAAAAATATCCATGGTACCGGCGACATACTGATCATAAAAACCTTGGTTTGCCTGTTGAAAATTCAGGCCGTCGACGTGTTGGTTTTCAACTAAATATTCTCCCCAGAGGTAGTCACTATCACCGCCTAAGAGGGTATTGTCTAAGTCAAAGATTGCTAAAGCCATGGTGTTGGTCTTTTTAAGAATGGATTAGAAAGGCCATATTGTATGCCAAAATGGTTTGCATACAGGGAGTTGTTTGTCTAATCTAGGCAATATTGAAGAATAGACGTTATCAGCGAGATGTTGGTTGATAACAAGAGACTAGGCTAGTGATTGATAAAGATGGCTTTAGAGCGAATGTAGGCATCATTCTATGCAATGAGCACAACCAAGTGTTGTGGGCACAGCGTGCGCGCCATGATTCTTGGCAGTTTCCGCAGGGCGGCATTAAATCTGATGAGACACCTGAGCAGGCAGTGTTCCGTGAGCTGATGGAAGAGGTGGGCTTAGAAGAACAGCATGTTGAGATTATTGGCAAAACCAGTGGTTGGTTGCGTTATCGTTTGCCTAAATGCTATTTGCGTTATGGCAATAAACCGCTTTGCATTGGTCAAAAACAGCGTTGGTTTTTGCTGCGTTTCATTGGCAAAGAAGAAGACGTCAAATTAGACCAATATGAAAAACCCGAGTTTGATGATTGGCGTTGGGTTGATTATTGGACGCCGACCAAAGAAATTGTATTTTTCAAACGTCGGGTTTATGAAAAAGCGCTGCATGAACTCGCGCCGTTGTTGTTCCCTGAATATAAGAAACGGGTTGATCAAAAAACGAAACGTTAAGGCATGTCTTTTTTAAAGACTTTGGCATTACGTTGATAGTTATAAAGGCTTTGTTTTTCGACCGGTAAATCAGCAATCTCTGCGGCGGTAAACCCTTGTTCTAAAAACCAATGTGCGGTTTGTGTTGTGAGTACATACAGTGTTTTGAGTTTGTGTTTCCTTGCCTGGTGTTCGATTGCAGTGAGTAACTGCTCACCCCGGCCAAAGCCACGGTAATTATCAGACACGGCTAAGCAGGCTAATTCGCCGATTTGGTTTTCTGGGTAGGCATGAAGTGCCGCACACGCCAACACGGCGCCGTCACGTTCCATGACAACAAAACTATCAATATGAATCTCTAAATCTTCTCTCGACCGTTTGACGAGAATGCCACTGTCTTCTAACGGCTGGATGAGTTCTAAAATGCCGCCGACATCGTCAATTTTGGCAATGCGGGTATTTTCGAAGGCCCTAGCGCTGATCATAATGCCAGCACCATCACGGCTAAATAATTCTTGTAACAAGGCATCATCTTGCGCACGGTCAAGCAAGTGCACCCGTTGGACACCAGCTTGGCAGGCGTCGACAGCGGCTGCCAAGGCATGGTTTGCGATATTGCCTTGTTCTTCGACTGTGTCTTCGGCTTGAATTAAGGTCATTTCTTTTGGCAAGTCCGGGTAGTCATCACCAATCAAGATCAACTTGTCGGCTTTTAATGCACTTGCGCAGGCTGTAGCGACTGCTTCGGCAGAAAGGTTAAAGACTTCGCCGGTTGGGGAGTAACCTAACGGTGGTAGCAAGACGATATTATTTAAGTTGAGTTGTTGTTCAATGGCATCAGTATCAATACGACGGACTTTGCCGGTATGACCGAGATCAACGCCGTCTTTTATGCCGACAGGTTGTGCGGTGACAAAATTGCCGCTGCTACACCGAATTTGCGCATCTGCCATTGGCGTATGCGGCAAACTGAAAGACAGCTTGGCTTCGAACTCAAGGCGTAACTGTCCGATAATGGCTTTGGCGACATCTAAGCTGGCGGTATCAGTGACTCTTAAGCCTTGATGATATTGCACGGGAATGTTTTGTTGCTGGCATTGTTGCTCGATTTGATGTCGTGCGCCATAGGCAATCACCAGACGAATGCCCAAGCTATTTAATAAAGCGAGATCATGAATCAGATTATCGAAGTTGTCTGAGGCAACGGCTTTGCCATCAATCGCGACCACAAATGTGGCACCACGGTGGGCATGAATATAGGGCGCAGCACTACGAAACCAGCTCGTGGTTGTCGTTGATTGTGCAGTAGAAAGTGCTTCTATCTTGTCTGTCATAGCACTCTTTTTATCGTAGTCTAAGCAAGGTTGCAAAGTTGCGTGTAAAATTTGTGAGATGAAACACGGTCGATTTTAAGTTCATTCGGCCTTAATTGAATTAGTTTGGGGAATTAACATGCCAGAATATCGTTCTAGAACAACAACCGCCGGTCGCAATATGGCAGGCGCACGTGCGCTTTGGCGCGCGACAGGGATGAAGGACGATGACTTTAGTAAACCGATTATTGCGATTTCGAATTCGTTTACTCAGTTTGTCCCCGGCCATGTGCATTTAAAAGACTTGGGTCAGCTGGTTGCGCGCGAAATTGAACGTGCCGGCGGCGTGGCGAAAGAGTTTAATACGATTGCCGTTGATGACGGTATCGCGATGGGCCATGACGGCATGTTGTACAGCTTGCCATCACGAGACATCATCGCCGATTCGGTTGAATACATGGTCAATGCCCATTGTGCTGATGCGATTGTATGTATTTCCAACTGTGACAAAATCACACCGGGCATGTTGATGGCGGCGTTACGCCTTAATATTCCGGTTATCTTTGTGTCTGGCGGCCCAATGGAAGCCGGTAAAACGAAACTTGCGGGTAAAGACGTTAAGCTTGATTTAGTCGATGCCATGGTGCAAGCCGCTGATGATGCGGTGAGCGATGAAGATGTCTTAGAAGTTGAGCGTTCAGCTTGCCCAACCTGTGGCTCGTGTTCGGGCATGTTTACGGCGAACTCAATGAACTGCTTAACAGAAGCATTGGGTTTGTCTTTACCGGGTAATGGTTCTTTATTAGCGACCCATTCTGATCGTGAAGAATTGTTCTTAGAAGCCGGCCGTCAAATCGTTAAAATTACCAAACAGCATTATGAGCAAGATGATTACAGCGTGTTACCGCGTTCGATTGCCAATAAGCAGGCCTTTGAAAATGCCATTGCCTTAGATGTTGCAATGGGTGGTTCAACCAATACTGTTTTACATTTATTGGCGGCAGCCCATGAGGGCGAAGTGGACTTTAAGATGGCGGATATTGACCGAATGTCTCGTAAGATCCCCAACCTGTGTAAGGTCGCACCGGCAACACCGGAATACCATATGGAAGATGTCCATCGTGCAGGGGGTGTGATGTCTATTTTGGGTGAATTGGCGGCAGGGGGATTGCTACATACCGATATTCCGACTGTGCATAGTGAAAGTATGGCAGCGGCATTGGCAGAATGGGATGTCAAACGCAGTGATAGTGACGTCGCGCATCTACGCTATTCAGCAGGGCCAGCCGGTATTCCAACCCAAACGGCCTTTAGCCAATCAACGCGTTGGCCTGAACTTGATTTAGATCGCGAAGGTGGCTGTATCCGTAATATCGAACATGCCTATAGCCAAGATGGTGGACTCGCCGTGTTATTTGGTAATTTGGCCGAAGAAGGGTGTATTGTTAAAACAGCCGGTGTCGATGATGACAACTTAAAGTTTACTGGGCCAGCACGTATTTTTGAATCACAAGATGCTGCCGTAACTGCCATTTTGACAGAGCAAATTGTTGAAGGTGATGTGGTCCTCATTCGCTACGAAGGCCCGAAAGGCGGCCCGGGTATGCAAGAAATGTTGTATCCAACCAGTTACCTAAAATCAAAAGGCCTAGGCAAAGCGTGTGCCTTATTAACCGATGGACGCTTCTCAGGCGGTACGTCAGGCTTATCCATCGGCCATGCCTCACCAGAAGCAGCGGAAGGCGGCACAATTGGCTTGGTTGAGCAAGGCGACACCATCGTGATTGATATTCCAAACCGGATTATTAAAGTGGATGTTTCTGATGAAGTATTAGCAGAACGTCGGGTAGCAATGGAAGCCAAAGGCGACGATGCATGGCAGCCTACTGTTGGCCGAGAACGTAAAGTCAGCTTGGCATTGCAGGCTTATGCGGCATTGACGACGTCAGCTTCAAAAGGGGCTGTTCGGGATTTGGAGCAGTTGAAAAAAGGATAAGCTAGATTTGGAGCAATGAGGTTTTGAACGAAGAAGAGTATTACAGTTTTTTCATAAAAAATAGGCCTTGTTTATAGAAACAAGGAAGATAAAATGGAATGATGAGATGAATTTATTTCTAATTTACTTAAATACCTTAAAGGTATTTTTTTGTTTACAAAGTTACCAAAAGGTAATTATAATAAAACCACTACTCACCTCTTCTTAGCATTATTAAATTAATGTTTAATTTGAGGCGAAAAAACCGCTGAAAAGCGGTTTTTTCATTTCTAGGGAAAAGAACTGGTATGGATACGATTGTTTATATAGATGGATATAATTTATTTTATGGCCGTTTAAGAAATACGCCTTATAAATGGTTGGATGTCTTCAAGCTGTTTCAGACGATAGCTAAAATACAAAATCCCTCTGCGAATATCATTAAAATAAAATGTTTTACAGCGCCTGTGAAAGCTAATTTTGCTTCTCATGGGCGAGAATCGGTAGCGGCACAAAATGCGTATCACCGCGCACTAGAAAAAATATACCAACAGCGTATAGAGATCGTTACTGGCTACCACACGGTTGAAAAAGGCTATCCGCCTAGATATCAACACCCAATTGACAAAGATGACCGTATAGAAATTTGGAAATTTGAAGAAAAACAAACTGATGTCAATATAGCCTTAGCTATGTATAAAGACGCTAGAGATGCGAAGGTACATCAGCAAATTTTGGTATCGTCAGATTCAGATTTGAAACCAGCTTTACAGTTGATCGATGCAGAAGCCTTGGGTGTCAAGCTTGGGTTGATTATCCCTAGGGCAAAGCCTGAAATTGGAAGCAAGGTGAGACCACCGAATAAAAGCCTAAGTCAGTATGTCGATTGGACAAGAACTTACATCCTCGATGAAGAATGCTTCAATTCTCAGCTTAATGCGAGGATTGCTACTGAGAAAAAACCAATATTGAAACCATGTTATTGGTGATGTATTAAAATGAAGTACTGGAACTATTTTAGGCATAATCTATGAAAAAATTAGTTGTGCTCGTTGATGTGCAGAATATTTATTACACGACAAAGCAGTCTTATGGACAGAACTTTGATTACAATCAGTTTTGGGCGAAAGCGACTGCAAATAGGCAGGTCATCAAAGCGATTGCTTATGCCATCGATCGTGATGATGAAAAACAAAGACAGTTTCAAAATATACTGAGAGCGATCGGCTTTGAGGTTAAATTGAAGCCCTTTATCCGACGCGTTGATGGCTCAGCAAAGGGCGATTGGGATGTCGGTATCGCGCTTGATGCGATGGAGTACGCTAAAGATGCCGATGTGGTGGTGTTAGCTTCTGGGGATGGCGATTTTGATTTGCTGGTAGATAAAATTAGGCACGACTTCAATGCGGCGGTCGAAGTCTATGGTGTTCCGAAATTTACCTCGACGTCATTGATTAATTCAGCGTCAAAGTACGTTCCAATTGATCAGAGTTTGTTATTAGGCGCATCAAAAAGATAGTCGCCAGAGAAATGGGATTAGGAAAAATGGGGTCGGAGCTCTTTTATATTAAAGTACTGTTTTAACTGGTAAAAATTGTTATAGATATTGTTTGTTATTGCAATAAAACAAAACGTCATCATTGTGAGGTAATTAGAGCCAATGCAGAAAGACAATCCATTCCATAGTGTGAAATATCAGTTTATGACGACACCTCGCAATCAAATAATCGACTTTATCGCGCAGGATCGCTTACCCAAAGAAAACGTTCAGCAAGCTTTAATATAGGCTCAGGTTTATCCGAATGGACAAGCTTGGCGCGGGTTTGTTGAGAGCTTGTGTCTTTGGCTAGGTGGGTTGGCCTTCGGTGTAGCAGCTATTTTCTTTGTTGCTTATAACTGGTTGGAGCTGGGCCGTTTCGCTAAGTTTGCGATGGTTGAAGTTTTGATGGTGGCTGGGGTGATGGCTTATTGGCAGTTTTCAGATCACAAAATAATTGGCCCGCTGTCTTTATTCGTTTCGACGCTCTTTCTGGGTGCTTTGATGGCGTTATACGGACAGACCTATCAAACGGGCGCCGATCCTTGGCAATTATTTTTTAATTGGGCGTTGTTGATGTTGCCATGGGCCTTTGTCGCGCGTTCTTCAGCGCTGTGGATTGTTTGGCTTAGCTTGCTTAACCTTTCCATCGTGTTGTATTACCAAACGTTTAGAGGCTTGTTTGGTGTTTTATTTTCTTCAGAAGAATTAATATTCTGGATAGTGTTTGCCTTAAATACCGTGGCTTTATTACTATGGGAGGTTTGCGCTCGCAGCTGGGTGTGGTTGCAGACACGCTGGGCACCGCGTTTACTTGCCGTCGGGAGCGGGTTAGCGATGACATGGTTGTGTTTTATTGGGATATTTGATTCTGTTAGTTCAGCAACTGGCTTCGCTTGGCTTATCTGGATGGGTGGGTTTTATTTTATTTACCGCAAGATTAAGCCTGATTTATTTATGCTCGCTGGGCTTTGTTTATCGGGCATTGTGGTCGTGGTGGCTTTTTGGTCGAAACATATTTTAAGTGATGCTGATGTAGGGGGCTTTTTGTTATTGGCGTTGATTGTGCTCGGGTTGGGTACGGGTGCTGCAGTTTGGCTCAAAAGGGTTAATGAGGCATTGCAATCATGAGTCAGTCGAGCGCGTTATGGACCAAGTTGCAAGACCATGACTTGGTCGTCGGCGAACAGCCAGCAAGCGGTGAAATTGATTCACCTTGGTATGTTAAAACCCTGACGGCAGTGTCTGCCTGGATAGCCTCGATTTTACTTTTTATCTGTATCGCCTTGGTTTTCGATGATTTATTTGAGAGCGTAGCGGCTTGTCTTATTATCGGCGGCTTAATGGTGGGTGGTGCATTCATTATTTTTAGACAGCAAGGGTCTGATTTTTTTGAACATCTTGGCCTTGCAGCTAGCTTGGCAGGGCAAGTCTTAATTGCTATCGCAGTCTTTCAAATGACAGATGAAAGCTGGTTTTGGATATGGACACTCGGTGCAGTATTTCAGGTTGTTTTGGCGATCACCATGTTGCATTTTGTACATCGCGTGTTTTCATCTTTTTTTGCTGCGATTGCTTTCTCAATGGCGCTGTATGAGGTTGGTATTGCCTATTTGTTTGGCTGTGTTGTGATGTTTATAGGTGCTTGGATCTGGCTTAATGAGTTTAGATCTCCTCGATATCAGAAGATGCTCAATGCGATTGGCTATGGTCTTGTGTTAGCGATGATTCAGATTAAAGGAACCGGGTTGTTTGTACCGCGGGAGCTGCTCTGGGATGCTACTGTGACAGATTATGGTATTAGACCTTGGATGGGTGAGGCACTGTCCTGTGCGGTGTTGTTGTTTGTGGTGTGGCAGTTATTAAGAAAATACCACGTCGGGCTAACGAGCCCCATTGCGCTGATGGCATTTTCGTCGACCTTACTCATTGGCCTTGTTTCATTGGAAGCCAATGGCATTACGGTTGGCTTAATGATTCTTGTGCTTGGGTTTTCAAGTAGCAATAGGGTATTGATGGGGCTGGGTATTGTGTCTTTGCTGTCTTATGTTTCTGCATATTATTATTTCCTTGATGTCACTTTGTTGGAGAAATCCATGACGTTGTTGATCTTAGGTTTGGTGCTATTACTGATTCGTTGGACGTTGGTGCATTGCTCACTTTTTAAGAAGGCGCTATCGGATGCGTAAAGTTATCGCATTAGTGGGATTGATTTTGGCTTTAGGGCTGATCAATGGGTCTATTATCGGTAAAGAGAAACATTTAGCGACCGGTAAAGTGGTGTTTATTGAGTTGGCGCCGGTTGATCCTCGCTCCTTAATGCAGGGTGATTATATGGCGCTGAATTTTGCACTGTCGCGCGAGATTTATAACGCTTTGCCAAAAATTGAACAAGGGAAGCGTTGGCGGCATGATGTAGATGCGTCGGATGGTCAGGTGATTGTGTCTCTTGATCAGAAGCTTATTGCGAGTTTTGTGCGAATTCATCAAGATAAGGCGTTGTCGGAAGGTGAGATGCTATTGGATTACCGGATTCGCGATGGCGCGGTGAAGTTTGCGACTAATGCCTTTTTCTTTCAAGAAGGCGATGCTAAAACATATGAATCAGCACAATATGGTGAATTTCGCGTTGATGATGAGGGTGAGTTACTCTTGGTGGCTATGCGCGATATTGAATTGAATAAATTGGTGGCTGAAATTCCATAAGGGGTCAGAGCTATTTTAGTTTAAGATACTGTTTTAAAGGCTAAAATTATTAGTAGCACGGTTGCTGTCGCAATAAAATAACACGTCATATTCCCGAGGAAGTTAGACCCAATGCAGAAAGATAATCCATTACATGGTGTTACGTTAGAGACCATTGTTACTGAGCTGGTGGCGCATTTTGGCTGGGGTGGTCTAGCAAACCGAATCAATATCAATTGTTTTAGAAGTGATCCGAGCGTTAAGTCATCACTTAAGTTCTTACGTAAAACAGCCTGGGCACGCGAGAAGGTTGAGCAGTTATATGTGACAGCGATTGCCAGCAAGACTTCGCAAAGCAAAATCTGAAGTTAAGCATTAGCTAGTGGCTTTCAGCGCCAATTTATTAAAAGGGGCCAGGCCCTTTTAATATTTAAGCCATTGTTTTTATTGGTAACCTTAATGATATTATCGCCGCTGCGGTGATAAAGAGTGATGAGATGGTCAAACAGCCAATGAGGCCAAAATGTTGATACATTAGCCCTGATAAAAGCGTACCTGTCAGCCTTCCTCCGGCATTTGCCATGTAATAAAAGCCGATGTTCATCGCGATTTTGTCATGCTGTGACCAGTCGACGATAAGAAAGGAATGGACGGCTGAGTTGAGGGCAAAAAAGACTGCGAACAGGGCGAGGCCGCCGATAATGAGTGATTCAGGTTGTTGGCTTTGTGTTAATCCGATGGCAAGAATGAGGGGAATAAATAGCAAGGCTGACGCTAACCGCTGTGCTGTTTGACCATTAGGTGTGTGATGTGTGACTAGTTTGATGAGTCTCGGTGTACATGCTTGGACAATGCCGTAACCGATAATCCATAAAGCAAAAAAACTGCCTATTTGTTGCGCTTGCCAACCAAGCTGTTGGCTGAGATAAATGGGCAGGGCGACGACAAACCAAATATCTCTGGCGCCAAATAGGAAAAACCGGGCAGCCGAGAGCCAGTTAATGGGCGCTGAGTTGGAAAATAGCTGTGAGAATTTGGGTTTAAACTGTGTTTGTTTGTTGGTCTTGGGTAGTAAGTATTTGGTGAGGATGAGAGCAACCACTAACCCCGAGGCTAATATGACCAATGCTTGGCTAAAACCGTAAAGCGATAAAAGTAAGCCACCAAGGAAATAACCGACGCCTTTTAAGGTGTTTTTAGAGCCGGTGAGTGCAGCAACCCATTTGAATAAGCGCTTCGAGGCGTTGGGGTCATTTAGAGTGAGTTGTTTGATGCTGGCTTTGGCACTCATTTTGTTGAGATCTTTGGCAATGCCGGATAAGGCTTGGGCTGCCATGACGTAGATGACGGTTAAGTACTCTGCTGGTACGGTGAGCATGGCGAGTGCGGCTATTTGAAGTGTCATACCAAGTAGCAGTGTTTTATTTAACCCGATCCAAGTTGCTAACCAACCGCCAAAGAGGTTGGTGATGATGCCGAACAATTCATAAAAGATAAAGAGACTTGCGATGGCGAGCGGGGAATAACCGAGTTGGTGGAAATACAGGACGACCAACATGCGAATAGCACCATCGGTCAGGGTGAATGCCCAATAAGCACCCGTAATAATTGCGTAGCTTTTGAGGCAGGTACTGTTGGCCGACATCGTTTATAGATGTTTCGCCATCATTTGGGCGATATCGATCATGCGATTAACATAGCCCCATTCATTGTCATACCAAGCAAGGATTTTGACTTGGGTATTGTTGATGACCATGGTCGACGGCACATCAACGATACTTGAACGCGGATCATTGGTGTAATCGGCGGACACGAGTGGCCTTGTTTCGTAACCTAGGATGCCTGAGAGATTATTTTGCGACGCGGTTTCAAAAAGTTGATTAATTTCGTCTGCATCGGTGTCGCGATTGGCTTCGAACACAAAGTCGGTAATTGAACCATTGAGTAAGGGGACACGAACAGCGTAGCCATTTAATTTGCCAGAAAGTTCGGGAAAAATCGTGGTAATGGCTTTGGCTGAACCAGTCGTTGTTGGGATCAATGATTGGCTACTGGCTCTGGCACGTCTGAGATCTTTATGGCCTTTGTCTACGATAGTTTGGGTATTGGTGATGTTGTGAATGGTGGTCATAGAACCATGTTTAATGCCGATATTTTCATGCATGACTTTGACTAGAGGCGCTAAGCAATTGGTGGTGCATGATGCGGCAGTGACAATATGGTGTTGTGCGGGATCATAAAGGTGATGGTTAACGCCATAGACAATATTGAGTGCTGGTTCTGGTGCTGGGGCAGAAACGATCACTTTTTTGATGCCGTGATCGAAATACGGTTGTAGCTGTTGCTGTGTTTTAAATTGACCAGTGCATTCAAGGACTAAATCGATGCCTAATGTATCCCAGTCGATATCAACAAGGTGGGTTGATTGACTAAAAGACAGTGTTTTTTCATCGAGGGTGATGCTGTTATCTGTGCTCGATATGGCTTTGTCATTGCCCCACTGGCCATGGACAGAATCGAACTGGAGTAAGTGGGCATGGCACTGTGCATCACCATTGATCTCATTGATATGGACGAACTCGAGTTCATCATTGTCCCAGCCCGCCCGTAAAGCGAGTTTGCCCATGCGGCCGAAGCCGTTAATTGCAACGCGTATTGTCATTTATTTGTTCCTTGGAAACGTAACGTTAGCAGCAGACTTGATTTGGTCGGTCTGACATGGTGTGGAGTGCTTGGAGATCATCTTGGTAAGGCGATGTGCTTGCAATGCCGTTAGTCGTGGTTTGAATGATATCTAGTGCCCAATTTGGCAATGCATCATTGAGGCGATAATAGACCCAGAGACCTTGTTTACGCGCCAGTAGAATGCCCGCTTCTTTGAGTTGGGCGAGGTGTCTTGAAATCACCGGTTGAGCCAAGTCTAAAGCGTGGGTAAGTTCACAGACGCAGAGTTCGTCCATTTGTTTAATTAACAGGGTTGCTCTTAGCCGCATTGGGTGAGAAAGGGCTGAATAAAAGTCGTCTGCTTGGATATCCATGATTGAGTACCTTCTACATATCAAAATACATATATATGGAAAAGTATATGTTTAGTTTTGTGCTAGGTCAAATTGGCGATGGAGAGAGATAAAGAGATATAAAAAAGCCCACGGTGAGGTGGGCTTTTTTGAATGCGTGTTGGGTTGGTGGTAGCTATTTAAAAGCTCCCCCAGTTGTTTTTCTTTTGAAGGCGTAGTTTAGGGAGAATTAAGCCAAGGATAATACCGCCAAATAACACGGCAGCGCCGATAAGAAACCAGTTTTTGGCTTCGCTGTCTTTCAGCGCATTGTTTTCTAATATCAGCGATTGCATTTTGTGATCGGTTTGCTGGATTTTGCCTTTGAGTTGTCTGTTCTCATTGTCTAATGCAACGGCATTTGAAGCGGTTTTTTTCAGGTCGTCGAGCTCTTTTTTCAGCCGTTGTGAGGTTTCTGTTAAGGTCATGTTTTGGCTGCCAGCACTATTGTTTTGTGATGATAGGCTTTGAATTTCTTCTTTGGCTTTAGCCAGTTCTAATTCAAGGTTGGCGGCTTTTTGTTCGCTACTGGCGACACGGTTACGCGCACTCGGTGTATTAGTGAGGTAACGGGTTAAGACCCAACCTTCTGCGCCGCCAGGGATGCGTACTTTGGAGTAACCTGAGTCGGCGGTTTCTAAAATACTCAATTTAGTGCCACTGTTGAGCATTTTTTTAATGCCAAACTTCACGCCTTGACCATTACGCATGGTAATTGACAGTTCGTCTGAGACATAGCGCGTTGTGGCTGCTGAACTGTTAAGTGGGGTGATTAAAATGAGGCTGAGTAAAATAGGCGTAATCAGTTTTTTCACAGGTTTAGTTTCTATGGTTGGAGTAATTCTAATTATTTTATCAGATGCGTCGTGAGAATATTTGATGTGTTTCACAAAATAAATCGAGTGACCTGTGATTCACGCTATTTACACTAAAAAAGTTATCATAAATATTACAGCGGACCTAACAGTAAAAAGCCCCATGCTATTGTTATAGCGCGGGGCTTTTACGTTTGTATACTATTACTTAGGTTTTACCAGTATGCATTTGCACGGAATTTCAATGCAGAAGGTTCAAAGTCTACGTTTGTGCCGTTGACTGTTAAGTCTGTGACTTTGTCGTAATTTAATAGGAAGCTAATATTGCTTGTTGGGTAGTATTTTAGGCCAATAGTAAACTTATCAATTTCATCGGTACCATTAACATCGCCTTCGATTTCAGTCGTTTCAAATCGGGCGGCAACTTGCCAAGCGCCGAGTTCTGATTTTGGCGTGATACCTGAAGTGTAGCCTTTACTCCATTTCATTGATTCTCCGGTTAGGAAGTAACCAACTTCAACAGAATAACTATCGACTTCGACATCATCGAGAGCGTCGTTTTTGCTATCCATGGTATAGGTGTTGTATTCGGAAATGGTGTGTAACGGTCCATAAATACCAAATAAATCCATTGTAAAACCATCGGTACCATCTAGGTCGTTACCGCTGTTAAGACCACCCTCGATATGTCTTTTTGCATCTTCATGACTGACGATACGTTGGCGGAATCTATATTTCTCTGCACCACTGAGATTGAGATAGCCAGCACCTACTTGTAGCATGTGCTGTTTATCTTTCATATAGGGTATGACTGAGCCCCTGACAGAAATGGTATTCCCTTGTACATCACGGTTTACTTGATCATCATTGCTGCCACCGTTGCCGTGTTGGCCAAAAGTTAAACCAGAAGATAACATCCAACGGTAATCATCGGCAGCAGTCGTGACAACAATACCTGATTCACGTGCTGGTGAAACGGCACCATCGGTGAATAATGGACGATCGATAAAGGTCATATATTTAGAACTCATCTTGGTATTTAAACCATATTGAATATGAGATTGACCTAGTTTAATGCCAAGACGGTTTTTATCTTCGCCAAAGCGGCCGCTGTAGTTTATCCAAGCATCTTTAACGGCCGTCTCACCGCCATTGAATTCACCTTCGAATTTATAACCCCAATTTTTGACTTTACCTTGGAAACCTAAGCGAAGGCGACGTAATTCGGTTCCTCGAAAATCATCTTGACCTGAACCATCTTCATCGGTGTCGATGTAATCCCACATAACACGACCAATAGGCCGGAACGTGTACTGACCGTCAGCACTTTCCACTTGGATTTTACCTTTAGTCGTGATTTTAGGCATTTTCAAGGCAGTGTCCGCTACTTTTTTGACTTCAGCTTTAGTTTGCTCGCCGGCTTCTTTATCTACTTTGGCTGCGTTAGCAAGTAAGTCATAATCTTGAGCAGTGATTGTGCCTTTGTCGCGAAGCACTTTTAATAAGTCCATCATAGCGTCGTTGCTTGCGTGGGCAGGCATAACTGCAGCACCTAATAAAGCGCTTGCGATGAGTAGTGATGTCGATTTGATTTTCAAGGGGATATCCTCTTGGGTTAATAATAAAAAAATCGGGTAAAGCTATCCGAGTGAGCACACAATAACGTTGAAATGTTTCAGAATGATGAATTGAGTGTGACAATTTTATGACATTGCGACATGTGTCTATTTTTGTTGCTTTTATGCAACTGGTTTTTAATTGCTGGCGGGCTTGAATTTCGGCTATTTGTCCTTATGTATAAGATTCATAAGGTGATATTGGAAATGTGATGTTTCGTTCGTTGTTTCTGTTGTTTTTGATCGTGCCCCTGATTGAAATTTATTTCTTAATTCAGGTGGGCGATGTCATCGGTGCTGGCTGGACTATCTTTCT
The DNA here is from genome assembly GCA_905479985.1 of uncultured Gammaproteobacteria bacterium. Lineage (GTDB taxonomy): Bacteria > Pseudomonadota > Gammaproteobacteria > Nitrosococcales > Methylophagaceae. The sequence goes on along the minus strand of CAJQOM010000007.1, from coordinate 21,844 downwards.
GGTGGTGGCTACGGCCGTGATCGGGGCCGGTTTATTACGAATGCAAGGCTTAAGTACGATGCTACGCGCGCAATCGACTTTGGCGCAAGGGCAGCTGCCTGCTTTGGCAATGATGGAAGGTTTGGTATTGCTGGTTTGTGGTGGACTATTATTGACTCCCGGATTTTTCACAGATGCTGTGGGCTTTCTGTTATTGATTCCCCCTGCCCGACAGGCCTTAATTAAAAGATTGATTGCCAAGGGCCAATTTTCAGCTCATGGCGGTATGGCTGGTTCAAACCATCAAAAACAGGATGGCCATATTATAGAAGGTGAAGTTGTTGATAATGATGAAGAGCGGCATCTGAAATAAAATTTTTGCTTGTCGCTATTGAAGTTTTTATAACGAGCCCCATATATGGGGTTCAAACTTTTTTGATAGACATTTTTTGAGGATAGTGTAAATGAATATTCGTCCCCTTCATGATCGTGTGGTTGTACGCCGAATGGAAGAAGAAACAATGAGCGCCGGTGGTATTGTTTTACCAGGCAGTGCTTCAGAAAAGCCGGACCGTGGTGAAGTGATCGCGGTAGGTAAAGGTAGAATTACAGATTCAGGTGAAGTGCGTGCGATGGATGTTGCTGTCGGTGACACTGTCCTATTTAAACAATACGGCCCGACAGAAATTAAAGTCGATGGCGAAGCGTTATTGGTCATGAGCGAAGGCGATATCATCGCTGTTATTGAAGCTTAATCGTCTGTAACAACACATTACTTAGAGAATATTAAAAGGAATAAAACATGGCTGCTAAAGAAGTCAAATTTGGTGCTGATGCGCGTAGTTTAATGGTCAATGGTGTAAATACACTGGCTGATGCCGTAAAAGTCACATTAGGTCCTAAAGGCCGTAACGTTATTTTAGATAAGAGTTTCGGTGCACCCACCATCACAAAAGATGGTGTGTCAGTTGCGAAAGAAATTGAACTAGAAAACAAATTTGAGAACATGGGTGCTCAAATGGTGAAAGAAGTGGCTTCGCATACTTCTGACGCTGCCGGTGACGGTACAACAACAGCAACCGTTTTGGCTCAAGCCATTTTGCGTGAAGGCATGAAAGCCGTTGCTGCTGGTATGAACCCAATGGATTTAAAACGCGGTATTGATAAAGCCGTTATCGCTGCGGTTGCTGAATTAGAAGGCATGTCTACAGCCTGCGATGATAATAAAGCGATTGCTCAAGTTGGTACAATCTCAGCTAACTCTGATGCCTCTGTCGGTGACATCATTGCTGAAGCAATGGGCAAAGTCGGCAAAGAAGGCGTTATTACTGTTGAAGATGGCAGTGGTTTCGAAAACGAATTAGATGTGGTTGAAGGTATGCAGTTCGATCGCGGTTACCTTTCTCCGTACTTCGTCACTGATCAACAAACAATGACAGCTGATCTTGAAGATCCGTTTGTTTTATTGTTCGAGAAAAAAATCTCAAACATTCGTGAATTGTTACCAACATTGGAAGCCGTTGCACAAGCAGGTCGTCCTTTGTTAATCATTGCTGAAGATGTTGAAGGCGAAGCCTTAGCAACATTGGTTGTGAATAGCATGCGCGGTATTGTGAAAGTCTGTGCTGTTAAAGCACCTGGTTTCGGTGATCGTCGTAAAGCAATGTTGCAAGATATTGCAATCTTGACCGGCGGTACTGTGATTTCTGAAGAAGTTGGTTTAAGTCTTGAAAAAGTGACTTTAGAAGACTTAGGCTCTGCTAAGAAAATCAATATCAGCAAAGAAAATACTACCATTATTGATGGTACTGGCCGCGCTGATGAGATTGTGGCACGTGTTAACCAAATTCAAGCACAAATGGAAGAGTCTAGCTCTGACTACGATAAAGAAAAATTACAAGAACGCGTGGCTAAATTAGCCGGCGGTGTTGCAGTGATTAAAGTCGGTGCAGCAACTGAAATGGAAATGAAAGAGAAGAAAGCGCGCGTTGAAGATGCACTTCACGCAACACGTGCGGCGGTTGAAGAAGGCGTTATTGCTGGTGGTGGTGTTGCCTTGGTTCGTGCTGAAAACAGCTTAGGTGAATTGACGGGTGATAACACTGATCAAGATACTGGCATTATGTTAGCGCGTCGTGCGATGCAAGAACCGTTACGTCAAATCGCAACGAATGCGGGTGCTGAAGCATCTGTTATTTTAAATGAAGTCGCGGCAGGCAAAGGTAACTACGGTTACAACGCAGCCTCTGGTGACTATGGCGATATGATTGAAATGGGTATTCTTGATCCAACGAAAGTGACACGTACTGCATTGCAAAATGCAGGCTCTGTTGCAGGCTTAATGTTGACGACTGAAGCGATGATTGCTGAAGCGCCACAAGAAGCGGCAGCAGGTGCGCCAGCGATGCCTGATATGGGCGGCATGGGCGGCATGATGTAAACTGTCTTTAAGACTTTAAAAAAGCCTCGGCCTTGGTCGGGGCTTTTTTTTGTCTATGGTTTAGGTAAGATGGCGTAAGCTGTTTTGTTGATCCTCAACAATAAGCACTATAGTCAGGACAGGAGATAGGTTATTACTGACCGCAATCAGATGTTAGCGAAAACCCGTGAGCGTATGGGTGAACACTATACGGCTAACCAAGTGTTAGGCCGAACGCAGACGATTGGTTGTGTGGCAGTGGAAGTTACCCAGCGCTGTAATTTAGATTGCACCTTGTGTTATTTATCTGAGCATTCGCAGTCGGTGAAAGATATTCCTATCGAGGAAGTCTTTAAACGATTAGACGACGTGCTTGAGCACTATGGTGAAGGCACGCATGTGCAGATTACTGGTGGTGATCCGACGCTTCGAAAGCATAATGAGTTAGTTGAAATTGTCCGTTATGCGGCCGATATTGCTTTATACCCGGCTTTGTTTACCAATGGCATCGCTGCGACGAGGACATTATTAGAAAACTTGGCGGCCGTGGGGCTGCAAGATGTGGCATTCCATGTTGACACGACGCAACGCCGCGAAGGTTATCAAACAGAAATGGATTTAAATGTCATTCGTAAAGACTATATTGCCAGAGCCCAGGGTTTGGGATTGATGGTGGTGTTTAATACCACGGTCCATGAAGGCAATTTTCATCATATTCCGAGTTTGGTACGTTTTTTCATCGAGCAGAGTGCTGACATTGGCTTAGTATCGTTTCAGTTACAGGCCGAGACTGGACGCGGTGAGTGGCGGGCGCGTGATGCATTGATTACACAACAATCAATGAAGAAACAAATAGAGGCGGGAACGGCGAGGACATTACCGTGGGGTATCGTCGATTTTGGTCATAGTGATTGTCATAGTTATATGCCGACGTCGGTGGTCAATAATCGGGTGTTTCCGGTGATTGCGGAACGAAATTTATTTGGCCGGTTTTTGAGTGCTTTTGAGCATATTAGGACCGATCGGCATGCTAAGCCTTATCAAGTTGTGATGGACTATGGCTTGGCGATATTGATGCGGCCTCGGACGTGGTGGCCAGCATTGTTTTATGTTGTTGATCAGGGATGGCAGATGGGAAGGCATTTGATTTTGGGACGAGGGAAGGTGCATAAACTATCTTTCTTTATGCAAAATTTTATGGATGCGAATGAATTAGTGCAAGAGCGTATTGATGCCTGTTCGTTTATGGTGATGACAGCTGAGGGTCCAGTATCAATGTGTGAACATAATGCCAAACGTGATGATTTTATTTTGCAGCCATTGACCGTGAAAAAAGACGATGGGACGACAGAACATTATGTGCCTATTCCTGACATACCAAAATATAAAAAAGCCAGCGGGGGAAATTAAGCTTTGTTTAGACACCTTAAATCTTGGTTAATGACACTTTGTTTGTGTTGCGTGGCTTTACCGTCAATGGCAGTGACGAAACAGGATTATGATATTGCATTAGATACTTGGGAAAAAGTGCTTGGTCAGTTTGTGAATGCACAAGGGCAGACTGATTTTGTGGCTTTGGCAAAGCAAACTGAGGATTTGCAAAGGTATGTCGATTTTGTGGCTCAAGTGAGCCCGAGGACGGTGCCGGCGTTGTTTGAAACGGATGCCCAGATACTGGCTTACCATATTAATACTTATAACGCCTTGGCAATGCATAGTGTCATCGCGGCGGGTATCCCTGCTGATTTCGATGGTTTTTTTAAACGATTACGTTTCTTTAAATTACGAGATATTGTGATTGGTGGTGAGGTGACATCGCTTTATGATTATGAGAATGATGTGATTCGTCCGCTAGGTGAGCCAATGGTTCATTTTGCGTTGAATTGTATGGTCAAAGATTGTCCGCGGCTGCCTCAAACTGTGTTTGTAGGAGAGACGCTTGATCACGATTTGACTGAATTATCCACGGCATTTTTTAATAAGCGAAAACATATTGTTGTTGATAATAAAAAAGAGGTTGTTTTTGTCTCTGAAATTTTAGATTTTTATACTGAAGATTTTGTCGCTACAGGCAGAAGACAAGATTTGCTACCTTATATTAATCAATTTCATCACGGTGTGATTCCAGCGCATTATGAGGTTGAATTTATTGATTATGACTGGACGATTAATCAGCAGCCTTAACGGCGTTATGCCATAACGTTGGCTTGAGCTCTGCTCTTAGGTAGAGCGGGTGGGCAGGTTCACCACTTTTATTCATTTTGAGATAATGGAGTGGTTGGATAAGGTGTTTAACGTGTTCGGCTCTGTTTTGATAATGGCCATCATTGCCCCAAGCCGCAATTGTGACCCCTGCCTTATCAGCGAGTTTTAGCAGCCAGTCATTATTGTCCTTGCCGATGACTCTTTTACGAGCGAGTAAATCTTTGGGTTTGGTGGCGCGGTAGGCGAAGAGGTTTGTCATACAAACACCACCATAGCCCCATGTTTTTGCAAAATTCATACAGCGTATCAGTGTCGGGTCATCATTCTCTTCATCGGCAGTTGAAGGGTTTAAGCCAATAAATAAGGCCGTTGGCTTGGTGTTATCCCAAGTTCGCCATAAAACGTAGCGATAACGTCGGCAAGGTGAAAAGGCCGCGTCTTTTTTCATTCTTCTAGTTTGATGAATTGGCCCGTTGTTGCAGTGCTGGCCATGGCTGTTTTGAGATTTTGGCTTGATAAGGCAAGGGCATAGCCTAAGACACCGCTGCCAATGATGACGGTGTCGTAGTCGTTGATATTGTTATCGAGCAAAACGGTGAGTGACTCTGGTAAGGCAATGGGTGGTACAGCACCGATAACGTAGCCGGTGGCCGCTTCAACTTGGTCGAAATCGGCCATTTTGAGTTTGCGTTCGCCGAGATGTTTACGAAGGCTTGCCCAGTCGGCACGTCCGCCACCTGCGACGGCCAGTAAGACGTAGTTGTCTGAACCGGTTTTGAATAATAAACTGCGAACAACGGAAGCGGGGTCGCGTCCCTCTGATTCGAGTAAGGCTTCTAGGTTTCTAACGGGTTTTTTATCTTCAGTGAGCGGAATCGTAATGACATCATAGGGGATAGTGTGTTGCTGAAGCTGCTCAGTGACAGGGGATGAAACAAATTCACTCATTGTTGTCGCCTTTATGAAATTAATGATGAGATTTAGCTAATATTACCTTAGTGTGGGGCAAGGGAGATATTTTGCGGTGTTGACGCTGTCCATAAAAAAGGAATCAGCTTGTTATTCGGCGAGAGATTGATGACAATGGCTCATAAGTGTCATGGACGAGTGATAAACTAACTAATCTTATATTGGAGAAACTATGAAACAAATAATGATGTGGGTGATGGCCGTTGCAATGAGTGTTGGACTTGTACAGGCAGAATTACATGATGATAAGCCTTTTGCTGAAACACATATCATTATGCAAGTGAGTGATGCTGAGCCTGTCCATTATCAGGCGGTATTGGATATTTCTAATAATTTAACCAAACGTTACGGCCAAGAAATGATTGATATTGAAGTCATTGCCTTTGGTGTGGGTGTACCTTTGGTTTTTGCTGGGGAGAATGATAAGTTCGCTGAACGCATTGCGAGTTTACAAGAACACGGTGTACGTTTTTATGTGTGTGGTAATACCTTGGATACGATAGAAAGAAAGCATGGCAAACGTCCTGAACTGTTGCCGGGTGTTGAAGTCGTTCAAACAGGTGTGAAGTTTTTAATAGATGAAATTCAAAAAGGCTATATCCCGATTCATCCTTGAAGCGAGGAAATAGCCCTGAATTGATGGTTTATTGGCTTATTTTTTTATCAGGCCAATAAGCCATAATAATATTGCAGCACCAGCGGTGGCTGTAATGATCGAGCCAAGAAGGCCGCCGGCAGAAATACCAAGGAGGGTAAAAACGAAGCCACCGATAAAAGCACCGATGACGCCGATAATGATATTAGGAATGAGGCCTGCCCCACCGCCTTTCATGAGTGTACCGGCGAGCCAACCTGCAGCGGCGCCAATGGCTAGGAAGATGATTATGTCCATATTGATTCCTTTGTTATGTGGTTATTTTTGGACTCAAGGCGCTGCCAGTTAGTTCTTGAGTTTGAATGTCGCTCAATTACCAAGCTAATTGGAGCCTTGAGTAGTAACTGGTATCGAGACTATCACGACCTGCGGCAGGAATGCTTTTATAATCATGCCGTAACCCTAAGCGCAATTGCCAGTAGTCTGAAAAACCGAGCGGTATTTCAATGCCTGAATCATGGGTTAATAAATAATCACCAAAATCGCTAATAGCAGGCGTGTAGGTCAAGGTGTTTTTCATCTGGCCCCAACTTGCAAACTGCCAAAAATGGGCTAAACCGAAGTCGAGTGTAGGGGATTGTTCAGTGGTGCCGTCATTAAAGCTTTCATGACGATAGCCGAGACCTGTGCGTAACTCAAGTGAGTGCTCTGGCGTGTTAAACACGCGGTAATTTAAGCCGGCACCGATGAGGGCGCGTAGATCTAAATTTTCAAAATCATCGCGCTCTAATTCCGCTCGGGTATACCAACCCCAAGGGTCATTTGAATAGGAAGTGTAGTCTGTCCCAAGGATAATTTCATCCGAGGTATCAATGCCGTTTTGTTTCGCTTTATCGATTGAAGCATAAAACAATAAGGCATCATCTTTACCTGCTAGTTTTGCTGCTAAAGCCAGTCCAATGCCTAATTCTTCCGAGTTACCTTTTTTGCCTGCGATATCAACGCCTGCCTCATAAGACCACTTTCTGAGGGCCGCATTATGTTCCTCTTCAAGACGGACAATTTGGGGATCTTTCTGACCGACTGACCAACCTTCTGAAATTGCATCAAGTTGTGTCGTCAGGCCTGCATCAGCGGCTTTAATAACCAGTTCACCTTGTGCTTGGTGTTGGACAGTACCGCTCAAAGTGGTGCCGCTGTTTAGCCGGACAGATAAGGGCTGTTCGGATGAAAACCCCAGTATTTTGTCACGCTGCAAGGTGATCTTACCGGCATAGTCGGTGTTTAACGTGAGCGTATCTTTTGTGATTTGGGTGATGGTGCCGGTGAGCATGCCGCCATCTTTGGTTTCTACGTGATCCAAAGCGTAACTTGTACTGGCGAAACTTAAACAAAAAAGTAAGGGGATGGAAAGGCGCTTCATGGTGATGCTAATCCTTATATATTGTGTGGATAAAAGTCATGCATATTAACAATGACTGACTTAATTTGAACTGAACAGGTGCTCTTGATTTGGACGGTGTTGGTGCATTTTATCCTTGGACTAAATTTAAAATTTGGCCGAGTTTACACGGTTAAGTTAATGAGAATGTTATTGGTGGGGTGATTGATGATGTTTTAGACATAACAGACAGGTTAAGATAAGGTCATTTCAGACGTCATAAATTAAAGAGGTAACGGCACAGATGAATCCTGCTTTTGAACAATGGCAAGCGTTATTAGCCAACGATACGATGTTGATTGATTCAGCAGAGAGGGTTTTAAATGGTAGTGATTACGCCAGACAGTGGGGAGAACGTAATCCCGACCGGGCATCGGCACTTTTTGCGTCGGGTGATGTACAAGATGCTTATATTTTATCGGGTTATGAAAGCCGATTGGAGATGCAATTACACGACGTGATTGATGAGGCGGGATTGCAGCAGCAGTTACGTTATTTTCGTCAAAGAGAAATGGTTAGAATCATCTGGCGTGACTTAGCGGGTTGGGCTGATTTGGCTGAGACAGTTCGTGAATTGTCGGCATTAGCAGATGCGTGTATTCAGCAGTCGTTGGCGAAACTGTATGACTGGCACTGCGAGAGTCTGGGGACGCCGATTGATGACAATGGCGAACCACAAAACCTTGTTGTCTTAGGGATGGGAAAGTTAGGTGCTGGCGAGCTAAATTTGTCTTCAGATATCGATTTAATTTTTACGCATGCTAGTCAGGGCGACACGCAAGGCGGGCCACGTAGTGTGAGTAATGAGGTCTTTTTTACGCGCTTAGGCCAAAAGCTCATTCAAGCGCTAGATAATGTAACGACAGAGGGGTTTGTTTTTCGTGTGGATATGCGATTACGTCCATTTGGCGACAGTGGCGCTTTGGTCAGTTGTTTTGATGCCATGGAAGATTATTATCAAACACAGGGCCGTGAGTGGGAACGTTACGCGATGATTAAGGCCCGTGTTATTACGGGTAATGACGCTGAAAAGAAGAACCTGACGAGTTTACTGAAACCGTTCGTTTATCGGCGCTATTTAGATTATGGCGTCTTTGATTCCTTACGTGAAATGAAGGGCATGATTGTCAGTCAATTACGTCGGAAAGGTGTGGAAGATAATATTAAGCTGGGTGTCGGCGGTATTCGTGAAATTGAATTTATTGGTCAAGTTTTTCAGCTAATTTATGGTGGGCGAGATCAGCCATTACAACAACGGCCTATTTTAACTATTTTGGACTTATTGGCTGAACGTCAATGTTTATCCGAACAGGCGGTGGATGATTTAAAGCAAGCGTATGTGTTTTTACGGCGAACTGAACACCGCATACAGGCTTTTGCTGATCAACAAACGCACTTGTTACCCGGTGACGATGAAGGTTTATTACGACTTGCCCAACTGATGGATTTTGATAGCACGGCTGATTTTCTGCGTGTTTTAAATGCCCATAGAGAACAGGTTCAAGATCATTTTGAGCAGATATTAACATCGCCACAGGCGGAAGCACAGCCGGTCGAAGAAACATCATTGTTTTCATCGACGACAGAGGAGAAGGTGGCTTATTTAGCTGAATTAGGGTTTGAACAAACACAACAAGGTGTTGCATTAATATTAGGCCTGTTTGATAACCATGCTTATCGCAATTTGGGTGAAGTTGAGCATCAGCGTTTGGCAACGTTATTGCCCTTATTGGTTAAGGCGGCATCTCATGTTGCTAACCCCGATGATTGTTTAAATCGTTTGATACCGTTGGTGGAGAGTATTTTACGACGCAGTGCTTATATGTCGTTGCTGGTCGAGAATTCTTTGGCGTTATCGCAACTGGTGAAGCTGTGTGCGGCGAGTCCATGGATTAGCAGTCAATTAGCCCGGCACCCGATGTTATTGGATGAGTTGTTGGATCCCCGTACTTTGTATGACGTGCCTGACCGTGGACAACAAGTGAATAAATTAGCGGATTGTATTGCAACGGTAGACAAGACTGATCTAGAGCAGCATATGTCTTTGTTGCGAGAATTTCGGCAAATTACTGCTTTGCATGTGGCCGCTGCTGATGTGACACAAGTGCTGCCGTTAATGCGGGTGGGTGATCAACTAACCGAGTTGGCAGAAATTCAGTTGGAACAAGTTTTGGCGTTGTCATGGCAACATTTAGTTGATCGCCACGGCCGACCACCTTGCACTGATAATGATGATTTGTCCCAGTGTGGCTTTTCAGTGTTGGCTTATGGCAAATTAGGGGGACTTGAACTGGGTTATGGCTCGGACTTGGATTTGGTCTTTTTGTTTGATGATAAGACCAATATCGGCATGACTGACGGTGCGAAACCGGTTGAGCCATTGATGTTTTACACTCGCTTGGCACAACGTATGATTCATTTAATGAATACAGTGACGGCAGGCGGTATTTTATACGAAGTCGATATGCGTTTGCGGCCAAATGGTCAATCAGGCTTGTTGGTGGCAGATATATCTGGTTTTGAAGTGTATCAAAAACAAGATGCTTGGACATGGGAGCATCAAGCCTTAGTGCGGGCGCGTTGTGTGGCTGGTGATACGATGCTTTCTAAACAAATCACAGGGGTTCGGGCTGAAATTTTGGCTCAAAAACGTGATTTAACAACTTTGATAAAAGATGTCAGCGAGATGCGTGCTAAAATGCGCGAACAATTGAATAAAAGTACGGCTGAGTTATTCGATTTGAAGCAAGGCGAGGGCGGGATTACAGACATTGAGTTTATGGTGCAGTATGCCGCGCTAGCATGGTCTTCAGATTGGGAAAGCTTGCTGGTTTATACTGATAATATACGCATGTTAGAGGCGTTAAAAGCGTCTGATAAATTGAGTGAGCATGATAGTAATATGTTGGCTGGGGCGTATCGTTTTTATCGGAAATTGGCGAATCATTGTATTTTGCAAGAAGAACCTGCGGTGGTACCGCTTGAGCAAGTGGCTGCGTACCGGACGCAAGTGGCAGGTATTTGGCAACGTTGGTTTGGGTGAGAGCCTAGTTTTAAGACACGAATTTAGAGAGAAATAGAGATTATGGCAGTTGTAACAATGGCGGATCGTGATGGCACTATCTGGTTAGACGGTGAGTTAATTCCTTGGCGAGATGCAAAAGTCCATTTGTTAACGCATACCTTGCATTATGGTTTAGGCGTTTTTGAAGGTGTCCGAGCCTATAAAACCGATCAAGGTGCGGCTATTTTCCGCTTGCAAGAGCATACCGATCGCTTATTCCGCAGTGCGAAAATCATGGGCATGGCGATGCCGTTTGATAAAGATGTCATTAATGAAGCACAAAAAACAGCCGTGCGTGACAATAACTTAGAGTCTGCTTATATTCGCCCGATGTGTTTTTATGGCAGTGAAGGCATGGGAATTCGTGCAGACAATTTGCGGACACACGTGATGGTGGCGGCATGGGACTGGGGGTCATACCTTGGTGAAGAGAATATGAAGAATGGGATTCGGATTAAGACGTCTTCGTTCACGCGTCATCACGTCAATATTACAATGTGTAAAGCCAAAGCAAACGGCAACTACATGAATTCAATCATGGCATTACAAGAAGCCGTGACGGATGGTTATGATGAAGCATTATTGCTTGATACCGAAGGTTTTGTCGCTGAAGGCAGTGGCGAAAACTTCTTTATGGTCCGCGATGGTGTGCTTTATACGCCAGAATTAACCTCGGCATTGGAAGGCATCACACGGGCGACGGTGATGACACTGGCTGCGGATATCGGTTTAAAAGTGGTAGAGAAGCGTATTACTCGTGATGAAGTCTATGTTGCTGATGAAGCGTTCTTTACGGGTACAGCTGCCGAAGTGACGCCGATTCGTGAATTAGATAATCGCAGTATTGGTAATGGTGGACGTGGGCCTATTACAGAGCAATTACAAACAATGTATTTTGATCAGGTCTATGGCCGCAGTGGTGATTATCGTCATTGGAATGATCACGTTGCCTAGCGCAAAGATAATGCAGATAGAAGTGTAAAGAAAAGAGGATATAGCATGGCGGGTCATAGTAAGTGGGCAAATATTCAGCACCGTAAAGGTGCTCAGGATGCAAAGCGTGGCAAGTTATTTACGAAGTTCATTCGTGAAATCACGGTTGCGTCTAAGGAAGGGGGCAGTGATCCCGATAATAACCCACGATTGCGTGCTGCGATTGATAAAGCCTTAAGCGGTAATATGACGCGTGATGTGATTGAACGTGCGACAAAGCGCGGTGCAGGTGAGTTAGAAGGCGTGACTTACGAAGAAATTCGTTATGAAGGCTATGGGCCAAGTGGTATCGCCATCATGCTAGATTGCCTAACAGATAATCGTAACCGGACAGTCGCTGCAGTGCGTAATGTTTTTACTAAGCGCGGTGGCAATATGGGGACAGATGGCAGTGTTGCTTATTTATTTCATAAAAAAGGCATTATTTCTTATCCAGCAGGCACAGATGAAGATGTAGTGATGGAAGGGGCCCTAGAGTCTGGTGCTGATGATATTGTGACGAATGAAGACAGTACGATAGATGTCTTTACGACGCCTGAAGATTACGCTGCGGTTAAAGATGCTTTAGATCAAGCGGGCTTGGAAGCCGTTTCCTCAGCCGTCACAATGCACCCAGAGACAACGGTTGCATTGGATGTTAAAGATGCAGGGAAAGCATTGGCGATGATTGATGCATTTGAAGATTTGGATGATGTGCAGGATGTTTACACTAATGCCGACTTTTCTGATGACGTCATGGCGCAATTAAGTGATGATGCTGATGCGGATTAATTAGGCCGCTATTGATGCCCCGTATTCTAGGTATCGACCCTGGTTCGAGAAAAACGGGCTTTGGCATTATTGAGCTTAATAATCGAAAAATAGAACATGTCATCAATGGGCGCTTGATGGTCGGAGATGGTGATTTCCCTGATAGGCTAGGACAAATATTTATTGGTTTAACGGAGCTGATAGAACGTTATAAGCCAGATATGATGGCCATTGAGAAAGTGTTTTTACATAAAAATGCAGACTCAGCGTTGAAACTAGGGCAAGCGCGTGGCGCTGCTATTTGTGCTGGTGTTAACCAGAACTTGCCCGTCCATGAATATACCGCCACCCAAATTAAAAAAGCGGTGGTCGGTAATGGCCATGCGAAAAAAGACCAAGTGCAATATATGATGTCGATTATTTTAACTTTGCCAGAACTGCCGGACGAAGATGCGGCCGATGCGTTGGCCTGTGCGATAACGCATGCTAACTTTGCCGATGTCAGTGGCACAAAAAACAGTAAGCTACCAGAAGGCATGCGCACTTCTCGTCGTGGGGGGCGTTACGGCAGATGATTGGACGGCTACGCGGGATTATTCTTGATAAGCAGGCGCCAGATTTGGTGCTTGATGTGCAAGGCGTTGGCTACGAAGTGGCTGCTCCGATGTCGACATTCTGTCACTTACCGGGAGTGAACGAAGAGGTCAGTCTTTTCACCCATTTGATCGTCCGAGAAGATGCGCAATTACTCTATGGTTTTGCCACTGTTCGCGAGCGATTATTGTTTCGCAGTTTATTAAAAGTAAATGGCGTCGGTGCAAAACTGGCCTTGACCATTTTGTCAGGCAGCGATGTGGATGATTTTGCCCGGAGTGTTCAAGAAGGTGATGCGGCGAGTCTGACACGACTGCCGGGTGTTGGTAAAAAGACGGCAGAAAGACTTATTATCGAAATGCGTGATCGTTTGAAAGAAGTCAGTGGTGCAATGGGGTTGAAACCAGTTGTATCCGAAGCGGCTAAATTGGCCGGGGCGAAAGATGAGGCGATTGAAGCGCTTGTGGCCTTGGGTTACAAGCCTGCTGAAGCAGATAAAATGGTCAGAGTTGTTGCGGGCGAGAATTTGAATACCGAAGAACTTATTAGGCAAGCATTACAAAGTAAGTGAATATTTACTACTCAAATTTATCCTGATATACCGCGTCTAAAAATAACAGTGTGAAGATGGCGCTGGTTTGAGATAATGTCTCTATTCTTTATGGCCCTGTAGGAAAACGAGATGGAAGATCGCTTTATCTCTGCTGTCGCTCAACTTGATGAAGCGCATCAAGATCAAGATACAGCTATTCGACCTGCTCGCCTTGCAGATTATATAGGCCAACCCGTTGTGCGTGAACAAATGGAATTATTTGTTTCTGCCGCTCGACAACGTGGCGAAGCATTAGACCACACCTTAATTTTCGGCCCTCCCGGTCTGGGTAAAACGACTTTAGCTAATATTATTGCCAATGAAATGGGCGTTAATGTAAAGCAAACCTCTGGCCCGGTTTTGGAACGGCCGGGTGACCTGGCTGCGTTATTAACTAACCTAGAACCAAACGATGTGTTGTTTGTGGACGAAATTCACCGCTTAAGCCCGATTGTTGAAGAAGTGTTGTATCCCGCAATGGAAGATTACCAGTTAGATATTATGATTGGTGAGGGGCCTGCTGCGCGCTCTATTAAGCTAGAGTTAGAGCCGTTTACGTTAGTCGGTGCCACGACGCGCGCGGGATCATTGACATCACCGCTGCGAGATCGTTTTGGCATCGTGCAGCGCCTAGAATTTTATTCGCCGGAAGATTTGAGCACGATTGTACAACGGAGTGCGCGTATCTTTGGCGTTGAATTGGATGTCAGCGGCGCCGTCGAAATAGCGCGACGTTCTCGCGGTACCCCGCGCATTGCGAATCGTTTATTACGTCGGGTTCGTGACTACGCTGAAGTGAAGTTTGATGGTCAGATTACCGTTGAAGTGGCAAGACAGGCATTAGATTTATTAGATGTTGATGATAATGGCTTTGATATGTTGGATAGAAAGCTTCTGAAGGCCATTATTGAGAAATTTGAAGGTGGCCCAGTCGGGATTGATAACTTGGCGGCTGCGATTGGCGAAGAACGCGGTACGATCGAGGATGTGTTGGAACCTTATTTGATTCAAGAAGGTTTTATTATGCGTACACCGCGTGGCAGGGTGGCGACTAAGCGTGCTTGGTTGCATTTAGGATTGTCAGCCGATTCAGCGAAAACACACGATGGTTGAATTTGATTGGCCTGTCCGAGTTTATTATGAAGATACTGACTCAGGCGGTGTGGTTTATCACGCCCAATATTTGAATTTTATGGAGCGGGCTCGCACTGAATGGTTGCGTAGCCTGGGTTTTGAGCAAGATGTCTTGATTGACCAACACCAATGCATTTTTGCTGTGCATTCAATGCAGATTCAATTTAAACGTCCAGCGCGCTTTAATGATGCTTTAATTGTCCGTAATAGTCTGGTGTCGGCACAAGGTGCCAGTTTGCTGTTTGACCAGAAAGTTTTTTGTAATGATGAACTGTTGTGCCAAGCTGAGGTCAAAGTGGCTTGTTTGGATGCAATTCGATTTCGGCCGATGCCGATTCCTGCTTTTATGATGACGGAGTTACAAGACGGTGAATGCTGATCTCTCAATGATAACGTTGATTTCCGAAGCCAGTTTGGTGGTGAAATTGGTGATGTTAGCGTTACTCGCTATTTCGGTTTATTCGTGGCTATTGATTTTCAAAAAGCGAAATGAATTGGTTCAAGCGAAACAAGATGCCGATTCTTTTGAAGATAAGTTTTGGTCTGGAAATGAACTGAATAAACTCTATGAAGATATTTCTTCACGCCCTCATGCGAGTCGTGGGATGGAAGGGATATTTGAGGTGGGTTTTAAAGAGTTTGTTCGGCTAAAAAAATCTGGACCCGATTCCGCTATCGTACTGGAAGGGGCGCAACGCGTGATGCGTATCTCTTTGGCCAGAGAAGTGGATCAATTAGAGATGTCATTACCCTTTTTAGCAACCGCGGGATCAACAAGTCCATATATAGGCTTATTTGGTACGGTCTGGGGGATTATGAATTCTTTTCGCGCGTTGGGTAATGTGCAGCAAGCAACATTAGGAATGGTCGCACCGGGGATTGCAGAAGCACTGATTGCGACAGCAATGGGTTTATTTGCCGCGATACCAGCTGTGATTGCTTATAACCGTTACTCACACGAAGTAGAACGTTTGATTAATCGATATGACACGTTCTTAGAAGAGTTTTCTTCTATTTTACAGCGTCAACATGATTAAGTTGGATCATTAATCATGGCACTTCATTATCAAAGACGACAACGCCGGAAGCCGATGGCTGAGATCAATGTTGTACCTTATATTGATGTGATGTTGGTTTTGCTGATTATTTTTATGATTACGGCACCGATGTTAACGCAAGGTGTACAGGTTGATTTGCCACAGGCCAGTGCGAACCCCGTTGAACCCAGTGAGGATAATAGCGAACCATTGATTGTGTCCGTTGATGCACAAGGTTTGTTTTATGTGGGGATTGGCGATAAACAAGATGACCCGATTGGGTCAGATGCTTTGCGTTCAAAAGTGAGTGCTGTATTGGGTCGCAGCCCGAATACACCCGTGATGGTCAAGGGCGATACGGCTGTTGATTATGGCCGTGTTGTTGCTTTAATGGCATTGCTACAAGATGCGGGCGCGCCGAGTGTGGGTTTGATTACACAAGCGACGGAGCTTGAACGGGGCGACAATTAAGCCAGTATGAAAAAGCAATGGATAGAAAATATTATTGCAGGTAGTTATGCCGTTGCCTTACATATTATTTTGGTGGTTTTGTTGTTTATGGGTTTTGATTCTGCCTCAGAAACGGTCGTGATGCCGGCGGCAGTGGATATCGTTCAAGCCACGGTGATTGATGAGCAGCAAGTATTAGATGATATTTCTGATAGAAAAGACCGAATTGAAGAGCAAAAAACAGCAGAAACGGCCCGGTTAGAAGCGATTAAACAAAAAGAAGCTGAGGCGAAAGCCGAGAAAGAGAAAGCCGCACTGGAACGTGAAAAAGAAAAGTTAAGAATAGAGCAAGAAAAGCAGCGCAAACTCGATCAAGAACGTGAGAATAAAATTGCCGAACAGAAAAAACGAGATGAAGAAGTCAAACGTAAAGTCGAAGCCGAGAAAGCCCGTTTAGCTGAAGAAAAACGACAAGTAGAAGAGAAAAAAGCGGCAGAACTTAAAAAGCAGAAAGAACAAGAAGCGCAGAAGCAGAAGGCTGAAGAGGCCAAGAAGTTAAAGGCGGAAAAAGACCGCAAGGCAGCGGAAGAGAAAAAACGACAAGCGGCTGAAAAGCAACGCTTAGCGGATGAAGAAAAGCGAAAAAAAGCAGAAGCAGACCGACTGCTGCAGGAAAGCTTGGCCACTGAAGAACGCGAACGTGAAGAGCGTCGAATTTCAGGTGTTGTGAATCAACATATGGGGATGATTCGCCAACGCATTAAACGCTATTGGAGTGAACCAGGCAATGCGACAAAAGGCATGCAATGCACATTGCGAGTGAGCTTATTGCCGGGTGGTGATGTCAGACAAGTTACCGTGGTTAAAAGTAGTGGTAATGCTATTTTTGATAGAACAGCGGAGTCAGCAGTATATAAAGCCGCACCTTGGCCGCAACCGAGTGATCCAAAAGCGGCCGCAGCGTTACGAGATTTTACATTTGTTTTTAACCCTAAGTAGAAGGGCAGAATTATGATCAGAAGCTTATTAATCGGATTGTCGCTATTTGCGATGCTCATGCCATGGCAAGCCCGAGCCGAATTGGTTATCGAAATTACCGGTGGTTCAGAAGCGGCATTACCGATAGCCGTCGTGCCATTTGGCTATGAGGGTTTTGCGGCATCAGAAGATATTTCGGCCATTGTTAGAAACGACTTGGAACGAAGTGGCCGCTTCGCGCCTTTGCCACAACAAGATTTGATTTCGACACCACATGAAAAAAGTGAAATCAATTTTAAGGATTGGCGGTTATTACGTTCAGAGGGACTATTGGTTGGTAAAGTCAGTAGTGTTGATGGTCAGACTTATCAAGTGCAATTCCAGTTGTTTGATGTTTATAAGGCGCAACAGTTAGTCGGTAAGCGTTATCAGGTGCCAGCTTCAGGTTTACGCCGGGTCGCACATCAAATTGCCGATCAAGTTTATCAAGCATTGACGGGCGAGCAAGGAGTGTTTTCTACGCGTTTAGCGTTTGTTTCTGTGCTTAAAAATGCCGATGGTAGCCGTCGTTATGCATTACAAATCTCTGATTCTGACGGGGCAAACCCACGTACTGTTTTGCAATCTAAGCAACCGATATTATCGCCAAACTGGTCTCCAGAAGGAGAACGTTTAAGTTATGTGTCTTTTGAAAATGGCAAAGCTGAAATCTTTATCCAAGAGATGCGGAGTGGTAAAAGAACGGCTTTAGCGACCTTTAAAGGTTTAAATAGTGCACCGAGTTGGTCGCCAGATGGTCGAAAATTAGCGATGACGTTGTCGAAAGGCGGAAATCCTGAGATTTACGTGATGGACATTGCGACCAAAGCCTTGACCCGCGTGACCCATAGTTCTCAATCGATTGATACAGAAGCTGTTTGGATGCCTAATGGTCATGAGCTAGTGTTTACTTCAGATAGAGGTGGGCGACCACAGATTTATAAAGTACCCGCAACCGGCGGTCGAGCCGAGCGCTTGACGTTTGAAGGCCGTTACAATGCATCGCCGGATATCTCGGCTGATGGTCGTTATTTGACGATGATGCATGCTTTGAAAGGCAAATTCTATATTGCGGTGCAGGACTTGGAAACCGGTGCAGTGAATGTATTAACAGAACGCGGTAAGGATGAGTCGCCGAGCTTTGCGCCTAATGGACGCCTGATCCTGTATGCTACCGAGCAAAATGGCAAAGGTATTCTGGCGGCAGTGTCTGTTGATGGCAATTTTCATCAACGTTTAGGCGAAACAGGTATTGATGTGCGTGAACCAGCTTGGTCACCAATCAGAAAATAAATAATCAACAGGAGTCTTCCTATGAAATTAGTTAAATTAAGTTCAATTGCTTTTGCACTAGTCTGGTTGTCAGGCTGTAATACCTTGGGCCTGAATGGCAGTGATGATGGTTTGATGGATGGCGAAGGTGGTGTCGTTGTTGAAGATCGCGGAGTTTCAACCGACGGTATTGATGGCAGTGGTGTTAATGGCACGGATATCGGTGATGGCGCTGAGACGCAAGTCATTGTCGGTGAAGGTGCTTATCAGGGCGATAGTCTTGATGATCCTGCCAATGCTTTGTCGAATCGAGTTGTTTACTTTGAATATGATAGTAGCTCGGTCAGAGAGCAAGACTATTTAACATTAGAAGCACATGCTGCGTTTTTGGCTGATAACCCAAGTGCACGTGTTCGTTTGGAAGGTCATACTGATCAACGTGGTTCTCGTGAATATAACTTAGCATTAGGGGAACGTCGTGCTTTGGCAATTCGTCAGATTCTAATGATTCAAGGCGCGAGTGCTAATCAATTTCAAGTGACAAGTTTTGGTGAAGAGCGGCCACAAAATGAAGGTGATGGCGAAGAAAATTGGCAAAATAATCGTCGTGTTGAGTTAATTTACACAGGTCGATAATGATGAAAAATGTATTGAAAAAAGCGCTGATCGTTAGCGTATTGATTGCACCGATGACGGTTCAAGTTGCTTGGGCTGATGATGACGTCTTGCTGGAACGCATTGCGCGATTAGAGCGAATAGTCAAAGGCCAAGGCTTAGTGTCTTTATTAGGACGTGTGGATCAGTTACAAAATGAAGTGCAACGTCTTAATGGTGACAATGAGACCTTGAGACATCAGCTTGAAACAATGAAGCGTCGTCAACGTGAGATGTATATTGATTTAGACGGCCGTTTGCAATCAAATATGACTGCAATAGCACCAACGCAAGCACCGGGTAAGACGGCATTGCAACCGGTGATTACTGAAACGGTCGATGTGCCAAAACGTACTGTGTCGGTTGTTGAAAAATCAACAAAGACGGCAACTAAAGCTGTTAAAGCGAAGGTGTCGACGCCATTACCAGCGTCACCGGTGGCTGTTGAAAATGGTGAGGCGGCTTACCAAGCGGCTTTACAAACATTGCGTGGTGGGCAATATGAAGATGCGATCGCCGCATTGTCTGTTTTTCCTGAGCAATATCCACAAAGTAGCTATTTGCCCAATGCTTACTATTGGCAAGGTGAAGCGAACTATGTCTTACGGAATTTTGATGCGGCTATTGCAGCGTTTCAAGTGGTAATAGAGCAGTTTCCGGTTAGTAGCAAGGTCGCTGATGCCATGTTAAAACAGGGCTTTAGTCAATATGAATTGGGCCAAGTCGATGTAGCAACGGCCAATTTAAGTAAAGTGATGGATGAGTATCCAACAACGTCTGCGGCGCGGTTGGCGAAAGTGCGTTTAGAACGTATAGAAAAAGAGGCTAATTAAGCTTTAGGTTCGTTATGTCGCTCCAATGTCGCATTACAGAAATATTTTATTCCTTACAAGGTGAAACGAGAACCGTTGGCTTGCCGACTGTTTTTGTGCGCCTGACAGGTTGCCCACTCCGTTGTACGTTTTGCGATACCGCTTATGCTTTTCATGGCGGTGAGAAAATGGACAACAGTGACATTGTGGCCAAAGTTGAAAGTTATCAACCGCGTTATGTCACGGTGACGGGTGGTGAGCCGCTGGCTCAAAAGGCTTGTTTTCCCTTATTGACATCTTTATGTGATCTTGGCGTGGAAGTCTCGCTCGAAACCAGTGGGGCAATAGATATTACTGATATTGATCCGCGCGTGGTGTGTGTGATGGACTTAAAAACGCCAGGTTCCGGAGAAGAAGCCAAAAATCGCTATGACAATATTGCGTTGTTAAAGCCGACCGATCAGCTTAAGTTTGTAGTCTGTCACCGTGAAGATTATGACTGGGCGGTGAAGAAGTTGGCAGAGTACCGTTTAAGTGATCAATGTGAAGTACTATTTTCACCTATTCATGGTGAGTTGAGCCCAGCGGACTTAGCGGATTGGATAGTCGAGGACAATTTGCCGGTTAGGATGCAACTTCAAATACACAAATATTTGTGGAACGACGAGCCAGGCCGATGAAACGTGCCGTTGTCTTATTATCCGGTGGTTTAGATTCTGTCACTGCTTTAGCCATGGCGAGAGAGCAAGGTTTTGAGTGTTATACCTTGAGCTTTAATTATGGGCAACGTCATCATGCTGAATTGAATGCGGCCAAGATATTGTCGCGGCAAAATGGGGCTATAGACCATAAAGTCATCGATATCGACCTAAGTGCGATTGGTGGTTCTGCATTAACTGATTCTAATATAGCAGTGCCGGAGCAGTATGAAGCAGGTATTCCTGTTACTTACGTGCCTGCGAGGAACACTGTTTTTCTTTCAATTGCTTTAGGCTGGGCCGAGGTGTTGTCTGCACACGCGATATTTGTCGGCGTGAATGCGGTTGATTATTCGGGGTATCCAGATTGTCGACCTGAATTTGTTAGTGCTTTCGAGCAATTGGCTAATCTGGCGACTAAGGCCGGAGTAGAAGGTCAGACGTTAACGGTAAAAGCACCCTTAATGACAATGACCAAGGCTGATATTATTCAACAAGGTCTTAGGCTGGGTATCGATTACAGTCAAACAGTCTCTTGTTACCAGGCCGATCTTGATGGCAAAGCTTGCGGCAAATGCGATTCTTGTCGTTTTCGGCAGCAAGGTTTTGAGCAAGCAGGCGTGATTGATCCAACACGTTATCAATAAGGCTACCGGTTGGATAGTGGGCTAACTGTGTCATAGACGCGTCAAGCATTGGTCATATAAATAGTCGCAGCGGTTCAGCGTTATCGTTATTTTTAACGCAAAAGGCCCCGCTTTTACGCTTTATTCGTTTTTAGACTTGCCATTTCTGATAAATCGGGTATTATTCCGCGCTTGGTTTGGGCCGTTAGCTCAGTTGGTAGAGCACCGGACTTTTAATCCGATGGTCCCGCGTTCGAGTCGCGGACGGCCCACCAAATTTATATCTTCAATCTGTTTGTATTTCAGCTTTTTAAATTAGTTTTAGAATTCAGCAATAACAGATTGACAGTCCGGTGAGAGGCTGTATAATTCTCGCTTCTTTGTAGCAGACATGACGTTGCAACAAAGCGCTCTTTAAAAAAATAATACCAAGTAATCTATGTGGATACTTGCATTGGGTCAATTCTTACGAAAAAGAACCGATGCATGAATTTACATAAAACAGCAATGTAAAAGTAAACGATTAGCATCAAAATGAGTTAG
>CAJQOM010000006.1 GCA_905479985.1 uncultured Gammaproteobacteria bacterium | reverse complement strand
CGAATCACCTTTCTGCCAACGATCCCACATCAGGGACTTCTGTTTTTCTGTGTAATAAGTCCGAGCTCTGTATTTCATTTGCAACACTCCTTTTACTTACGTAAAGTTTAGCGTGTTGCGTCGACCGGATGAATCCACAGTCGAAAGCAGCCCTTAAATTTAATCTAATGCTTCATCACTTTAAACTTTAGCTCGCCATCAAGTGCTCAAATTATGTGTCGCAGAATGCACTCTCTGAACAAAATATGTGTCGAACTTACTCATATTTTGTGTCGCTAAATTTTGTAACATAATGATTAATATGATATTACAATCTCACATTATGTGTCGCGTCTCGTTGAAGCTCCAGGAATTTAATGCGTCAAAACGAACAACGCCAGCAAAAGCTGGCGCGTTATTAATCAGGTTAAAGCTTAACTTTTACAACAATTGAGAAACTGTTTTAGTCATGTTATCAGCACCTTGCTTAATTTCAGCAATCACGTCGGATGCTTCATTCACCAATGCTTTACTTTGCACTGCTTGTCTTTCAACATGTTCCATCCCGGACTTAGCTTTACGGGATAATGCGGTGTTTTGTTTCACCATTTGGTCTATTTCAACTGTCGATTCACTTGTTCTTGATGCTAGTGAACGTACTTCATCTGCCACGACGGCAAAACCACGACCATGCTCACCAGCTCGCGCAGCTTCAATAGCCGCATTTAAAGCGAGTAAATTTGTCTGGTCAGCAATACTACTGATCGTCGTTACAATTTTTGAAATTTCATCTGATTGATGATTCAACTTTTCGATTAACGTTGATGCATCGTGAATTTCTTCACTAATTTTCTCAGAGATACTTACTGTATCCCCGAGTACTGATGTCGCTTTCTCGGCAATTTTTGTGGTTTCTTGTGACGTTGTATAGGCTATCTTCGTCGCATTTTTAACTGCCGTTTCTCGTTCAACGTTGTCGGTAACTTCACTGGCAAACTTAATGACCTTAATCACTTTTCCTTCAGCATTAAATATGGGGCTATAGGTTGCTCTTAGCCATATTTCCCGACCTGATTTATCCAGGCGCTTGTAGCGGCCTGAAGTGACGTTTCCTTGTTCTAGTTGCATCCAAAACTGTGGGTTCTTTTCATAAAATACTTGGGTACAAAGCATTTTATGGTGTTTGCCGATAATCTCTTCTAATGAGTAGTTGACGACTGATAAAAAGTTGGCATTGGCTGTGAGAATAGTTCCTTGTGGCGTGAATTCTATAACAGCCATTGAGCGATCAATGGCACTGTATACCGCCGCTTGCTCTTCTATTTTGTCTTTAGAATATGTCACATCGCTGGCAATTTTAAAGATTTTGGTGATTTTGCCATTTTCAATCACTGGAAAATAGGTTGCTTCTAACCAAAGCGTCATGCCTGCTTTGTTTTTGCGGCTGAAAGTGCCGCTAATTTTTTTACCGGTGTTGAGCTCTTGCCAGAAAGCGGTATATTCCGCAGACTGTACATATTCATTGTCACAAAAAATACGGTGATGTTTACCTTTCACTTCATCTAGACTGTAACCCACTGTTTGTAAAAACAAATCACTCGCTTCGAGTATCGTGCCATCTGGCTTAAAACAGATAGTCGGCATATGATTGTAAGTGATGAAATAAAATCCGTTAGTTGTTGTTTCTCAGCTGTCGCAGTGTCCAAAGCGGCAATTATTTTTTTATTAAACATCTGTAAGACCTTATTTTCCTGATTACGAATTATTGTTTAATGCTATCGGCTAACTTATAGCCGAACATTAATTTTTTATTATATTTTTCTATCTCCGTTTTTCAGCTATGACACTCCCCCTATACCTGAATTGACACTGCTTCGGCCGCTCTCCATTTGTGACTCATAATATGTCATTGAAGGCTAAAACCTACGAGAACCGTGTCTCAAAATTTGCTCGTTATCTTAAATTACATTGTTAATGTGACGAGAGCTGAACTATTTTAGTATGGCCCTCGGCTTGTCCACCTTTTTCTGCTTGTTATTTAGCCATTCTAAATTGGTATACCCATCTATACAGGATAGGTAAAACGACCAATGTTAAAAGTGTTGATGAAATCACACCACCGACTACAACTGTCGCTAGTGGTCGCTGCACTTCTGCTCCCATGCCGGTATTTAATGCCATTGGAATAAACCCTAAACTGGCCACCAAAGCTGTCATTAAGACAGGTCTTAACCGCTGGCTTGCGCCTTGTTTGATTGCTGTGACGAGCTCAATTCCTTGCTCTCTCAATTCTCTGATAAACGATAACATCACAATACCATTCAGGACCGCAATCCCCGATAAAGCAATGAAACCCACTGCAGCTGATATCGACAATGGCATTTCACGATACATTAAGGCTAGCACCCCACCCGTTAATGCCAACGGTACGCCGCTGAAAATTAACAGACTGTCCCGTATTGAGTTAAATGTCGTATAGAGCAGAATCAAAATCAATAATAAGGTCAGTGGGACAATCAACTTTAACCTTTGCGTTGCTGATGCTAGTTGCTCAAAGGTACCAGCATATTCAACCCAGTATCCTGCCGGTAAATTGAGCTCTGCTGACATCAAACCTTGGGTCTCTTGTATAAACGAGCCCAAATCTCTGTTTTCAACATTGGCACTAACAACAACATTGCGCTTGCCGCTTTCTCGGTTAATTTTATTGGGCCCTTGAATGGCTTTAATCCTTGCCACCTCACCTAAGGGTACATAGCTTAAATCAGGATTTGCTTCTACTGGCAACATGATCGGAAGTTTCGCTAATTGTTGTGGATTCTGACGAGTGGTTTCATCCATTCTAACCATGAGTTTAAACCGGCGATCCCCTTCATAGATCTCCCCTGCCTGTAGTCCGCTTGTCGCTATCTGTAATGTTTTTTGAACATCTGCAACACTCAAACCCAATAGTGCGAGATGATCCCGCTCTGGTTCAACCGATAACATGGGTAGACCATCCGTCTGCTCTAAACGAACATCTCGACTACCATCCACCTTTGATAATATGGCTTCGGCACGTTGGCCAGCTTCTGCCAATGTGGCTAAATCATCACCATAAATTCTAATGGCAACGTCTGCTCTGACCCCGGCAATTAATTCGTTAAAACGCATTTCAATCGGTTGTGTCAGTTCATAGTTATTACCCGGTACAGACTGCATGATGGTCCGTATTTCGTCCACTAACTGTGTTTTTAGTTTATTTGGGTTTGCCCATTCTGAGCGTGGCTTTAACATCAAGAAGGTGTCGGCAACGTTTGGTGGCATCGGATCGGTTGCAATATCGGCTGTGCCAATTTTAGTGAAGATATGACTGACTTCATCACTCTCTTTTAATGCTGCTTCCAATTGTTTTTGCATCATAATGGCTTGTTCTAAGCCGGTACCTGGAATACGCAAAGCATGTAACGCCATATCATGCTCATCAAGTTGAGGTAAAAACTCTGTGCCTAATTGCGTCACTTTTAGACCACTAAACACAACTAAACCCAGTGCTAAACCCACCACCACGGCAGGTATCTTTAATGCGATATTTAATACCACTTTGTAAAAAGATTGGATACCACGCATTACGCTATTTTGTTGATGGCTCACTTTACCTTTTACGAATAATGCTATTGCAGCAGGAATAAAGGTAATCGCGCTTATTAAAGCACCTAATAATGCAGCGACAACGGTGAATGCCATTGGGTGAAACATTTTGCCTTCGACACCGCTCAAGGCGAAGATCGGTAAATAAACCAACATAATAATAAAGACACCGAATACGGCGGGACTCACGACTTCTTTGGTGCTTTCAACAACGGTTTGTAATCGTTCTTTGGTCTCTAGCAGTCTTCCTAGGCGTTGTTGTTCAAGTCCTAAACGACGTAAGGTATTTTCAACGACAATGACAGCACCATCGACTATTAACCCAAAATCAATTGCACCTAAGCTCATCAAATTGCCGGACACTTTATTCCCCACCATACCGGTAATGGCAAAGAGCATGCTAAGCGGAATAACGAGGGCTGTGATTAATGCTGCTCGAAAATTACCCAGTAAGGCAAATAAAATAACGATGACCAATAAGGCACCTTCAAAAAGGTTTTTTTGTACTGTTTCGATAGTTTGATCGACGAGAACTGTCCGATTGTAAACGGCTGTTGCTTCGACTCCTTTCGGTAATGTCTGATTGATGGCCTGTAATTTATCAGCAACGGCTTTAGCAACAGAACGGCTATTTTCACCTACCAGCATGAAGGCGGTACCGAGTACGGCCTCCTCACCATTAATCACCGCTGCGCCTGTCCTTAGCTCTTTGCCATACATTATTTCGGCGACATCTTTTATTCTAACGGGTGCATCATCCCGTTTAGCAATAACAACGTTACCAATATCCGTTAAACCCGCTAATTGGCCTGGCGATCGGATAAGCCATTGTTCGCCATTGCGTTCAATATACCCGGCACCGACATTTTGGTTATTGCGTTGCAAGGCTTCAATAATATCTTGCATGGTCACTTTAAAGGCTAATAATTTACCTGGGGTCGGTGCAACTTGATATTCACGAACATAGCCGCCAAGGCTATTGATTTCTGTAATGCCTTGCACTTTGACGAGTTGTGGTCGGATTATCCAATCTTGAATCGTACGTAGATCTTCTAAAGAATAAGCTTCACCATTGTCATTTAAGGCACCTGGCTGTGCTGTCACTGCGTAGATCAGTACTTCACCTAGCCCTGTTGTAATGGGACCTAAGGTCGGTGCAACATCGCGAGGTAAATTTGATTGAATAGCCTGCAAACGCTCGCTGACTTGCTGCCTAGCCCAATAGATATCTGTCCCTTCCTCAAATATGACAGTCACTTGTGACAAGCCATATCGCGATAATGACCGCGTGTAGTCCAGCTTTGGTATCCCTGCCATCGCATTTTCTACACTATAGGTAATTCGCTGCTCGACTTCTAAAGGTGAATAGCCATTGGCTTCGGTATTAATTTGGACCTGTACGTTAGTAATATCAGGTACGGCATCAATGGGTAATCGCGCTAAGTTAAATAGGCCAATAGCAACGATAACGAGTGTCACAGCCATCACAAGCCAGCGGCGCGACACCGCAAATGTAATCAATGAATTCATGATCTACCGCCTTTAATGGTCATGACTAGCGCTGCTTTTTAATATGTCTGCTTTGATTAAAAAGCTGTTGTTTGTCACATACCTTTCGCCGGCGGTTAGACCTGATAATATTTCAACGAATTCACTATTTTGTATCCCTAATTTGACTTCACGAGGCTTGAAAGTATTACCTGTTCGTACAAAAACGGTTGGCTTATTCATATAGGTTTGTATTGCTGGTAATTTAACCGCTACAGATGCCAATCGTTCCGCGACTGTGATGTCGGCTTTAATATGCATACCTGGTCGCCAGTGGCCTACCGGGTTATCAATAATCGCGCGTGCGCGTGCAATGTGTCCGCCGGTCATCACTGGGGCGATATAACTAATTTCACTGCTGACTTTTTCATGTTGATGTAAGTCATAGATTGTTACTTTTTGACCCACTTTTAATTTTTCTATCGATTCTGGGAAGGCAGATAACTCTACCCAAACTTGTGATAGATCAGTCACGGTTAATAAAACTTGTCGCTCTGCCCTATCGCCTGGATTTGTCGTGCGTTCTGTCACAACACCCGTAGCGACACTCTTCACCGAATACCTTTGTAAGGTTTTAATATTCATTAATGTGAGCAGCTTTTGGCCTTTTTTCACCTGTTCACCTAGTCGAACATGCACTTGTTCAACGCGACTTAAATAAGGGGCGTAGACGTGAAAAACTTTATTTTGGTCTGCTTCAATAACACCAAATAAACTATTTGTTAGCTGGATAAGCTGCTGAGAAGCCTGCTCTGTCCTCAGTCCAGAGGCGCTTATTTGATGTGCACTTAGCTGAGTTTGTTCTACATGATGAGCCTCATCATGATCATGCCCACCACTTGCAAAAGCAGGTGCCGATATAAAAGCCAGTAAGAAAGACTGCGTTATAAAAATGTTGTTTAATTTATTCATTACTTTCTCCAGCTAGTGTTAATAGCGATTGGCCGCTTAACCTTTCTAGCTCTAATAAGCTTAGGTAGATTTGACTATGGGTATTGATGCTTTCCTGCTCTAATTCAAATTGCGTCTTTTGCGCATCGACCCATTCCATAATGGAATATTGGCCGTGTAAATAACCTTTTGCCGTTTGCTTTAATAACTGCTCTGCCTGCGGTAGAAGTTGTTGTAGGGTTGCAGCATGTGCATGATCAGAAAAAAGGCGCTGTTGGCGTTCCGTCAAATTTAAACGCATCGTCTTCTGCATGAGCGACTGTTGTAACTGACTCTGTTCATACTCAGTTTGGGCTGACAGAATATTGCCTCTGTTTGGATTTTGTTGCCCTATTGGCATTGAGAACTGAAAGACTAAAGCCTGGTCATCTGTCTCAGCTAAATGTCTCACACCAAGACCAACATCGATGTCATTTGTACCGTTGGCCTTGGCTAATTGAAGTCGCTGTTGTGCTAGTTCCACTTGCGATTGTTGCAGCCTGATTAATGGTATTGTTTCTAGCTTGACTGCTATTTGTTGTTGTGACGGCAGTGTTGGTATTTTAGTTAAATCACCCTCTACAATTTCAAAATTCACAGGATCTTGCCACATCATCGCTAACTTTCTTTTAGCCTGTGACGACTGTGTTGATATTTGTTTTTGTGCCGCTTTCGCTCGCGCCACCTCAAGGTTGATTTTTGACACATGTGCTTGGCCTACAGAGCCCGATCTCGCCAGGTTTTTTATCGTTTTTAACGCCTTTTGTGCGCGTTGTATGTAACGATTATAGCTGTCACCAATTGACTGTAGCCTCAACACATCATGATAACGGCGACCGGTTTCGGCCAAAACATCGACCCGCTTGAGATCATATTGTTTTTGCAATTGGTCTACTTTCGCATCGGCAGTTCTCAAGCGGTTTTTTCGCTTAGCACCCAACTCGATAATTTGCCCAAGCGTTAGCGTCGTTTCGGACTGGGATAAGCCTGTGTTGTCGCCATTGCCAAAGGCATTTTCCAGTTCAAGAGTGACTTTTGCTTGCGGCTTTAGATTTGCCTGTACTTTGGATGCTTCCGCAGATCTGACTTGATATGGGAATAACTGTAAATCAGCATTAAAATTTAAGGTTTGTTCAAATGCCTTGGGTAAGGATAGGACTTCTTTTGCTTGTAGAACGCCTTGATAGCAGAAAATAAATAAGCCCATTACCAATCCGGGCAGTATTTGATTTTTTCGCGCGCGTTTAAGATTTATTTGGTGTTGCTTCATAATACACTCCCATTAGCCGTATCTCGTACGACAAAATCACACTAAAATAATGTTGGTGCTGGAATGCTTATTGGGTTGGAGGTGGCACCGGCGGTGAATAGTCAGTTGATGAAAACAGCCGTTTTAACTCGTAGTAACGCCCTATTTGAACGTGTTTAAATTGATATAGCGTTGCATCTGATAATTGAAACTCAAGATGCATATGTGCACCTTCATCATGGTCATGATGCCCAATATCTTGGATCACTACTTTATCGCCAGTCAGGAAGTGTTGATGCGGGACATCATGACCATGCTCATAGTCTTCTGTCATATGCACAGCGGCGGCAACACCGTTCACGATGATATGGCCAGCAATCAATAAAAAGATGAGCAATTGTTTCATAATGTTTGTTTTGTTTTGCCTTATTCTTTGTTCAGCTTGTCTCTCTGACACGCTCAATAACAATAAATTCCTAAAAGGATGAATGACAGAATATAACATCTAACCTCATTCCTTTTATGTTATTTGCATTCTAGTTTATGTCAATTGCCTTATTTCAAGGCGAAACTTTATATCCGGCATTCGATCTGGCTTTAATTTCAGGTATTATCTCTGTCTCTGCTTTCTAATGAACATTTTTATTTATGAGTGATAACACCGATGAGACGGGCTTTGAACTTGATGAAGCCGTCTGTATTTGTAGTGGTACGACAAAACGTAAAATCATTGAACTGATCGAAGAAGGCTGTGACTTAGATACTGTATCGCGGAAGACAGGGGCTTATTCGGGCTGTGGTGGCTGCGAATATGACTTAGAATTATTATTTGATGCCTACCAGGCTAAATAAGCTCTATTGCCCCAGCGGCTTGCAATAGCTTAAAGATACGCTCCCCAAAAAGACGATAACCTGTCGCATTGGGGTGAATATGATCAGACTTTAAACTTGGCTCACTTTCTAACTCCGCCAGGAAGGTCATATCGTTTGCGAGCTGATGTTTTTCTGCTAATTTCGGATATAAATCGGGTACTGAGAAACCAAGTTTAAATGTTGGTACACCAACAATGATAACGTCAGCACCGCTGGCTTTAATCAGTCTCACCATCTGCTCTAGATGATCTGCCAATTTGGTTTTATCCAAGCGGCGAAGGATGTCATTTCCACCGTGACATAACACGACCAAATCTGGTTTATGTTCAGTTAATA
This sequence comes from uncultured Gammaproteobacteria bacterium, assembly GCA_905479985.1. Taxonomy (GTDB): domain Bacteria; phylum Pseudomonadota; class Gammaproteobacteria; order Nitrosococcales; family Methylophagaceae. Next base: position 113,034 of record CAJQOM010000006.1, on the reverse strand, counting down.
GTATCGGTAATCGGGCTAAACCTGCTTCACTGATTTCACCCGGAATACCGGCGTTAATCACGGTTCTACCTGTTAGTTGTTCTAAAATGGCAGGATAGCTTTGCGTTTCACTATTCGCACCTGACCCATACGTCAGGCTATCGCCAAAAGCCAAAATGACGGCATTTTTTGATAAAGGGCTTAATGTATATTGAGGCGCTGAACATGCCGCTAGACAGAGTAAAAGACAGCAGGCTAGAACCCAATCTTTCAAAAATACCGACACCCTTGCTATCCTTAGCATCTCAAGCCCTATTGAACCGTTGGGAACAAGCGATGAAAATTGGCTGATGTTGCAGCGGCGATATTGTCAACTGTATCGCCTCGTAACGCTGCTAAAAACTCAGCAACATGCTTTACAAAAGCAGGTTGATTGGTCTTACCCCGATGGGGTACTGGTGCTAAATAAGGCGCATCTGTTTCAATTAAGATGCGATCTAGTGGCAATTTTTTAGCGACATCTTGTAATGTTTTTGCGCTTTTGAATGTGACAATACCCGATAATGAAATATAAAAGCCGATGTCTAACGCCCTTTTGGCTGTATCCCAATCTTCCGTAAAACAATGAATGATGCCGCCGGCTTCTTTTGCCTGCTCATCTTCCAAAATGGTCATGGTATCGTCGCGTGCTTCACGGGTATGAATAATCAACGGTTTTTTAAGGTGTTTTGCCGCTTCAATATGGGTACGGAAACGATCACGTTGCCAGCCTAACTCGCCTTCACTTCGAAAATAATCAAGTCCGGTCTCACCAATGGCGATGACTTTTTCCGTGTCGGCTAAGGCAATCAGCTCATCGGTTGTGAAATTTTCATTTTGATCGATATTCGGATGAATACCAACGCTTGCAGATAGATACGCATTGTTATCGACTAACGATAAGATATCGTGACAGCTGGCTTTGTCTATCGAAATACATAAAATGTGATCAACCAAATTGGCTTTGGCGTTATCGATAGCTGCACTAATACCACCCTCTTCCTCTGCCAGCAAATTGAGGTGGCAATGAGAGTCGATCAGCATGGCATTATGTCCTAATGGTAATGGGAGTATGAAAACACACTGTGCTTACATCGTGTGCGTCGGCTTATCAGAATTAAGCTTTTCCGCGAGATAGTTTTCTATTTTATTTTTAACAGCACTGGCAGCGCCATCCATATCACTAAAGTGGACACCAATACCGGCTGCTTGATTGTTTTGAGCACCTTTGGGGGTAATCCATGCAATGCTGCCCGCAACAGGAATTTTGTCAGCCTCAGTCATCAAGGTCAGTAAAATAAAAACCTCTTCGCCGAGTTGGTAAATCTTATTCGTAGGTATAAACAGACCACCATTTTTCAAAAATGGCATATAGGCATGGTATAACAAATTATCGTCTGATATTTTTAGTGACAAGATGCCTTTTCGGGGGTTCATCGCCATAGTCTCTTCGGGCCTTTAACGCTATTGGTTCAGTACTGCATTTTGTGATGTTGGATAATCCATTACCGAAACCATAAACTGCTCTATTAACAATACCTTGTTAATATTATTTGATGAAGATAATAACTTTATTGTTTTGATGATGCAATCGTAAATCTGCCAATTCTGAGGATTGCTTCTTAGATTTTGATGTTTTGTATTATCGACAATACGCTCTTTCAATCTGAGTTGTAAATAATTCAAGATTAATTTTAGGTCGTACTGTTGCCACTGCTGTGCCAGTTGTACTGGGTTCGCTTTATGTTGCAACAATGTCGTGAAGTCTCGTGACACCTGCTCTAAGTAATCTAAGCTACCGTCAGATAATAATGATAATGCCGCTAATGGCGCCGACTTCGCCATCGTTAAGGCTTTAGTTATCTCAATTTTTTCAAAGTTACCTTGGTCTTGTATCCAGGCTATTGCCGTCTCTGACGATGGTAATGTCAGCGGGACTTTTTGACAACGACTCAAAATCGTAATGGGTAAATGCGCTGGCTCGGCTGTGATTAAAATGATGAAGGTATTTTGCTGCGGCTCTTCCAATAGCTTTAATAAACTATTACTGGCATTAATATTCATCGCTTCTGCCGGCGTCAATATTGCTGTTTTCCATTGCGAGACATTGGCCGTCAATGTTTGCTTATGCTTGAGCTCGCGAATTTGTTCTATTTTTATCTGCTTGCCCGTTTCTTCGGGTGAAATTAGCGTGTGATCAGGATGATTTCCTGCCAGAAATAATTGGCAACTATGACATTGGCCACAAGGCGCTGTTGCATCTTGCACTTCACATAAGACTAACATTGCCATTTGTTCTGCCAGTGCTGATTGGCCCAATCCCGATACCCCAGTCAAAATAACCGCATGCGGTACACGTTGTTGTTGATATTGCTGTGTAAAACGTTGCCAAGATGCACTTTGCCAAGGATATAGCATGTTTATAATAACGGGCTTAATAATTTAATGAGCTGTTGTTGAATATTATCGATTGATAAACTGGCATCGACAACTTTGATCCGATCTGGTTCTGCAATCGCACTGTGTAGATAGCTTTCTCTGATTTTTTCAAAGAAAGTGACCTTCTCTTGTTCAAAACGGTCGATGGCTTCGTTTCTCTGAATGACACGTTTTAAACCTATTTCAACTGGTAAATCAAACAATAGCGTCAGTTCTGGCATTAAGCCTTGTAGTGTCCAGTCAGCGAGCATTTTGATACGTTGCTGGCTGACCCCTCTGCCACCACCTTGATAAGCAAATGTGGCATCAACGAAGCGATCACATAATACCCAATCGCCCCTTTCCAAGGCGGGTTCAATAACTTGTTTAATATGTTCCGCACGGGCGGCAAACATCAATAACAACTCTGTTTCTACTGCCATGGCTGGTTGTGCTGGTGTCAACAATAAGCCACGAATTTGCTCACTCAATTCAGTGCCACCAGGTTCGCGAGTGACGATGACGGTTTTGCCTTGTTCAAGCAAGTGTTGTTGGATGAAGCTGACCTGCGTCGACTTGCCTGCGCCTTCTACCCCTTCAATGCTAATAAATTTTCCGCTCATCGCTTCTTCAACTGATATTGTCTTACGGCCTTATTATGTTCGACCAAAGTATTTGAAAACACATGCCGCCCTTCATGTCCTGTCGCGACAAAATATAAGCTCGTTCCCGCGGCGGGATTCAATGCCGCATGAATGGCTGCTTTGCTTGGTAATGCGATTGGGCTGGGTGGTAGGCCATATCGCGTATAGGTATTGTAAACGGTATCTCTTCTAAGATCGTTACGTCGGATATTACCTTTATATTTGTCACCCATGCCATAAATGACTGTCGGATCCGTTTGAAGTCTCATGCCTTTTTGTAATCGACGTATAAAAACCCCTGCAATTTCAGGGCGCTCTTCTGCTATTCCGCTTTCTTTTTCAATTATCGACGCCATAATTAAGGCTTCATAAGGCGTTTTATAAGGTAAGTTATCAGCTTTGTTCTCCCATGCTTCTGCTAGTGTATTTTGCATTAACTGATAAGCGCGTATCAAAATCGCTTTATCGGTTGTGTCGGCAGAAAAATAATAAGTTTCAGGGGCAAACTCCCCTTCGCCATGACGTTCATTGTCATCAAATAATTGCATAATAGCTTTTAAATCATAGCTGTCGAGCGTTTTAACAAACCGGTCATCCGATGCGATGGCCGTTATTAATTGCTGACTGGTCATGCCTTCAATAATCGTAAAGCTATGTTGAACAACATCGCCCTTAATAAAAAGCGTTAATAATTCAGGTAATGTTTGTTCGGGTGTTAACTTATATTCTCCCGCTTTGATGCGATGAGCCGATTGTTGGTAGCGGCCATACCAATACAAATATTCTGCAGGAAAAGGGCTAATGCCTTGTTCACCCAATTGACGACCCACTTGTTGCAGATTTGTACCCGACTTAATGGTAAAAGTCTTGTTTGGTTGCTCAACCTTAATCGGTGTTGTCAAAAAGCGTTGATATTCATTGAAGGTGAAAACACAGATCGCTATCAATATCACGGGCAAGATTAGTTTCAATATTAGCCGCATTATTATTTTTCACACTCGGATAATGCTTTTAGAAGAAATTGGGTGATAAAGCCAACAGGGTATAACTTATTCGAGATAGCCGATACTGGCCAAATACCAATCACACTGTTACACACAAATACTTCATCGGCTTCAGAAAGTGCTTTTTTTGTAATCTCTCGCTCCTGCACTGATATGCCACTTCTTGTCGCGATTTGGATTACTTGCGCCCGCATCACACCTGCAATACCTGCTCTCGTAACGACTGGTGTATATAATTTGTCCGATTCAACAATAAAGATGTTACTCATTGTCCCTTCAATCACGTTACCTTCCTCATCGGACATAATGCCTTCAGGGATATCTATATCATCCCATTCATTACGTGCTAAGACTTGCTCAAGACGATTAAGGTGCTTAATCCCTGCTAGACGGCTATTGATTGATAAGGTTTGTTCGCAAAAACGCAGCCTGACACCATCAGTTTGATAATGTTCAGGAATATCAGGATGTGGATGTGATGAAATAATGCGGGTCGGTAATGCACTATTGTCAGAGAAATAACCTCTTCCACCTTCGCCTCGCGTTACCGTTATTTTAATCACGGCTTGTTCTTGTTGTAAGCTTTGGCAAATAAGGTCAACTTCGGCCCGCAATTCATTTTGCTGTTTGAAATTAATTGCTAATAGGTCGCAGCTATTAAACAGTCGTGTCAAATGTTGCTCTAAAAACTCTGCTTTGCCGTTGCGATAGGCAATGGTTTCAAAGACACCATCACCATATTGCAAACCTCGATCTAAAATACTGATTTTATCGTTGGCTTTACCGTTGATTAAAACCATTAGAACAACGTTTTACAGTTTTTTGAAAATCAAGGTGCCATTGGTACCGCCAAAGCCAAATGAGTTTGACATCGCAACATCAATTTTCATCTGCCTTGCCGTATGTGGCACATAATCCAAATCACACGCTGGATCAGGGTTATCGAGGTTAATCGTCGGAGGTGCTACTTGATCTCGAATAGCCAAAGCACTGAATACTGCCTCAACACCGCCGGCTGCACCGAGGAGATGGCCAATCATTGACTTAGTTGAACTCACCGCGACAGATTGGGCTGCATTGCCTAATGCTGTTTTAACCGCTTGGGTTTCAGCTGCATCACCCGCTGGTGTCGAGGTACCATGAGCATTGATATAATCAATCTGTTCTGGGTTTAAGCCTGCATCGTTCATGGCATTGACCATGCAACGCGCTGCGCCTTCCCCGCCCTTCGAAGGCATTGTCATGTGATAGGCATCAGAACTCATACCTGAACCCGCAAGTTCGGCATAAATTTTTGCACCGCGTTTGACGGCGTGTTCATATTCTTCTAAAACAACAATACCGGCACCATCGCCCAAAACAAAACCATCACGGTCTTTATCCCATGGACGACTGGCTGCTTCTGGATCATCGTTACGTGTCGATAAGGCGCGTGCTGCTGCAAAGCCCCCTAGGCCCGTTTTTGATGTCGACATCTCAGCGCCACCGGCAATCATGACATCGGCATCACCATACTGAATCATGCGACCTGCCGATGAAATGTTATGGGTACCACTTGAACAGGCTGTCACAATCGCTGTATTAGGTCCTTTCATGCCATACATAATAGAAAGATTACCTGAAATCATATTAATGATATTACTTGGTACAAAGAAAGGAGAAATTTTTCGTGGGCCACCGTTTAAGTAGCTATCATAACCAGCTTCTATTCCTGGTAAACCGCCAATACCGGAGCCAATGGCTACACCTATACGTTCAGCGTTTTCATCGGTAATTTCAAGACCTGAATCTTCAATAGCTTCTTTACTCGCTGCGATACCATAATGGATAAACGTATCCATTTTTTTAGCATCTTTACGAGGGATGATGCTGTTAATGTCAAAGTCTTTAATGCTAGCCCCAAAGCGTACTGAAAAATCAGAGACATCAAACGAGGTCAGCGGTGCAACACCACTCTTGCCCGCAAGAATATTGCCCCAAGTTTCATTTACATTTAAGCCAACAGGCGTCACTGCGCCTAGACCTGTTATCACAACACGTCGTTTTGACATCAGGATTTCCTTTCGTAAAAATCTAAAATATTATAAACAAGATAGCCGCCTAGTATGTGACCATACTAGGCGGCTATAAGTTTAGCGATAAACGGGATTAAGACTGGACAGAATTAATGTAGTTTACAGCTTCTTTAACAGTTGTGATTTTCTCAGCTTGTTCGTCTGGAATTTCACATTCGAATTCTTCTTCAAGTGCCATAACCAATTCGACTGTATCTAATGAATCAGCACCCAGATCATCGATAAATGAAGCATCTGTTGTTACTTCATCTGCGTTGACACCCAATTGTTCAACAACAATGTCTTTTACTCGGGCTTCGATATCACTCATAACGTATGTTTCCTTTGGTGGTTAAATACTTAAATCTGCACGCATTTTATATTGCAAGCACGGTATAAACAAGCCAATTTGGTTTTCAAGGCCTATTTAAAATCGTCGTTGGTTAATATTGTCTCAAATTAACCAATTAATTCATATACATGCCGCCATTGACATGGATCGTTTCTCCAGTCACATAGGCTGCATCATCACTGGCTAAATAGCTGACAGCGCCAGCAATTTCTTCTGGTAAGCCGAGTCGTTTAACAGGCACTTGTTCCAATAAAGCCGTTTTATGTGCGTCAGCCAAGCCACTGGTCATATCGGTATCAATAAATCCTGGGGCAACAGTATTGACTGTAATACCACGTGGACCGACTTCTCTTGCCAGTGACTTACTAAAACCAATGACCCCTGCTTTCGCGGCGGCATAATTGGTTTGTCCTGCATTCCCCATTACACCGACAACTGACGTAATCGTGATAATACGTCCTGCTCTTGCCTTGGTCATCGCACGTATGCAGCGTTTTGATAGCTTGAAGATCGGTGTTAAATTGGTATCGATAATGTCATCCCATTCATCATCTTTCATTCTCATTAGCAAATTATCACGGGTAATACCCGCATTATTCACTAAGATAGCTGGCGCGCCGAAAGTTGACTCTGTTTCAGACACCACAGCTTCGATTGATTCAGCATCGGTGACATTTAAGACCATGCCAGTACCTTGAATACCTTCGGCTTTTAAAAAATCAGTAATGGTTTGAGCACCGCCTTCTGATGTCGCAGTACCCACAACTGTTGCACCTTGTTTTCCTAAACGTAATGCAATGGCACGACCAATACCTCGTGTTGCACCTGTTACTAAAGCGACTTTACCTTCTAAACTCATGCTTGTTCTCCTAATGCTTGTACTGCTTTCTCAAGTGAACTTTGGTCAAATACTGGCAAGCCAGTGACTGCTTTATCAATACGCTTTGTTAGGCCAGCTAATACTTTACCTGGGCCACACTCAACAATTTTATCAACGCCTTGATTGGATAGCCATTGTACGGTTTCAACCCAGCGGACTGGATTATGTAATTGTTGCGCCAAACTCGTTTTGATGCCTGCTTCATCTTGTGCGGGTGTGACACTGACATTATGAATGACAGGCATTCTAGTTTCATGCACAGGCATATCCGCTAAAGTTTCACTTAGCATATCGGCTGCTGGCTTCATTAAGGCACAATGTGATGGAACACTCACGGGTAGCATTAAGGCACGTTTAGCACCCTGCTCTTTAGCCAATACTGTTGCTTTTGTAACGGCAGCCACATTGCCAGCGATAACCACTTGACCCGGTGAATTAAAGTTAACTGCTTCAACGATTTCATCGCCAGCTGCTTGCTCACAAATCATTTTTACGGCGTCATCATCCAAGCCTAAAATGGCCGCCATGGCACCTTGACCTTCAGGCACAGCTTGTTGCATATACTGACCGCGTAATTCGACTAGTTTTATGGCATTGGCAAAGCTGAGTGCACCGGAAGCAACGAGTGCAGAGTATTCACCTAAACTATGGCCCGCCAAATAATCGGGTTGAATATTAGTGAGGGATTGCCAAACACGCCAAACGGCAATGCCAGCTGCTAACATCGCAGGCTGTGTTCGCTCTGTTTGGTTCAAAGCGGCTTCTGGACCTGACGTCACTAAATCCCATAAATCATAGCCAAGGACTTCTGATGCTTCAGCAAAAGTCTCTTGAACAAGTGGATATTCAGTGGCTAGCTGATCTAGCATGCCGATAGATTGGGAACCTTGACCCGGAAATACAAAAGCTAAACTCACGTATTTATAATCTCTTTAAAAATTTAACAATGCCGAGCCCCAGGTGAAACCGCCACCAAAAGCTTCTAATAATAATGTCTCACCGCGCTGAATTCGGCCGTCTCTGACCGCGGTATCTAATGCGAGTGGAATGGATGCTGCAGACGTATTGCCATGCTCATCGACTGTAACGACAACACGGTCCATCGGCAGACTTAATTTTTTGGCTGTTGCTTTGATAATGCGAATATTGGCTTGATGCGGAATAAGCCAATCAATATCACTTTTGGCCATATTATTGGCAGCCAGCGTCTCATCAGCGATGCTGCTGAGTGTTTTAACAGCAATCTTAAAGACGTCATTACCTTGCATTTCGATGAAAGGTTTGGCGTCAGCATTATCAATAGAACCTGGCCCTGTCGGTACTGAAAGTAAGGCGTTATATTGGCCATCAGAGTGTATATGCGTAGAGAGGATGCCTGTTTCTTCTGACGCTTGTAATACAACCGCTCCAGCGCCGTCTCCAAACAATACGCAGGTATTTCTATCAGTCCAATCAACAATGCGTGATAAGGATTCGGCGCCGATGATTAAGGCATTCTTAACGCTGCCTGATTTGATGAATTTATCGGCCACTGTTAAGGCATAAACAAACCCAGTGCAAACGGCTTGGATATCAAATGCCGGACAACCGTTAATACCTAGTTTCTCTTGTACCAGAGAGGCTGTGCTTGGAAAGATACGTGTTGGGGTTGTCGTCGCAATAATAATCAAATCAATATCTGCATTCTTGATACCCGCGGCTTCAATGGCTTTTTGGGCTGCATTAAAGGCGAGATCGGTCGTCGTTTCATCATCGGCCACAATATGGCGTTTTTTTATCCCAGTCCGATCTTGAATCCATTGATCATTAGTTTCAACCATTTGTTCAAGATCATGGTTACTTAAGACTTTTTCAGGTAAGTAACTGCCTGTACCAGCAATTCGGGAATAGATCACGCAGCTTGCCCTTGTAAAATAACGTCTAAATGTTGGCTAATATTTTTAGGGACGTCCAGTTCAGCTTCGACAATGGCAATATGAATCGCATTGGCAAATCCAACTTCGTCAGCACCACCGTGACTTTTAATCACTATGCCATTCAAACCAATAAAATTAGCGCCGTTATAAGCCCGGGGATCTAATTGATTACTGAAGTGCTTTAATATAGGTGAGGCAATCAACCCCACTACTTTTGTGAAGATATTCCGAGTAAATGATTGGCGTAGGTAATGACGCATCATATGCACCACACCTTCACTGGCTTTGAGCGCGACATTGCCAACGAAACCATCACAAACGACCACATCCACTTCACCGCGATATAAACCATCGCCTTCTACAAAACCAACATAATTAAGGTCAGTTTTATTCAATATCGTGGCAGCTTCTTTTACACGCTCATTGCCCTTCATTTCTTCAGAGCCAATATTGAGTAAACCAATGGTTGGTTTGTCACGACCTTCTATTGACTCTGCCAATACTGAGCCCATGATGGCGAACTGGACCAACTGTTCGGCACTTGAATCAACATTCGCGCCCAAATCCAAGACATAGGTATGTCCTTTCATTGTCGGTAATGCTGATACGATGGCAGGTCGCTCAATACCTGGCAGTGTTTTGAGTACAAACTTGGCCGTCGCCATTAAGGCACCGGTGTTACCTGCACTCACACAAGCTGATGCTGTGCCGTCTTTAACCAGGTTGATTGCAACACGCATCGACGAGTCTTTTTTGCCCCGTAATGCTAGTGCAGGCGATTCATCCATTGCCACTTGTTGAGAAGCGTGGTGAATCTGCAACCTTGTTTCATTTTCAAGTTGATGCGCTTTTAGCTTAGCCTCAAGCACGTCCTTATCACCGACTAAGATGAGTTTGACATTAGGATGGCGTTCTAGCGCACTGACGGCCGCTGGAATAATGACATCTGGGCCATGATCTCCGCCCATTGCATCAATTGAAATCGTATGACTCAATCGACTTTAGCCTTCATCACTCTTATCAGCAACAACTTTACGGCCACGGTAGTAACCGTCGGCTGAAACATGATGACGCTGGTGTAATTCACCAGATGTTGCATCAACCGACAATGTTGTCGCCGTTAACGCATCATGTGAACGACGCATGCCGCGACGTGATGTACTTTTTTTACTCTTTTGAACTGCCATGTTGAACTCCTAACACTAAAAATATAATTGTTTTAACCAGCCTTATGCTGGCTTACTGCTTGTCTTTTAACTGCGACAACACTGCGAAAGGTGATACGGGTTTATCATCCTCTTCAACATCACTGTCCTCACCTGAAGACCAAACTTCATTTGGTATGCAGGCTTCTGTATGGCGTGGCACTATTGGCAAAGCCAAAATCAATTCATCTTCTATCACCGCATTCAATGACACAGGATCATTGTTTTCAAGTAGCCAAGGCTCGTACTGCTCAGCCAACGCGGCGACTTTTAGCTCGCTTATTACCATTGCTAATAAACAATCCACCGATAATGAAACGATCATCGGTGACATACATCTTTCACATTGCATTGAAACATTTGTCGTTAACTTACCTTGCATATAAGGTGTGTTAATTTCATCAACATCAAATGCTAAATCGACGTCGACACTGCCTTCATTAGTAACTAGGCTTTCGCATAATCTCGGCATATCTTTTATCGAGAGTTCACCGTTTAATTTCAACCCGTTTTGGGCTAAACGTATAGGGTCAATCTCATTTGGTAATTTCTGATGCATAATCGACGGAATTATATAAGAAAATGCGTTAAATCGCAAAGCAAACTAACTGATTTATTAAGCCTGATGGCTTGTTATCGCTAATCACCACGATAGAATCAGCTTGAAAGTGATTTAAGCGTTGTTATGCAGCTCGATAACGGCACTATTTTCTTCTGCCAATCGTTTTGAATTATCATTGCGCAATGCATCAATATAGTAGAGATAAGAGGCATCGATATCTCCCGTGATATATTGGCCATCAAAGCATGAGCTATCAAATGACTCAATGTTTTTTTGATCATTCACCGCATCAATTAAATCATCTAGATCTTGATAAATTAGCCAGTCCACACCCAATTCGTCAGCAATTTGTTTAACATTGCGGTCGTGGGCGACAAATTCTTCTGGTGATGGCATATCGATACCATACACATTCGGATAACGAACCGGCGGCGCTGCAGAAGCAAAATAGACTTTGCGTGCGCCCGCATCACGCGCCATTTGGACAATTTGTTGTGAGGTCGTTCCCCTGACAATTGAATCATCGACTAATAAGACAGTTTTGTCTTTAAACTCAATATCAATGGCATTGAGCTTTTGGCGAACTGACTTTTTACGCTCTGTTTGCCCCGGCATAATAAAAGTCCGGCCAATGTAGCGGTTTTTTATAAAACCTTCTTGATATTTGACCCCTAAATCGTACGATAACTGTAATGCCGCACTACGACTGGTATCAGGTATAGGAATAATGACATCAATATCATGATTCGGGTTTTCTCTTAGTATTTTTTCTGCGAGCTTCGTGCCCATACGGCTGCGGCTACGATGGACCGAAATCCCATCGATAATCGAATCAGGTCGGGCAAAATAGACATATTCAAAAATGCAGGGTGCCATCGTCATTGGCTCGGCACACTGTTGTGAATGGAAGTTCCCCTGCTTATCGATAAATACACATTCGCCAGGTTCGATATCTCTAATTAACTCATAATCTAGTGTGTCTACTGCCACACTTTCAGAGGCAATAATGTAATTCGTTTTACCATCCTCAGTATCACTCTTGCCAATCACAACAGGACGTATACCATGCGGATCGCGAAAAGCTAATACGCCCACGCCAGCAATCATAGCGACTGTTGCATAAGCGCCTTTACAGCGTTGATGCACTTTCGATACCGCGTTAAAAATATTTTGTGCTGTTGGCTTTAAATCACATTCTTTTTGCAACTCATGCGCCAGTATATTTAACAATACTTCAGAATCAGAGTCGGTGTTTAGATGGCGGCGATCTGCTTTAAACAATTCATCTTTCAAGACCTTGGTATTCGTCAAGTTACCGTTATGCGCTAATGTGATGCCAAAAGGTGAGTTCACATAAAATGGTTGTGCTTCGGCTAAGGTCGAGCAACCTGCCGTTGGGTAACGAATATGGCCAATGCCCATATTACCATTCAGGTTAAGCATATGACGTGTATGAAAAACATCTTTCACTAAGCCATTGGCTTTACGTAAATAAAACTTTCCATCATCGTCACAGGTCACAATACCTGCCGCATCTTGGCCTCGGTGTTGTAACACCGTTAAGCCGTCGTAAAGGGCTTGATTTACTTTGGAATGTCCAACGATGCCGATGATTCCGCACATATCTATTACCCTAACTATAAATTAACATATTGCGCTAAGCCGACAGGTAAAAACTGTCTGGCCCAAATGGCAAGTTTTTCAAAATGTTCGATTAATACTGAGTCTTGCCACCAGGCATCATTTGGCATCGGTGTTGCCGCAGCCAATAAGACGAGCAACGTCACAATAGCTGCTCCTCGTAATAAACCAAAAATAACACCTAACATCCGATCGGTGCCACTTAAGCCTGTCTTTTCTACAATGGCGGCAATCAAATGATTGACTAATGCACTTAAAATAAGCGTCACAATGAATAAGGCAGCAAAAGCCGCGAATAAACTAACGGATGGCGTTGCGATATAGTCGGATAATAAAACTGAAAGTTGGGGAGAAAATGTTAACGCAACCCAGAAAGCTAAGACCCATGCGGCTAAGGAAAGGACTTCTTTAACGAAGCCGCGGACAACACTGATTATCGCTGATAATGCAATGATGCCAATAATGACATAATCAATCCATAACATAGTGGCTGTAATGGTTACCTGTTGCTGTTAAAGGAGAGATTTTACCAGAATCAACCGTGATAAAGCAGTCCTTTTCTCCAGTTATTGTAATTTAATGACTTGAGGGGTTAGCTGAAGGTGTTGTTTTACTTTACTAACAATGGCATCGACGCTCTGGCGGCTAGACTCAGGTCCAATTCTGACGCGGTAAATCATCTTACCTTGGCTATTTTCAGCACCTTGAATATTAGCTTGATAGCCTAATTTTTTAATTTTCTTTTGCAGCGCTGTGGCATTGTCCTTCACCCCAAAACTCGCCAGTTGGATCGTCCATTGTGGCCCAAGGATTTTCGCCTGAGTTTGAGGTTTAGCTGTTTGCACTGCCTTTTGTTTTGGTTCCGGTTTTTTTATTGTGGATTTAGGTTTCACGACAACCGGTTTTGGTTTTGAAACAACGGCTGGTTTGGCTTCTGGCAACTTTGCAGGTGCTGGTTGTTGGACAACCGCTTTAGTCTCTTTGACAACTTCCGGGGCTGTAGCCGTTATCGCTTCTCTGACGCTGTCATCTTCAATGGCTGCAGCGACATCTTGTCCTAAGCCATGCGGGTCAATTAAAGCTTCTTGTTGTCCATCAATGATTTCGCCGTCAGTTGTTTGCATAGAGGATTCAAATTCCGGCAATGCAACCTCTGTTGTTTGTTCGATATTATTATTGGCATTTTTGACTAGCATCAATGCGGCAATAAGGATGACTGATAATACAAGCAATGCTCCGATTAATCGTTGTTTTGTCATATCAGCCATTTTTATCCTACTTGCCTTTTTGAGTGGTTAGTGCCGGTTTTCTGAACCTACGCCATGATAGCTGGTTTGTTCCTTAGCAAGCAATGCTTCACTGCCCGGTTTACCTTCTATCGGTTTTGGCATGGTTTGTAATGCCTGCTCTAATACTTCGGCTATCCAATGAACGGGGATAATGGTCAAGCCTTCTTTGATATTGTCTGGAATATCTTTCAGGTCTTTCACATTATCTTTGGGTATCAACACGGTATCGATACCGCCTCGTAATGCTGCTAATAGTTTTTCTTTTAACCCGCCAATCGGTAACACTTCTCCACGCAAGGTGATTTCACCCGTCATTGCCACATTCGCTTTGACTGGAATACCGGTGACAGCCGACACTAAAGCAGTACACATGCCAATACCTGCACTTGGGCCATCTTTCGGTGTAGCGCCTTCGGGGACGTGGAAATGGACATCATGCTTTTGCATTACATCAGGATCGATTGCCCAGTCTCTTGACCTTGAGCGCACCACGGTTGTCGCGGCTTGAATTGATTCTTGCATGACATCGCCGAGTTTACCGGTATAGGTCGCTTTGCCTTTACCTGGCATTATTGCTGTTTCTATTGTGAGCAATTCACCGCCCACTTCGGTCCATGCTAAACCAGTGACTTGACCGACTTGGTCAGTCTCTTCGGCCATGCCATATTGATAACGATAGACACCGAGATAGTCTTCTAAATTATCTTTGGTTACCGTGACAGCTTTGACGGTTTTACTTTGCAAAATTTCTTTGACTACTTTTCTGAAAACCTTAGAAATCTCACGTTGTAAATGCCTGACACCGGCTTCACGGGTATAACGACGAATCATGTCTAATAGAGCATCGTCTTCTAGCGTGACTTCATCTGCTTTTAATCCGTTATCTTTCATTGCTTTCGGCACTAAATACTTTATCGCAATATTGAATTTTTCATCTTCGGTATAACCTGATAAATGGATGATTTCCATTCTATCGCGTAGTGCGTCAGGTATATTTAATGAGTTTGCCGTACAGACGAACATGACATCACTTAAGTCATAATCGACTTCCATGTAATGATCAACAAAATGGGCATTTTGCTCGGGATCTAATACTTCTAATAAGGCTGAAGCGGGATCGCCACGGAAATCTTGTGCCATTTTATCGATTTCATCGAACAAAAACAGTGGGTTTTTAACACCCGTTTTGGTGATGTTTTGAATCACTTTCCCGGGCATCGAACCAATATATGTTCTACGATGACCTCGAATTTCTGCTTCATCACGAACGCCACCTAATGCCATGCGCGTGTATTTGCGATTAGTTGCACGTGCAATCGATTGAGCAACCGAGGTTTTACCAACGCCCGGAGGACCGACTAAGCATAAAATCGGGCCTTTGGCTTTTTTGACCCGTTGCTGTACGGCTAAATATTCTAGAATACGTTCTTTAACTTTATCCAGACCATAATGATCTTCATCAAGCACTTGCTCTGCTTTGTCTAAATTTTGATGAACGCGTGAACGCTTTTTCCAAGGCAGGTCTGTTAACCATTCAATATAGTTTCTCACAACCGTCGCTTCGGCTGACATTGCTGACATCATTTTAAGCTTTTTAAGCTCTGATTCTGCTTTGGTATTAGCTTCAGCCGGCATAGCCGCTTTGGCAATACGGTCTGTCAGTTCTTCAATTTCATTAACGCTGTCGTCATATTCACCTAACTCTTTTTGAACTGCTTTCATTTGCTCGTTCAAATAGTATTCGCGCTGGCTTTTTTCCATTTGCTTTTTAACGCGGCTGCGAATTCGTTTTTCAATATGTTGGATGTCAATTTCTGACTCGAGAAATACCATGAGCTTTTCTATACGCTCATTGAGATCAGCTATTTCAAGCAAGTGTTGCTTGTTTTCTAGCTTCAATGTCATATGTGCGGCGATAGTATCCGCCATGCGACTGGCTTCATCGATGCCTGATAAAGAGGCAATGACTTCTGGTGGGATTTTTTTATTTAATTTTACGTATTGCTCAAACTGACTCAGCAGTGAGCGCATCAATACGTCTGCTTCTCGTTCTTCAGGCTCTTCCGTTACTAATTCAACAGCGTCGGCTTTTAAGTAGTCGCCTTCATTATCAAAGCGAGCCACTTTGGCACGTGATATCCCTTCGACAAGTACTTTAACGGTTCCATCAGGCAGTTTTAGCAATTGTAGGATATTGGCTAATGTCCCAATTTCATACAAATTGCTGGCATCAGGCTGTTCTTCTGTAGAGTCTTTTTGGGCAACCAATAACACTTGTTTGTTTTCGTCTGTTGCGACTTCAAGTGATTTGATCGAACGTTCGCGACCAACAAAAAGTGGAATCACCATATATGGATAAACAACAACATCCCTTAATGGTAAAACGGGCATTCCGATTAATGGGCTTGGTTCTGTTGCTTTTGTTTTTTTATCCATCTTTTTAGACCTCTGCAGCTTGATGGGTTGCTTTAATCAGCACCCTATTTCTTCATATATCAGTATATGGAG
The DNA here is from genome assembly GCA_905479985.1 of uncultured Gammaproteobacteria bacterium. Classification (GTDB taxonomy): domain Bacteria; phylum Pseudomonadota; class Gammaproteobacteria; order Nitrosococcales; family Methylophagaceae. Next base: position 96,543 of record CAJQOM010000006.1, on the reverse strand, counting down.
ACACATTAGAAATATTCAAGCAATTCGACATTAAAAATGTCGGTTTAAGTGATAATTAAAGCCCGTTAGAACTTATGTGACGTTTAGCTATTATCACTCGCTGCTAAGTCTGTCGTTTGGTCTTGATAAATTAAGATCGGGGCATTTTCGCCATTCACTACATTTTCATCAATGACCACTTTTGATACGTTCTCTGTTGACGGTAAATCAAACATCGTATCAAGTAGCACATTTTCAATAATGGATCTTAGGCCACGTGCACCTGTTTTACGCTCCATCGCTTTTTTAGCAATGGCGCGAAGTGCATCTTCTCTAAATTCAATCGTCGCCTCTTCCATTTCAAACATTTTTTGATATTGTTTGGTTAATGAATTCTTTGGTTCGGTTAAAATTTGGACAAGCGCGTCTTCGTCTAGTTCCGTTAAAGTCGCAACGACCGGGAGCCGACCGACAAACTCAGGAATCAATCCGTACTGGATTAAATCTTCCGGTTCAACTGTTTTTAACATCTCGGATGCATTGCTTTCGGTATCAATACTTTGTACTTCAGCAGAAAAACCGATACCACCCTTATGAGATCGGTTACGAATCACTTTGTCTAAGCCTGAAAACGCACCACCACAAATGAACAGGATCTTACTGGTATCAACTTGTAAGAACTCTTGTTGTGGGTGCTTTCTACCCCCTTGTGGCGGAATTGATGCCGTTGTGCCTTCGATCAATTTCAATAAAGCTTGTTGAACACCTTCACCAGAGACATCACGCGTAATAGACGGGTTATCTGATTTACGTGAAATTTTATCTATTTCATCAATGTAAACGATACCTGTTTCCGCTTTCTCAACATCATAATCACATTTCTGCAACAGTTTTTGAATGATGTTCTCAACATCTTCACCAACATAACCTGCTTCGGTTAGTGTCGTTGCATCAGCCATAGTAAAAGGTACGTTGAGTTGCCGCGCTAAGGTTTCAGCTAATAATGTTTTACCACTACCTGTTGGGCCGATAACTAAGATATTACTTTTTGATAGCTCAACGTCGTCTGTTTTTTTAGCACCAAAACGAAGTCGTTTGTAATGGTTATAAACAGCGACGGATAACACGCGTTTGGCTTTTTCTTGCCCAATCACATAATTATCTAGCGCTTCATTAATTTCACGGGGCGTGGGTAAATGTTCTTGTTCTTGCTCAGGTGTGACTTCTAACAACTCTTCACGAATAATATCGTTACATAAATCGACGCATTCATCACAAACAAACACTGAGGGGCCGGCAATCAGTTTTTTAACTTCATGCTGGCTTTTACCGCAAAAAGAGCAGTACAGTAGTTTATCGTCGTTGTTATTGTCTTCACTCATTTTCAAACATCCCTCGCTTCACTCTGTGTATCGACCGATTATGACTTTTCTTCAGGACGATTACTTAATACTGTATCAATTAAACCATATTCTTGGGCTTGTTCACCATTCATAAAGTTATCGCGATCAGTATCTTTTTGAATTTGTTCGATTTCTTGGCCTGTATGTTTAGCCAAAATGCCATTTAAGCGCTCACGAATCGACAATATTTCTTGGGCATGGATTTCGATGTCCGACGCCTGCCCTTGAAAACCACCCAAGGGTTGATGCACCATGATGCGTGAATTGGGTAGGCAGTGACGTTTACCTGGCTCGCCACCCGCTAATAGAACAGCACCCATGCTCGCCGCTTGTCCAATACATAAAGTACTGACATTCGGTTTAATAAATTGCATGGTGTCATAAATTGCCATGCCTGCCGTGACAGCACCACCGGGTGAATTAATATAAAGATGTATGTCTTTATCTGGGTTTTCTGATTCAAGAAACAATAATTGGGCGACGACTAAGTTCGCCATATGATCTTCGACTTGACCCACTAAAAAAATCACACGCTCTTTTAAGAGGCGAGAATAAATATCATATGAGCGCTCACCTCTTGAGGTTTGCTCTACTACCATCGGTACGAGTGCATTGTCTATATTTGGCATCGACTGATTAAAGATCATGTTATTCATAGTTTTCCATTTCTGTCAGTTATAAAACAAAATAGCCCGCGCCCAATCAAATGAGCGCGGGCTATCGTCTGTCTCGTATCGAGATGGTTTAAGCAGCGTTGTTGGCGTTCATGACATCGCTAAAGCTTGAAGTTGTTTCTTCAACTTTAACTTGTTCAAGCACGTGTTCAACAACCATATCTTCAACCACCATCATTTGGACTTCAGATAGCTTTTGTGGATCATTCATATAATACTTCACAACGTCTTCTGGATCTTCGTAGCTGCTCGCCATTAAGCTAATGACGGCTTTTACGCGTTCTTCATCCGCTTGAATTTCATTATCGCTGATAATCTTACCAATTAATAAGCTCAATGCAACACGTTGTTTTGCAGAATCCATGAAGCCATCAGTCGTAAAGGGAATGCCTTCGATGTTAACACCTTGCTGTTTCAGGTTATTTTTAGCCTGCTCCATGAGATGTTCTGCTTCGCGTTCGACTGGTGCTTCTGGCAAGTTGACTTCATTTTTGTCAGTCAACATATCCATCACGGTTTTTTTGTTTTTTTGCTTTAAGGCATTTTCAAGTTCACGTTCCATATTGGCACGGACTTCTTTCTTCAATGCTGCCATGCCAGCTTCGACACCACATAAAGCTGCAAATTCTTTATCGAGTTTAGGTAGCTTTTTCTTAGCCACTGATTTAACTGTTACGGCAAATTCAGCTTCTTTACCGGCTAACTCTTGTGCTTGATAATCGTCAGGGAACGTTACGGTAACGGTTGTTTCTTGTTCCGCTTTCTTACCTAAAAGTTGTTCTTCAAAGCCGGGTAGCATACTGCCAGACCCAATGACGATTGCAACATCTGTTCCTGTGCCGCCTTGAAATACTTCGCCATCAATTGTGCCAACGAAATCAACGGTGATTTGTTCTTCATCTTTTACGCCACGTTTCAGCGGCTCCCACGTTGCACGTTGTTCACGCAATGTTTCTAACATGTTATCAACGTCAGCGTCTTCGACGGTTGCTGTCACTTTCTCAATTTTTGCGCCTTTAAGCTTCACTTCCTTAATATCTGGAAATACTTCATAGCTCAAGACATAAGTGAAAGATTCACCCTCTTCTTTCATGTCTTCAATTGCAGGACGACTTGCAGGGTTGATTTTTTCTTGTGTGAAGGCTTCTTGCATACTGCTTTGAATAACACCATCAACGGTTTCACGACGTGCTGCACCACCATGCATCTCTGCAACCATCTTCATGGGCACTTTGCCAGGACGGAAGCCAGCGGCTTTCACATTAGGACGAATCGCATTTAAGTGGGTGTTTACAGCTTGCTCAATATTGGCATCTTCAACTGTCACCGTCATCCGGCGACCGAGTTCGCTGACATTTTCTACAGTAACTTGCATTCTTTACCTCAGTATGGGAGTTGAAATAGAGGCGATGATATCATCGCCTTCATTTCGAAATGGTACGAGAGGAGAGACTCGAACTCTCACAGGTTACCCCACTAGAACCTAAATCTAGCGCGTCTACCAATTCCGCCACTCTCGCATAATCGTTTTCAGGCTACTGCCCGAAGAAAGTCGGCTATTATAAACGGGTCTCGGTGAGAAAACTAGCCTTCAAAGCTTAAAAACACGCTTTGACTTTCGTCCGCTGGCCGAAGCCTTTGATATCTAACTTATAACTATCTTGCTTGGTGTTGACTATTCTGTTGCTTCGTTTGCAATACCATGTGGTACATGGCCTGTTGCCACATGCTGTCGTGCAGAATCACAATGGCCTTGTTGATCATCAAAAAAGATGTCGGCACCGAATGACTTTAAAAACGGGCCCTTGTCCATACCGCCTAAAAATATCGCTTCATCAATCCGAATGCCCCAAGCTCGCAATGTTCTAATTACCCGTTCGTGTGCTGGCGCTGAACGTGCGGTCACTAACGCGGTTCTTAAAGGTGAGTCAGTGTCCGGAAATTGTGTTTGCAAATAGTTAAGCGCTTTTAAGAATTCTTTGAAGGGTCCACCACTAAGTGGATCTTTTGCTGTTTGCTGTTCATTCTCGGTGAAGGCTTGTAGACCGTGTTCTTTATAGATGCGCTCAGATTCATCTGAAAACAAGACCGCATCACCATCAAAGGCAATGCGTAATTGTGGCTTATCACCTTTCGTTGTGTGGCTCGCTTTAGACGGTAATATCGTCGCTGATGCGACACCTTCGCTCAGGGCTTTTCGTACATCTTCAGGGCTGGTCGATAAAAATAAATTGGCGCCAAAGGGCGCGACATATCGATAAGGGCTACTACCGGATGTAAAAACGGCGCGGCTAATCGCTAAGCCATGATGTTGTATTGAGTTGAATACCCTTAAGCCGGTATCAGAACTGTTACGAGATAATAAAATAATTTCAACATTGGGTTTATTATCGATACTGCCTTCATTCAGCGCGAGCAATTTGCGTACTAACGTGAATGCCCCGCCCGGCTCAAGCGGCGTGTCTTCATGTTCAACTTGGTATTCACAATAAGCTTGGGTGCCCTCTTGTTCATAAATGCGATGACTTTCATCTAAGTCAAATAAAGCCCGAGATGAAATGGCAACGACTAGCGGTTTATCAGACATTTAGATTTCCTCTCCAACTTCGGCTGAACGGCCATTTTTTCGGGCAACGCTCAATAACTTATCCCACGCTTGCTGCGTTTGTTCTACGAGCTTTGGTTCTGATTGTATTGGTCTTAAATCATGACTAAGTGAATCCACTACCGAAATACCTTCAGGCTTACCTTTTGGGAAGCTGGTATCAGCACTGAAAATAACACGATAAAAAACCGGAATATTTGGCATTAAACTCATCACTGCTTGGCGTGAGGTTCTAATGTGTCTTAATGGATTTGCAAACTTGTAACTTCGCCCGTTGACCAACTGTGTCCACTGATCAATTTCTTCAGCACCAAAAAGATGTCCGCTGACCGGATAGGTTTCGATGATAAGAATGCCTTGGTCTAAAAGACGCAATTGTTCAATTTCTAATATGCCGCCGATACCATCGGGGATGATGATATTTTTGATTTTAGACCGGGTTATCGGCGTGAGTATTTTTCTAATGCGATATTCACTGCTTTGCCGTCTCTTACTGATGGCTAAGATAATTAATATCACCACAATGGCAATCATTGCCGCGATAACCAAATGAATGATGTTGATATTAATAGTCAAAATGCACGGTGCCTTAAAAATGTGCCCCTAATTATACGGACTCTTGGCCTTGTGCGTTATGCAAAACGGGATCTTCGTGAATAATGACCTCGGCATCGTCGAATAAAGCGGCAATTCTTTTTTCTATCGTATCGGCAATAGCATGTGCTGATGCCAGACTTTGTGCCGCGTCTAACTCCAAGTGTAACTGTACAAACACCCGTGTCCCTGAACGACGTGTTCTTAAATCGTGGTATCCCAAGGCTTGCTCGTGACCTATGATGATGTCGGCTATTTTGTCACGCTCTTCATCAGCAATTTCATGATCCATTAATAAATCAATCGCTTCTTTGACGATCTGCCATGCGTTATACAAAATAAAGATCGCGATACCGACCCCAAATATCGCATCGAAGTAACCCCAGCCATAGACAGTTAAAAACAGGGCCACAATCACACTGCCATTCACCAGTAAATCTGTTTTGTAATGCAAGGCGTCCGCTTTAATTGCTGTCGACCCTGTTTTACTGACAACGTATTTCTGAAATGACAGAAGCAATAACGTCGCGGCAATTGAAAACAACATCACTCCTACCCCCACTTCTAATCCAGTCACCATGTTTTGCGGATTAATGATTCGGCCAATGGCTTGTAATAATAAGAAGCCAGCCGAACCCGCTATAAATAAAGCTTGGCCAATACCTGATAACGCTTCTGCTTTACCGTGGCCAAAGCGATGTTCATTATCCGCTGGTTCCAGCGCATGCCTTACTGCTATTAAGTTAATTAAGGAGGCCAACACGTCCAAACTTGAATCCAATAGCGTCGCTAGAATACTGACGGAATCAGTCATAAACCACGCAATTATTTTAGCAAAAATTAAAACAACAGCGGTCGTGACTGAGGCATAAGTTGCCCAGCGCATTAGCTTTGCGTTATCAGCTTGTTGAGGTAGTATCATCAGGACGGTATAGTGATTAAGGTTTCTTAATATTAACAAGGTTCTGTTTTAGTGCCTAATTACTTATGCAGGTAAATATATGTCAATGATCACGGTAAGCACGTCACCTTTCGATGATCAAAAGCCCGGTACCTCAGGCTTAAGAAAAAAAGTCACTGTTTTCCAACAAGCGCATTATTTAGAAAATTTTGTGCAATCGACCTTTAATGCACTCGATGATAAAAAAGGCAAAACCATCGTTGTCGGTGGTGATGGCCGCTTTTACAACCCGGAAGCCATTCAGGTTATTTTAAAAATGGCTGCTGCCAATGGTTTTAGTCGGGCTATTGTCGGCCAACATGGTTTGCTCTCTACCCCGGCCGCGTCACATTTAATTAGAAAAAACAACGCTTATGGCGGTCTAATCTTATCTGCTAGTCACAACCCTGCTGGCCCGAGTGGTGACTTCGGTATTAAATATAATGTGAGTAATGGTGGCCCTGCCCCTGAAATGATTACCGATGCCATTTTTGCTAACACCAAAACCATTGATCATTACCAAATTGCTGAATTGGATGATATCAAACTCGATGTAACCGGAACGACTACCTTGAGTGAGATGACCGTTGATATTATTGACCCTGTTGTTGATTACGTTGCATTAATGGCCGAGTTATTTGATTTTGATGCTATTCGCGCGCTCATCGCACAACCTGGTTTCAGCTTTTGCTTCGATGCCATGCATGCCATTACAGGCCCTTATGCAACCGCACTTTTTCAAGAAGCGCTGGGCGCTTCACCTACGTCTATTATTAATGGCGTTCCTTTATCCGACTTTGGCGGTGGTCACCCCGATCCGAACTTAACGTATGCAAAAGAGTTGGTCGATATTGTGTTTGCAGATGATGGCCCACAGTTTGGTGCTGCTTCAGATGGTGATGGTGATCGGAATATGATTTTAGGTCACCAATTCTTTGTGACCCCCTCTGATAGCTTGGCGATTATTGCGGCTAATGCACACTTAATCCCAGCTTATCAATCTGGTTTATCTGGTATCGCACGCTCGATGCCGACGAGTCAGGCCCCAGATCGTGTTGCGGCGGCCTTAAATATTCCCTGTCATGAAACCCCGACTGGCTGGAAATTTTTTGGTAATTTATTAGATGCCAATGCAGCCACACTGTGCGGCGAAGAAAGTTTTGGCACGGGATCTAATCATATTCGTGAAAAAGATGGTCTTTGGGCGGTATTATGCTGGTTAAATATTTTGGCTGCGCGCAAGCAATCAGTTAGCGCCATAGTCAATGACCACTGGCAACAATATGGTCGCAATTACTATACCCGCCATGATTATGAGGCGATTCCCAGCGATATTGCCCAGAAAATGATGGCCGATGTCGAAAATGGTTTTTCATCACTTGTTGGTCAAACGTTGGCTAATCGAACTGTCCGCTATGCTGATAACTTTAGTTATCACGATCCAGTTGACCACAGTCATTCTAGTCAACAGGGCTTAAGGATTGGTTTTGATGACGGTGCAAGGCTAATTTATCGTTTATCAGGTACAGGTACTGAAGGTGCTACCTTACGTGTCTATATAGAAAGTTATGAATCCGATAGCGCACAATTAAACATTGAACCTCAAACGGCTTTGGCTGACTTGATCGCTGTTGCTGACGAATTAGCAGGTATTTCATCACGTACTGGTAGAACAGCACCGACTGTTATTACTTAATCTTCTCTTTTTCATCGAGTTTTTATGCAAGCTTTAATTCTTGGCTCTAGTTCGCCTTTTCGTGCTGAAATATTGGGTAAGTTAAATTTACCTTTTAGCACCGCATCACCTGATATTGATGAAACACCGTATGAGGGGGAATCCCCTATTGCATTGGTCGAACGCTTATCAAGACAAAAAGCCATGGCGATTGCAGAAAGTCACCCTGATGCCCTTATCATTGGCTCTGATCAAGTTGCGGTTATCGGCAACCAGATTTTAGGTAAGCCGGGCGATCATCAAACCGCTCGGCAACAATTAGCGATGTCCTCTGGTAAAACGGTTCGATTTTTAACCGGTTTGGCACTTTATAATGCGCAAGATGGCAAGATGCAATCGTTGGTGGCACCTTTTGATGTGACTTTTCGCATGTTAAATGAGGATGATATTGAGCATTACTTATTGGCTGAGCAACCCTATAACTGCTCGGGTAGCTTTAAATCGGAAGGCTTAGGCATTTGCTTATTCGAACGATTGAATGGTGATGATCCTAATACTTTGATTGGCTTGCCGCTTATTCAACTCACTAAGCTGCTAAAGAATGTCGGTATTGATGTACTGGCATTACAAACTATTACTTCGAAACCATAATGATGGATAGTCGATTAGAAGCGATAAAATCTTGGCTTACGGCTGTTTTGGACAGTGAAGACTTCACGCTTGCGCCCGCGTCGAGTGATGCTAGTTTCCGGCGTTATTTTCGTGTCAGTGCTGCAAAAGAAAGCTGGATTGTCATGGATGCGCCACCTGAAAAAGAAGACACGAGGCGTTTTATTAAAATTGGGCAGTTTTTAGATTCTCAGCATGTTCACGTTCCGAAAATTATCGCCCAAGAGTCTGAGGCAGGTTTTTTATTATTATCTGATTTGGGGAGTCAGCCTTACCTTAATGCCTTGAGTAATGACTCCGCGGATAACTTGTACCACGATGCACTTACCAGCTTAATCGATATCCAATGTTGCGCCCCTGATCCGATAGCATTGCCACAATATGATCGTGCATTACTACAGCAAGAACTGGACTTATTCCCAGAATGGTTTTTATCCCAACATTTTGACATTGCTGCCCCTGCTCATCTCCAAGCCACATTTGATCTGTTGATTGATAATGCTTTATCGCAGCCGCAAGTGATTGTTCACCGAGACTATCATTCTCGCAATTTGATGGTGGTGCCTGAAAATAATCCGGGCATTATCGATTTTCAAGATGCTGTCATTGGCCCCATCACATACGATCTCGTTTCACTGTTACGTGATTGTTATATTGCTTGGCCGCAAACAAAAATTGATGCTTGGGTACAACAGTATTTTAACCTTGCCCAGCAACGCGGTTTATTAACCGGTTGCGACTTAATGACATTCACACAATGGTTCGATCTGATGGGTCTACAACGCCACTTGAAAGTGCTTGGGATCTTCTGCCGCTTACATTATCGCGATGACAAACCTAATTATATGCACGACTTACCTCAAACTTTGACTTATGTCCGACAAGTTTGCCGACGTTACGATATGTTGTCAGATCTCTCTAATTTTTTATCGACATCTGACAAAATAGTAGCCTTATCAAAATGAAAACCATTATTTTAGCTGCGGGTCGTGGTGAACGTATGCAACCGCTGACAGATACGACACCAAAGCCACTATTGAAAGCAGGCAAAAAGCGCTTAATTGAATACACCATTGATGCCCTTGTTCAGGCTGGTTTACGCGATATTGTGATTAACCATGCCCATTTAGGTGAACAGTTCCCGGCGACTTTAGGCGATGGGAAGCGTTATGGTGCAACAATCCAATATTCCAACGAGGATGAGGGCCGCCTTGAAACTGCGGGCGGTATTATCAATGCTTTACCCTTGCTAGGTGATGCGCCGTTTTTAGTGGTCAATGGTGATATTTGGACTGATTATCCTTTTGTCCAGTTAGCCAATAAAACACTGAATGAGGCACAACGTTGTCATTTGGTATTGGTGGCCAACCCTGAACATCACCCGCAAGGTGATTTCAGTTTATCGTCAGGTTTGTTATCAGACCACGGTACCGAAAAATATACCTATAGCGGTGTTGGCATATATCACCCGTCCCTCTTTGCCCATTTACCGGCTGCACCCATGCCGCTCAAGCCTATTTTAATGAAGGCAATCGATGCACAGCAGGCTTCCGGTGAGATTTATCATGGGCAATGGTCAGATATAGGTACAGTTGAACGGTTAGCAACGTTAAGCGAACAACTTAGTTATTAGCGTTCAAAAACTCTAATAACGCTTTTTGTGCATGGAGCCTATTTTCAGCTTCATCCCACACCACGCTTTGTCCGCCATCAATCACGCCCGCAGATACTTCTTCACCGCGATGGGCAGGCAAACAATGCATAAATAATGCGTCATGATTAGCTAAGCCCATAAGCTGTTCGGTCACTTGAAAATCGGCAAACGCAATTTCTCGTTTTTTCTGTTCTTCTTCTTGGCCCATACTGGCCCAAACATCAGTCACAATCAGATCAGAATTTGTAACTGCGTCGTTCACATTATTGAATAAGGTGATTTTGGCTTTTGCATTATTTACGATATCTTGATTTGGCTTATAATCAGCTGGCGTTGCAATGTTTAAATCAAAACCAAACTGTTCTGCGGCATTGATATAAGAGTGGCACATATTATTGCCATCTCCCACCCAAGTGACTGTTTTGCCTTTGATACTACCGCGGTGTTCAACATAAGCTTGCATATCTGCTAATAGCTGACAAGGGTGATAATCATCCGTTAAGGCATTAATAACGGGTACCGATGAGTAACGGGCAAACTGTTCTACTTTGTCATGTTCGAAAGTGCGGATCATGACGACATCGACCATACTTGAAATAACACGGGCAGAATCTTCAATCGGTTCGCCTCTTCCCAGCTGCGTATCATTCGGAGATAGGAAAATTGAGCCGCCGCCGAACTGAAGCATTGCTGATTCAAATGACACGCGTGTTCGCGTTGACGATTTTTCAAAAATCATCCCGAGCACTTTATTTTTTAGCGGCTCATAAGTTTCGCCATTACGGTGCATTGCTTTTAACGCAATCGCACGGGCAATAAGTTGTTCCAACTCTGCTGGTGAGAGATCTTTTAAGGTTAAAAAATGTCTCATTTTATGCGACGCTCTCTACAGTGTGTGTTGCCATGAAGGTTTGCACTAAATCCGTGACAATGCTGACCATTTTATTCGCTTCATCTGCTGACATGACCAAAGGTGGTAAGAGACGAATCACTTTATCAGCGGTGACGTTAATCAATATTTTTTTCGCCAAAGCCTGTTTTACCAACTCAATGCACTCGATAGGTAGTTCAATACCAAACATGAAGCCTTTTGACCTAACGTGTACCCCATCTACATTTGATAAAGCTTGCTCAAAAGCGCTTGTAATGTGTTGATTCATTGCCGTGACATGCGCTAATAAATTAGTTGTCTCGATTGTGTTGAGCACAGCTAAAGCAGCACGGCAAGCTAAGGGGTTACCACCAAATGTAGAACCATGGTTTCCTGGTTCTAACACACCTGTTGCAGATCCTGATACTAAGCAAGCGCCAATGGGCATACCGTTACCCAAGCCTTTTGCTAGCATGAGTACATCAGGCAACACATTCTCAGCATGTTGATAGGCAAACCATTGCCCTGTTCTACCGATCCCTGTCTGCACTTCATCGAGCATCATTAACAGTTTGCGTTGTGTACATAAGGTACGTACTTCATCGAGATAATCCGCCTCAGGGACTCTTACGCCGCCTTCACCTTGGACTGGCTCTAACATCACAGCAACGGCTTCTGGCCAATGGCTGATTGCCATTCTCAATGCATCAATATCATTGTATGGCACTCTTACAAAGCCAGGCACCAGAGGCTCAAAACCTGCATGTACTTTCGGGTTACCTGTTGCCGTCAATGTCGCCATTGTCCGACCATGAAAGCTGCCATCCATCACGATAATGACAGGCTTATCAATGCCTTTACTATGGCCATATTTTCGGGCTATTTTAATCGCAGTTTCATTCGCTTCTGCACCAGAGTTACAGAAAAAAGCCTGTGACATCTCAGACAGTTCAGTCAGCTTCGTTGCTAACTGAGATTGTAATGGCACGTGGTATATATTCGATGTGTGCATTAACGTTTCTGCTTGTTCAGCAATAGCACTTGATACAGCAGGATGACAATGCCCTAAATTACAGACAGCAATGCCACTCAAAGCATCAAGATAGGCTTCGCCTTGTTCATCGTACAACCAAACCCCTTCGCCTCTTGTAAAGGCGATATCAAGGCGACCATAGGTGGGCATCACTGATTCTGTCATGGTGTTAACTCAATGTGATATCTTCAGGATATCGAAATGATATAAACGAAAAATGGCAGTTTCTTAAGAAACTGCCATTATCAAACGCACTATTTTATCGTGTTATTAGCGTGTTAGCAAAATTAGCCTCGACTGCTATAGTGATAAAACGTCATTTTTGCGTTGTTTAAGCTGCGAAATTTGCTGTAACGAAGTCCCAATTGACTAGGCCCCAGAAAGCTTCAACATATTTAGGACGTGCATTGCGGAAATCAATGTAGTAAGCATGCTCCCATACGTCACACGTTAACAAAGGCGTTTGGCCTGCTGTTAATGGGCAACCTGCATTACTTGTGTTAACGATTTCTAAGCTACCATCAGCATTTTTAACTAACCAAGTCCAACCTGCGCCAAAATTAGTGGCGGCTGATGTTGAAAACTTTGCTTTGAACTCATCAAAAGAACCAAATGTGGCATCAATCGCAGCTGCTAAAGCACCAGATACAGCATCTTGGCCATTTGGTGTCAACCCGTTCCAATAAAAAGTATGGTTCCAGATTTGCGCAGCGTTATTGAATATGCCACCCTGTGCTTTCATGATAATTTGTTCTAGCGATAAACCTTCAAACTCAGTTCCTGGGACAAGCTTATTTAAGTTTGTCACGTAGGTTTGGTGATGTTTACCATAATGAAACCCAATCGTTTCTGCTGAAATAGTGGGTTCAAGGGCGTCATCGGCGTAAGGTAAAGCAGGCAATTCATAAGCCATGGTAAAATCTCCTAAAATTTTGATGTGTTTGTTCGTTAAGCCGTTTAGTCTATGTGAGCTATAGACCCAAAGCAAATCTTTATGAGCTTGCAGCGAACAAGGACATCAAATCCAAGTCAAGTCCCATTAAGATTGCATCTTCTCGGCCTTGTGCCGCGGGATAATAATCTCGGCGTACGGACATCTCGTTAAAGCCAGCCTTATTATATAACGCTTGTGCTTTGGTATTTGAACGCCTGACTTCTAACACGATCAAAACTGACGCTAACTGTTTTGCATGTTGAATAACATGATTTAGCATCGCAGCACCTAAGCCCTGCCCCTGCTGCTGTCTCTGAACACAAAGATTCAGTAAATGCAATTCATCGACCACCTTTTGTACAACGGTAAAACTGACGATATTTTGTTCGTCATCCGTCATAACCCAAGCTTGATGTCCGGCCTTTAAGCAATCTTCAAAATGTTTTAATGACCAAGGAAAAGCGGTTGCTTGCTTTTCTATTTGCGCGACCTCAAGCAGATCTGTTTCTATCATCTCGCGTAGGGTGATTTTCTCTGGCAGTTTTTGTTGTGCCGACATCTTATGTTGTTGGCCTTAGATGCCGCAAACTTTGCCACAGTTGTTTTTTGGTTTCGGGTGCTGTTAATAATGAATCAAGGCCTACATTAACTAGCGTGGTTAATTTAGAATTCAACGTAAACTGTGGCTCATAGCGATGCTGTTCAACTGTTGCTGACTCACCAAACAATTGTTTCACTATTGATTCACCGAACGTCAATAATTGCTTGTGTTCTGCATTTGCGATTGTTTCGGACTCTAACGCTTTTAATTCGGCTGTCGTTAATAGACAAACCTGGGTCATCGGTACATCAATCGCCAACAATATTGATTGGACGAGTCGCTGCGTTTGCTGCGTATTGTCGCTATCGTGGCAGATCAACCATGTTGCTTGTTCGATACGCGCTAATAAAACGCTATTATCGACTTGCTCAACAACGTTATCATCCTCAGAAGTCACATCTTCCGCCGCATTATTGCGGTATTGCCAGACAGGTATCCCCATTGCTGAGAGCACAGATACCTGTCTGGAATCTATCATGATTAGACCTGCGGGTGCGCTCGGTCGACGGGCATAATCATTTTATTTAAGGCATGTAAATAGGCCTTCGTTGACGCAATGACAATATCGGTATCGGCGCCCTGGCCACTAACAATTCGGCCACCCTTTTCAAGCCTGACGTTCACCTCACCTTGTGAATCCGTGCCGCTGGTAATATTGTTGACCGAATAAAGTTGCAACTCAGTTTGGCTTTGAACGATTTCTTCGATAGCACGAAAAGCCGCATCCACAGGGCCACTGCCGCCCATTTCAACTTGCTTCTCTTCGTCGTCGACACACAAAGTCATTCTTGCAACGGGCGTTTCACCTGTTTCACTGGTCACTTTCAATGAAATTAACTTTACACGCTCGCTGTCTGGCGCGATAGTGTCACTGACTAAAGCTTGGATATCTTCATCAAATATTTCATGTTTTTTATCTGCCAACTCTTTGAAGCGCTGAAAAATCGCATTTAACTCTGTTTCAGATTCATAGGTGATCCCTAACTCTTCAAGCCGACTTCTAAAGGCATTTCGGCCCGAATGTTTACCTAATACCATTCGATTGGTGTTCCACCCCACATCCTCAGCTCGCATGATTTCGTAGGTTTCACGGTTTTTCAATACGCCATCTTGGTGAATACCCGATTCATGAGCAAAGGCATTGGCACCCACAATCGCTTTGTTGGGTTGTACTGCAAAGCCTGTGATGCCTGATACTAGACGAGAGGCTGACAAAATCTGTGTGGTATCAATGTCAGTGTCGCATTTGAACAAATCCTGACGTGTCCGAACAGCCATCACGATTTCTTCCAAGGCCGCATTACCTGCACGTTCACCTAAACCATTAATGGTACATTCAACTTGGCGAGCACCATTTAATACGGCTGATAAAGAGTTGGCGACAGCTAAGCCTAAATCATTATGACAATGCACAGAAAAAATCGCTTTGTCAGAATTAGGAATACGTTCACGTAAAGTATGAATTAATTGACCAAACTGCTGTGGTACGTTGTAACCAACCGTATCTGGAATATTTAATGTACTCGCACCCGCATCAATCACCGCTTCTAAAATACGGCATAAAAAATCAGGATCACTTCTGCCGGCATCTTCTGGTGAAAACTCAACATCATCAGTATATTGCCGTGCTCGTTGTACCGCTTTAACGGCATTCTCAATCACTTGATCCGGTTCCATACGCAATTTCATTTTCATATGAATCGGCGATGTGGCAATGAAAGTATGAATTCGCGACGCATTGGCGTCTTTTAGTGCCTCACCAGCACGGTCAATATCATTACCCAAAGCGCGGGCTAAACCACACACTCTGCTTTCCGTCACGGCTCTTGCGACGGCTTGAACCGATTCAAAATCACCGACACTGGCAATTGGGAAACCCGCTTCGATAATATCGACGCGCATGCGTTCTAAAGATTTCGCAATGCGTACTTTTTCATCCTTGGTCATCGAGGCGCCCGGACTCTGTTCGCCGTCTCTCAAGGTTGTATCAAAAACAATTAATTTATCACTCATTTCCTGCTCCACTTTTCTGCAGACTTTCTAAAATATAGGGTTGTGTGTCAGCAGTCTCGCTGACGAGTTTTTGTGCTAAGTCTGTATGCCACTAGGGCAGTCGAAGCAGGGAGTTTGAACAACTCAAAGACGAACGAATACATTGCGGTACAGACTGTACTGCTTTTAAAATGTAATGTGTCATTTGAATGTCCATAAGCTCATATTCTAGGCTGAATTAAGGCCCTTGCCAAGTCCCTTATTTATCCTGTTGTCGACCTGTTTTATGTTGGCGTAATTTTGTGAGTGTAAAAATAGGGCCAGAGATTGCGTAGGCTAAGAAGCCGACAAATAAAACGATGGGGGGATCTATCGCGACTAAGGCAAGCCCTAAAACCAATATCAATACGACGACAAAAGGTATTTTCCCGCGTAAATCGAGTTCTTTAAAGCTGTGATAACGTAATGTGCTTACCATTAGAATACCGCAGATAAATGTCAGTGGTAACGCAATTAGGCTAGTCATTTCAAAATCAAGATGATTATTACTGCCGACCCATATCCACCCTGCTAAACAAGCTGCAGCTGCTGGACTTGCTAGCCCTTGGAAATAGCGTTTATCAGCAATGCCAACTTGGGTATTAAAGCGTGCTAGACGTAATGCACCACAGGCAGCATAGATAAAAGCGGCCATCCAGCCTATTTTACCCATGTCTAATAATGCCCACTGATACATGACTAAAGCGGGCGCTAAACAAAATGACACCATGTCAGCCAAGCTATCGTACTCAGCACCAAAATCACTTTGCGTATTCGTCATACGCGCGATTCTGCCATCGAAGCCATCCATTATCATTGCAATGAAAATCGCTATTGCAGCGGACTCAAAGTCCCCTCTAATAGCAGCAATAATGGCGTAAAACCCAGCAAACAAACCTGCTGTGGTAAACAGGTTCGGCAATAAATAAATACCGCGACGTGGTGGTTTTTTGCTGGCTGCCATTTAGAGTTGTGTCCTAATTGAATATCTTAAGTTGTTAGTATGCCATGCGCTGATGACACAAACAAAACGGGGACGGCTATTTTCACAGCCGTCCCCGCTTCAGTTTCTTAAAATGACTGTTTAGTTTTTAGACTTATCAACAATTTTTTGAATCCAAGGCATCATTTTACGTAATTCAGCGCCTGTTTTTTCAATCGGGTGCTCAGCATTAATATGACGCATTGAAGTCATTTCAGGGTAGCCAGATTGACCTTCTAAAATGAATTTCTTAGCGTATTTACCTTCTTGAATATCTTTTAAGGCTTCACGCATCGCCCAGCGACTTTCTTCGTTAATGATTTTAGGACCAGTAACATATTCGCCGTATTCAGCATTGTTTGAAATTGAGTAGTTCATGTTGGCAATACCCCCTTCATACATCAAATCAACAATTAATTTCAATTCATGCAAACATTCGAAATAAGCCATTTCTGGTGCATAACCAGCTTCAGTCAATGTTTCGAAGCCTGCTTTAACCAATTCAACCGCACCACCACATAAAACGGCTTGCTCACCAAATAAATCCGTTTCTGTTTCATCACGGAATGTCGTTTCGATAATACCTGTACGACCACCACCGACACCTGAAGCATACGATAATGCGATGTCTTTCGCGTTACCTGAAGCATCTTGATGAATCGCGATAAGGTCAGGAATACCGCCGCCTTTAACAAATTCACTGCGAACAGTATGGCCAGGTGCTTTTGGTGCAATCATGATGACATCAAGATCTTGTCGTGGCACAACTTGGTTATAAATAATTGAGAAACCATGAGCAAAGGCTAAAACAGCACCTTGTTTCAAGTTAGGTTCAATTTCATCTCTGTATAGTTGAGATTGGAACTCATCAGGCGTCAAAATCATCACAACATCAGCGCTGGCAACAGCCGTTGGCGTATCTAATACTGTTAGACCTTCTGCTTCGGCTTTAGCAATCGATGATGAGCCGGCACGGAGTGCAACGGTGACATCAACGCCAGAATCTTTTAAATTACAGGCATGGGCATGGCCTTGTGAGCCGTAACCTACGATAGTGACTTTCTTCCCTTTGATGATGGATAAGTCACAATCTTTATCGTAATACACATTCAAACTCATTGTTTTAGTTCCTTAGAAAATATTTTTAAAATTGCAATTAATTCGGTTCAAACTTTTAAGTATTTATCGCCACGGGCAATACCGGAAAGACCAGAGCGTACTGTTTCTAAAATCTCATATTCGGTTAAGGCAGCGATAAATGAATCTAGTTGTTCGCCTGTCTCAGTCAATTGAATCGTCATCGTGGACGATGTATGGTCAATTAAATGCCCTTCAAAGACATCTAGTAAACGTTTCAACTGCTGTTGTGACTCTTCTGATGTTACTTCGACTTTTAGCAACATCATTTCTCGTTCGATATACGGGCCGTCCGTCAACTCTAGCAATTTAACCACATCAATCAGCTTATTCAATTGCTTGGTAATTTGCTCAATCACACGATCCGTTCCGCTTGTCACTATCGTCATTCGAGATAATGACGGGTCTTCCGTCGGTGCCACCGTTAATGATTCAATATTATAGCCGCGCGCAGAGAACAATCCGGCAACACGAGATAGTGCGCCAGCCTCATTTTCAATCAAGATAGAAATAATATGGCGCATTTACGATAACTCTCTTTCTGGGCTTTGAGGCAATTCGCAATGGGGTGACATATGCATTTCGTTATGGCCTTTGCCGTTCGCAATCATCGGATAGACGTTTTCCATTTGATCGGTAACGATGTCAACAAAGACCAAGCGATCTTTCATCGCAAACGCCTCTTCCAGTTTCGACTCTAATTCATCAGGGTTTTCAATCCGCATTCCAACATGGCCATAACTTTCGGCTAATTTAACGAAATCAGGTAATGATTCCATATAAGAGTGCGAGTAACGATTCTCGTAGAAAAACTCTTGCCATTGACGCACCATACCGAGATAACGGTTATTTAATGCAATAATCTTAATCGGCAAGCCATATTGTAAGCAGGTCGATAGTTCCTGAATACACATTTGGATACTGCCTTCGCCTGTGATGCAAACAACTGTTTCATCAGGATAAGCCAATTGCACACCCATTGCCGCTGGCAATCCAAAGCCCATCGTGCCTAAGCCGCCTGAGTTGATCCAACGATTTGGTTTACTAAACCCGTAATACTGTGCCGCCCACATTTGATGTTGGCCCACATCAGACGTCACATAAGCGTCACCTTTAGTGATTTTATGGACTAGTTCAACCGCTTTTTGGGGTTTGATCGCCGTTCCCGCTTCGCTGTATGTCATGCAATTTTTCGCACGCCAAGCATTAATGGTCGCCCACCATGCTGCGATGTCTTTTTTGTTCACTTGCTTATTACGAGTTTCTAATGCCTGATTCATTTCTTGCAATACGCCCGCAACGTCTCCGACGATAGGCACATCAACCGTAATGGTTTTCGATATTGAGGATGGATCAATATCAATATGAATGATTTTTGCATCTGGACAAAACTCAGCAATTTTACCGGTCACACGATCATCAAAACGCGCACCGACAGCAATCAAGACATCACAACCATGCATTGCCATATTGGCTTCGTAACTACCATGCATACCTAACATGCCAAGAAACTGCTTATCATCGTAAGGAATTGATCCTAGTCCCATCAACGTTGTGGTAACAGGATAATCAAGTGCTTTTACAAAAGTACGTAATTCTGCTGATGCATTACCTAATACAACACCGCCGCCGGTATAAATCATTGGCTTTTTAGCGGTCAGTAATAAGTCAACGGCTTGTCTAATCTGCTCAGAATCACCTGTAACCGTCGGTTGATAAGATCGCATCACGATCTCTTCCGGATAATGATAAGGGACTTTAATCGCTGGATCAGTAATGTCTTTGGGCACGTCGACTACAACGGGACCTGGGCGACCGGTGCTGGCAACATGAAAGGCTTTCTTCATTGTTTCAGCTAATTGATTGATGTCTTTAACTAAGAAATTATGCTTTACACAGGGGCGCGTAATACCAACAGCATCCACTTCCTGAAAGGCATCACTGCCAATCACTGATGATGGAACTTGACCGGTGATCACAACCATCGGAATTGAATCCATATACGCCGTTGCAATCCCGGTGACCGCATTCGTTGCACCTGGGCCAGATGTCACTAAAACGACGCCGGGCTTGCCAGTTGCACGGGCATAGCCATCAGCTGCGTGTGTCGCTGCTTGCTCATGGCGTACTAGAATATGTTTAACGGCATCTTGCTGATAAAGCGCATCATAAATATGAAGCACCGCACCACCCGGATAGCCAAATAGAAATTCAACACCTTCGTCTTCCAAACAACGAATTAGAATCTCACCGCCACTTAATTCCACCTGTTCCCCTTCTCTAGTTGCCACAACGACAAATTATTTGTAAATATAAACCCTTAAATTTACTTGTTATGGCGCTTAAGGTCAAGAGAAATCACGCCTAAAGCGGTTTTAGTTCACAGTAAATTAAGTTGTATTCACACAGCCCTTTGTTATTGGCTATGGCATAATACTGCAATATAACTAAGGCCTTAAAAATGCAATTGACAATAACCCAACCTGACGACTGGCATTTACATTTGCGCGATGGCGCAGCTTTATCTAGAACAGTCACTGACACCAGCCGTTATTTTGCTCGTGCTGTCATTATGCCTAACTTAGCTCCACCGGTAGTCACGACAGATCAAGCATTGGCCTATCGGCAACGTATTTTAGATGCTGTTCCTGCTGGCCGTGACTTCCAACCTTTGATGACGTTGTATTTAACAGACAATACGACACCCGCTGAAATAAAAAAAGCACATCAAAGTGGCCTCGTTCATGCCGTCAAGCTCTATCCTGCTGGCGCTACGACGAACTCTGATGCGGGTGTCACCGACCTACAACTATGTTCAGAAGCCCTTGCTGAGATGGCACGTTTAGAGATGCCACTCCTCATTCATGGCGAAGTTACTGATCATGATATTGATATTTTTGACCGAGAAAAAGTCTTTATCGACCGTGTGTTAGCGCCTTTAATACGCAATCACCCTACGCTACGTATTGTGTTAGAACATATTACAACGGCTGATGCCGTTGATTTTGTCATGAATGAGCACGATAACATTGCTGCAACTATTACCCCACATCACCTCTTATTAAACCGTAATGATTTACTCGTCGGTGGTGTTCGTCCTCACCATTTTTGTTTGCCTATTTTAAAGCGGCGATATCACCAAGAAGCATTGCTTAAAGCAGCAACCAGCGGTAACCCACGGTTTTTCTTAGGCACTGACAGTGCGCCACATACACAAAATGCCAAAGAAAGCGCCTGCGGTTGCGCAGGAATTTATAGTGCCCATGCTGCCTTAGAACTTTATGCATTAGCTTTTAAACAAGCTAATGCTTTAGATAAGTTGGCAGACTTCGCCAGTCACTTTGGACCAGATTTTTATCGGCTGCCTCGCAACACCAAAACTGTCACATTAAATGAAGAAAGCTGGAAGATACCTGAACAATACGACTTCACTGACAAAGTACTTATTCCCTTTAAAGCTGGAGAAGACTTGCCTTGGTCAGTACAAACTAATTACTAAATATGGACCAAAGTACAATATCTTTCCTCAATAGCACCCATTATAACGGCGTCAAAACTAGAAAACGAGTGGCTGTTCAGCTTTTGTTCAGTTATTAAAAACGATAATAAGCTCACCAAATTTAAATTTTAAGGTATCGACTATGACAATAAAAAACTTACTTAGCGCTGTTGCCCTTTTCGCAGCATCAGTTACGACTGCATCAGCCGCTACTTACGCCTATACTGGTGATCCAAACAGAGTAGGCAACGGTGGTAGTGTTTCAGCTTTATCATCTACTTATAACTCGGATACTGAACGCCTAACCTGGTCAGTTTCAGATGCTAAAACGGCTAATGGTAATGCTGCTGATGGCTTTTGGCTTGTTATTAATGGTTCAGGTCCAAATCCTAAATCTATCGCCCCGAATACGCTAGCTGTTCTATATGCTGATTTCTCTTCTAGTAAATTGCTTGCATACTCATACAATGCTCAAAACAATACAAGTAGTGTAGCGGGGACTTTGCTTCAAGATTTCTCAAGTGACTTGTCTGTATCTGGCGATACTTTTGGTTTCGATATTGATGTATCAGGCCTTAATAATATGTTTGCTGCACCTTGGGAAGGCATGGCTTATGGTGACCTTATTGGTGTTTGGTTCCATTTTTCATCAGGCACTAGCTTAACGCCGGGTCAAAGCTTTAACTTTAGACAACAAGCTTGGTATGACACCGCTTTTGAGAAGCCAGAACAAACAACTGTTGTTCCAATTCCAGCAGCGGCATTCTTATTCGCTCCTGTGTTAGCGGGTTTCATCGCGACAAGAAGAAGATTAAAAGCCAAATAGTTTTAAATCTAAATATTTAACAAAAAGCCGCGTTTAATCGCGGCTTTTTTATGTCTAAAGGTTATTAGTTGTTTAAAGCGGTACACCTATCCGTAAGGCAACTTCTTCATACGCTTCAATCACGCCGCCAAGGCCTTGACGGAAACGGTCTTTATCTAGTTTTTTATTGGTTTCAGCATCCCATAAGCGACAACCATCTGGGCTAAATTCATCACCTAGGATGACTTTACCTTTAAATAGGCCAAATTCTAATTTGTAATCGACTAGGATCATGCCCGCGTCAGAAAATAGTTTTTTTAGGGCATCGTTAACTTTAAAGGTCAGGCTTTTCATTGTTTCGACATCACTGGCTTTTGCCCAGCCAAATGTCTCGATATGATATTCGTTTATCATGGGGTCGTGTAAGGCGTCATCTTTCAGAAAAAACTCAAACACGGGCGGATTCAGCTCAAGGCCATCTTCAACGCCCAAACGACGACATAAGCTCCCTGAAGCGACATTCCGAACCACGCATTCAACGGGCATCATGTCCATGCTTTTCACTAAAGACTCATTGGCGTTCAACAGACGCTCAAAATGCGTTGGAATACCTGCCTTCTGTAAATATTCCATAATAAAGGCGTTGAACTTATTATTCACTTCGCCTTTACGGCTGAGTTGTTCGACTTTTTCGCCATCAAATGCAGAAGTATCGTCACGAAAACTGAGAATAACGAAATCTTCATCATCTGTCTTATAGACGCTTTTCGCCTTACCTGCAAATAACTCTTGTCTTTTTTCCATTGTTGTTCTCTCTTGTTATCTCAACTTGGTTTTAAGTTATGTCTCGCCAAGTAAATCCTAATGCTTGATCGGCTATGCCAATCCAATCTTGTTGGCAATTTAATGCCTCTGAAAATGCTGTTGTAACAATATCTGGATGATTATTTTTTTCACTTAAATGCATCGCCATAATATGTTGTAACTGGCTGGTATCGATTTTTTTAAGTAGGCTGCTCGATTGCACATTATTCAAATGGCCCATTTTGCCCGATACCCGGTATTTTAAATGATCTGGATAGTCACCGTTATCCAACATGGTCAGATCATGGTTTGCTTCCAGTAATAAGGCCTGACACCCTGATAACGCTTGTTCAATGACAGGTGTAATCGACCCGACGTCCGTTAATAGCCCTACTTTTACCTTACCATTTCCAAAAACGAACTGGCTTGGCTCTCGGGCATCGTGTGGCACAGGAAATGGCGACACCTCAATATCATCAATTTCAAACTGTTCATGGCAACTAAATTCATGAATATAATCAGCCACATCAGCGGCTAAACATCCCGCCGTTCCAGCAGTCGCGTAAACGGGCAATTGATATTTACGGGCTAACACACGGACACCGCTAATGTGATCGGCATGTTCATGCGTCACCACAATTGCGGTTAAATCGGCCGCAGTGTGCCCCATCTGTTGCAACCGTTTTTCAGCTTCCTTAGCCGAAAAACCGCAATCAACTAATAAGGTTGTATCGCCTTGTGATATTAATGTCCCATTACCTCGGCTACCACTGCCAAGAGAGGCAAACCGCATTATCGGACCAATTCTTCCTGGATAAGACGTAATAAGCGACGTGCTGATGCTGATGATGTTCTGACTTGATCAATGTCTTTGATAATGACCTTAGTGTCATCCTCATCCGTTATTAATTTAATGTAATAAAACAACTCAGGTGTTTTATCCATTTCATCTTGCCAAAATGCCAATGAACTTAACATACTGTCATCGCCTGCTTTAGCGAGTACAAAAGGATCAAGGTATTGCACAAAGTACACGCCTTTATCACGTTCACGATCCTGAACAACAAAATATTTGCTGTCGATAATACGGCCAATGCCACGCCAAACTTGTTCAAAGTTACGATCGACTTTTAGCGCTTGGTGATCACTGGCTTCGTCGACTATCACCGCGTTAATGTCTGTTATAACGGTTAACGGCTTGTTTTGTTGTTGTACTGATGCTTGTTGCTGACGCTCTTGACGTTGGATTGTCCCCATATAGTCAGCCAATTGTCTTAGCTTGCCTTCATTTTTTTGCTCATCAGCATTGAAGTTTGCAGCACTGATATACATCTTAAATGTCTTGGGCACATCACCTGCTTCAACACGTGTTCGATAGGCATAGCCATCAGCATCTTCAACGGTGTCCATTAAACCAATGGTTTGGTCTTGGCGGTTAACAGCAATTTCATTGCTGCCCCAAAATGCGATCATACGCTGCCAAATCTCATCTGATTGGCCATAGACGACCAAATGACGCAATGTGCCTTCACCTATTAATGCTGGCTTGGTACTCGGCGCTACATTGTATTTAGCTGCCAATGGATCCTCAGCAGAATTTGCATATTCGGTATAGTTCGACCCATCGTCTTTATCAGCAAACTCATCATTAATACGTGATGCACTTAAATCCGGCGGTACATCTAATGGTGGCAATACCGTTGCTTTTTGGTATTTCTGACTATTATCCTCAACGATGTCATCTAACGCTGCTATTGAGCTACACCCTGAGACAATACTCGCCAATACGATGGCTACTGCTGTCTGTTTAATACGATTAACATTCATGTTGTTAATTTCACTCATTATTAATTTAATACTTTGGCAGCCACGAGTGCGTCGCGCACTGGCTGATGATATCTGTCCGATAAAACGGTCATTGGCAGACGAATACCTGCTGGAATTTTACCCATTTCAGTTAATGCCCATTTCACGGGAATCGGATTCGCTTCTACAAATAAGCTTTGGTGTAATAAAGCCAAATCATTATTAATTTGTCGTGCTCTAACAATATTATCGTCTAATGCTGCTGCACACATCTCATGCATCGCTGCCGGCGCCACATTCGCAGTCACAGAAATCACACCCTGCCCGCCTGCGACGATAAAGTCTACGGTATTGGCATCTTCACCGGTGTAGAGTTCCAATTTTGTATTGCATAAGGTATTTATTTGTTCGACACGACTAATATCGCCTGTCGCTTCTTTAATACCGATAATATTCGGAATCTCAGCTAACCGCGCAACTGTTTCAGGTAATAAGTCACAGGCCGTTCGGCTTGGCACATTATATAAAATTTGGGGGATGTCGACCGCTTCAGCAATCGCCTTATAATGCAGATATAAGCCTTCCTGTGTTGGCCTATTATAATAAGGTGTCACTAACAAGACCGCATCAACGCCTAAATCCTTAGCGTATTGACTAAGTTCAATGGCTTCAGACGTTGAATTAGCGCCAGTGCCAGCAATGACAGGAACACGCCCATTCACTTGCTTAACCACTTGGCCAACAACATCGCAGTGTTCCGCGACCGTTAACGTCGCTGACTCGCCTGTTGTACCGACGGCAACAATCGCGTCAGTCCCACTGTCGATATGAAACTCAACTAAATTGTGCAGGCTGTCACTATCGATCGAGCCATCAGCTCGCATAGGCGTGACAAGTGCTACCATACTGCCACTAAACATGACCGCACATCTCCGAAAAATAAACCGCAATGGTACGTTGACCAAGGCAAGATGACAAGATCCCTGATGATTGTGTATGGTGTGCTTTTTTCGATTCGGTTATAAAAAGGATTGTTTCATGCAACACGCCGCACTAGACCAAGTTGTCCCCGATTTTGAACTCCCTAGTACGGGTGACACTGTTTTTCGCCTTTCTGAACAGCAAGGTAAAAACATTGTTATCTATTTCTACCCTAAAGATAATACGCCCGGCTGCACATTAGAAGGTCAAAGCTTTCGTGATCATATTGATGCCTTCACGGCTAAAGACACCATTATTGTCGGTGTTTCTCGCGACAGTGTGCGCGTACACGAAGGGTTTAAAGCCAAACAAAACTTTCCTTTTGAATTACTCTCCGACAAAGAAGAACTCGCTTGTAAAGTTTTTGATGTTATCCAGTTAAAAAAGAATTACGGCCGCGAATATATGGGCATTGTGCGCAGCACTTTTTTGATTGATAAAACCGGTGTATTGCGCCAAGAATGGCGTAACGTCAAAGTTAAGACCCATTTAGAAGAAGTGTTGGACGCCGTTAACGCTTTATAGCTTTTCCCCACCCGCTGAAAATATTTTTCAGTGGGTGGAATTTTTTGTCATTTGTCACCAAAGCCCGCCCCGCCTTGCTTGCGAGATTGTCGCCAAAAGTTATCCACAATTTGCCCACAAATAGTCCACAGAAAATGGCTTGCCATTTCTGAAAAAACACACTATCTTGTGGTTTATGTTCTGACAGACCACTACAGCTTGTGGTTGTCTTGTTTTAATAACACAACGCATATTACGCAAGGTTTACTCAATATGGCTAACGAAGCAACCGCAACAACCTCTCCTGACTCTCAATACCAAGTCATTCGCCGTAATGGCCAACTGACCCCTTTTGACGGCAACAAAATCGCTGTCGCCGTCACCAAGGCTTTCTTAGCCGTTGAAGGTGATTCAGCACAAGACAGTGGCCGAATCCATGAAATCGTCGCTAAGATTACGGCACAAATCGTCAGCAATCTAAACCGCCGTTTAGAAGAGACGGGCACCGTTCATATTGAATTGATTCAAGATCAAGTCGAGCTCGCCTTAATGCGTGAAGGCGAATATAAAGTGGCCCGTGCTTATGTGTTGTATCGTGAATCTCAATCACAAAAACGGGCTGAAGAAGAAGAGAAACACCCTAGCCTAGTCAGTGATAACAATCTCAACGTCACACTCGCCGATGGTAGCCGTGTGCCACTCGATATCGCTCGCCTACAACACTTGATTAGCGAAGCTTGCGAAGGCGTTGACTCTGTTGATGGTGCTGCCATCTTACGTGATACTCAACAAAACCTATTTGACGGCGTTAACGAAGCGGATGTCGAAAAAGGTTTAGTCATGGCTGCCCGTACTTTTATCGAAAAAGATCCCGATTATAGTACTGTCGCTGCAAGGCTCTTAATGGATGGCATTCGTCGTGAAGCATTAAGCTATGTTTATGACAGCCCACGCCATGCGTCACAAGGTGAAATGGCTGAGCAATACGCTGATTACTTCAAACACTACATTCATCGTGCGATTGACCATGAATTATTAACCCCTGAATTAGCCCAATACGATTTAGACAGACTGGGTAATGCGCTTAAACCTGAAAATGACTTTAGCTTCACCTATTTGGGTCTGCAAACACTCTATGACCGTTACTTCATTCACCAAAACGACGTCCGTTTTGAGTTGCCGCAAGCGTTCTATATGCGTGTTTCAATGGGTCTCGCGATTAATGAGATTAACCGTGAAGAACGTGCGATTGAGTTCTACAACTTATTGTCGTCTTTCGACTTTATGAGCAGTACACCCACGCTCTTCAATGCCGGTACATTACGTCCTCAACTATCATCTTGTTACCTCACTACCGTGCCTGATGATTTGAGCGGTATTTATAACGCCATGCGTGATAATGCTCTGTTGTCTAAATATGCCGGTGGTTTGGGTAATGACTGGACGCGTGTTCGTGGTCTCGGGTCTCATATCAAAGGCACCAATGGTAAGTCACAAGGTGTCGTGCCGTTCTTGAAAGTCGCCAATGACACGGCTGTTGCCGTTAACCAAGGTGGTAAACGTAAAGGTGCCGTCTGTGCGTACTTAGAAACATGGCACATCGATATCGAAGAATTCCTCGATATGCGTAAAAACACCGGTGATGATCGTCGTCGTACTCATGATATGAACACGGCTAACTGGATCCCTGATTTATTCATGAAGCGGGTTGCTGAAGATGGTGATTGGACTTTATTCTCACCTGAAGAAGTCAGTGATTTACATGATCTGGTTGGGCTTAAATTTGAAGAAGCCTATATTGCTTACGAAGCCAAAGCCGCGCGCGGTGAGATTCGTAACACCAAAACCATGCCAGCCAATGACTTATGGCGCAAAATGTTAGGCATGTTGTTTGAAACCGGTCATCCTTGGGTCACATTTAAAGATCCTTGTAATATCCGTAGTCCACAACAACATGCGGGTGTCGTCCATAGTTCAAACCTATGTACTGAAATCACCTTGAATACTTCAAACGACGAAATCGCGGTCTGTAACTTAGGTTCGGTTAACTTGCCACAACATGTTGTTGACGGAAAATTAGATTTAGACAAAGTCAAGCGGACTGTCACAACGGCAATGCGGATGTTAGATAACGTCATTGAGTACAACTATTACAGTGTGCCGCAAGCGCGTAACTCTAATCTTAAGCACCGCCCTGTCGGTCTTGGCATTATGGGCTTCCAAGATGCGCTCTACAAAATGCGCCTGCCGTACAGCACGGAAGCCGCTGTGCAATTTGCTGATACCTCAATGGAAGCGGTCAGTTACTGCACCATCGAAGCGTCATCTGATTTAGCAGCAGAACGTGGCGCTTATAGTTCTTACCAAGGTAGTTTATGGAGCCAAGGCATACTGCCTATCGACTCTATTGCCCTCTTGAAAGAAGCACGCGGTCAATACCTGCAACAAGATGATAGCCAAACCCTCGATTGGGATAGATTACGCGCCAAAGTGAAAGAACAAGGCATGCGTAACTCCAACACGATGGCGATTGCCCCAACAGCCACTATTTCAAATATTTGTGGTGTCAGCCAATCGATTGAGCCTACCTACCAAAACTTGTTTGTGAAATCGAACTTGTCAGGTGAGTTCACCGTCATTAACCCTTATATGGTCGCTGACTTAAAAGCGCTCAACTTATGGGATGACGTGATGATCAACGATCTGAAATACTACGATGGTAGCCTACAACAAATCGACCGTATTCCAGATGACTTAAAAGCGCTTTACACTACCGCCTTTGAAATGGATGCCCGTTGGTTAATTGAAGCGGCATCACGTCGTCAAAAATGGATTGACCAAGGTCAAAGCTTGAACTTATACATGGCTGAACCATCAGGTAAAACCATGGATAACTTGTACAAACTGGCTTGGATACGCGGTTTGAAAACAACCTACTATCTCCGTTCTATGGGCGCGACAGCGGCTGAGAAAACCAGTAGTTCAAAACCAATGCAAACCATTGCCGCCGTACCGGCAGCAAGTCCAACAGACGAACTGGTGTTAGGTGAAGGTTTAGATGCA
Source organism: uncultured Gammaproteobacteria bacterium (assembly GCA_905479985.1). GTDB lineage: Bacteria > Pseudomonadota > Gammaproteobacteria > Nitrosococcales > Methylophagaceae. The sequence continues at coordinate 67,299 of CAJQOM010000006.1, read as the reverse complement.
CCTCAAGCCTGTTCGATTCTCGAACCTGATTGCGAGGCATGTCAATAATGTTAGATTGGGATAATCCATTAGAAGAGTCAGCTACTGACAATGAAGCTGGGCCAGCTGCGACGGTTTCAGACAGTACGCCAGCGGTAGAAACAGCGCCGGCAGCCAATGAGCCAACATCAGTGGCTATGCCCCCTTCTGTGCCAGAACCTGACTCAGCCAGTGTGTCTTCTTTACCCACTGCCAATATTGCGCCGGTCAACCCAGACGATAAGCGTGTCATCAATGGCATGACGGATATTAATCAGCTCGCGCCGTTTAAATATCCCTGGGCATGGGAATATTTCCTCAATGCCAATAAAAACCATTGGACGCCGCTTGATATCAATATGGCACAAGATGTTCACGACTACCGTCATAACCTGACGATGGAAGAACGTCATGTTTATGAAAACGTGCTGTCTTACCTCACTACCTCCGATATTCTCGCCATGCGTAATATTGGCCTAGCGGTGATGGAAAAAATGTCAGCGCCCGAACTGCAAATCTATCAAGCACGCCAAGTGTATGAAGAAGCTTTGCATACCTGGACATACCAACACTGTATTGAAACCATTGGCCTAGACCAAAGCGAAATCTACAATCGCTATCGCGTGGTGCCAGAGATCAATCAAAAGATTCAACTAGCGAATAGCCGTTTGGATTCAATCCTACGTAGTGATATTGATTTACGTGATAAAGACGAGCTAGAAAACTTCGTCATGGCTTATACCTTCTTTGGCGGTATCTTTGAAGGCTGTTGGTTCTACAACGGCTTTAGCCCGATCTTTGCCCTACAACGTCGTGGCCTGATGAAAGGCACTGCCGAACAACTGCAATACATTATGCGTGATGAAGTACTGCATGCCTCTTTTGGTATTCGTGTTGTGAAACAAATTATTAAAGAAGAAAACGTCAAACTCGACCCCCGTAAAGTGCAACAAATGTGGGAAGAAGCCGACGCCGCCGAAGAGATTTACGCTAGTTATATCTTGCGTGATCCGATTTTAGGCTATTCAAAAGAAAACCATCTCGGCCAATTCCGCTTTATCGCCAACCGCCGTGCCAAACAACTCGGCCATGCAACGCCCTTCCCCGGCGCCGAAGCCACCCTGCCATGGCTAGATGAACAAGCCAATATGCGGAAGGAGAAAAACTTCTTCGAAACCAAAGTCACCGAGTATCAAACCGGTGGCGCGTTGAAGTGGGATTAGCGTGAATAGATTAAGAAGCCAGCTTTTGCTGGCTTTTTTGTAATTAAATTTATGGAGAAATTTGATGGTTAATAAAAAAGTTACAAGTAAGAAAGCTGCTAGTAAGGCATCGAAAACCCTGACTAGCAAGTCGACTGGTAAAGCATCGAAATCAGCTGCAGGAAGTGCACTATCCCAAAAAAATTCTCCGAAAAAGCAAACATCAGTAAAAGCTGCAACTTCGGCATCTAAAACTCTCCGAGATGGACGTACAAGTAAAGCATCTAAAAGTGCTGCTGGTAGTGCACTAGCTCAAAAGGGAAAGAAAAAATAAACTTATAAAGAAGTATTTTTTACATTAAATGATGAGAGTTTATGGCTTTACAAAAATTAAAAGAAGCTAAATATAAATACCAAAATGTCCGATACTCGCATGTTTTAATCAAGCCTGCAGAAGCCGCAGTGCTAACAGCCGACCCATGGTCATACTTGCACGGTCATTTACTTCAGAAAATCACAAAATCAGTTGGGAACAATAAAGTTTGTTTTAAACGAGCAAGATACTTTTCTTCGTTAGCTGAAGACTTTTATCGGGCCGCTGAGTCTGTTGATATGCCGACAAAAGGCACTTTATGTTACTACGGGATGATGAACCTTGTTAAAGCGCTGCTCTCAGTAAACAAGATCAAGCTGGAAGATATTGTTGAACATCATGGTATTACGAATACGCATGGTAAGAAACACTCACTCACACTTTCTGGAAACATGAAGTGTTGCACTAATATATTTTTAGAGTTTGCTAAGTTAATGGATACACCTGTAGTAGGTAAATCTGAAATAAACTTAAGACATGTCTTCTCTTATATTCCTGAATTAAACGGAATCGCTCGTAACCTTGGCTTTTTTGATAAGCCTAAATACCTGCCGGTCAATATCCGGTTTTGTGTAAATGAACAATCAACATATTTACTCACTGAGGTTGAATATGCCAAAGGAAACGAACATTCGATTGATACTGAAAAGTTTTTAAAAGGTGACCGCAAAAAATATTTTCAGGAACCCTATCAATCCAATGGCAATGTGATTTATCGAAGTAAAAAGAGAAAAAAAGTGACAAATGGCCAGCCGTTTATCGCAATGTTCTCAAAGAATATTCGGGATTAGGGTTCGCTTCTATGCTAGCTAGAAATGGATACAGATACTATTGTTCCATTAATGACGCTCAATATCACCATCTCTGTAACTCTTATCTCCTCATGTTTTATTTAGGACATTCTGCTCGTTACCGGCCCAGTGAAATTGAAGAGATCATGCAAGGTGAGCTTAGGCCTTTGGCTACTGAAGCTGTAGCTATTTTGCCCAAACAATTCATGTATCAACTTGTAAGTTTAATTACAGGAAAATTATGCATGATTCCTTACTCAGAACTGTGAATTCAAGCAATTAAAGGAAAATTAAAGGCGATGCTTCCCTTTTATAAACAAAAGTAAAACTTACAAAATTGGAAAATGAAACAAAGACAATTAATCACCATTAACAACGCGTTTCACGCAATGCAAGTTTTAGTCAAAAAGTAAATTTCACAATCTTTTTATAACGATTAGGATTAGGAGAAAACACGATAACAAAGAACATTGAACTTTGGGATGACGACAATCAAAATCAGATCTGGGGCCAACTAACCGATGATAATAAGGTTGAACTCAGGACGAATATCAACGGTGTGATTATCGGCGAGCTACGAGGCAATAAACTCGACCTTGCTCCCCAAACCCAAGACCATATCTGGGGCTTTGTTAATGGCTGTGAAATTGAACTTTGGGACGACCAACTCCACCACTTCTCTGGTGAAGTGACCTAAAAATAGTATGTGATTAATGGAAGTTTTTAAAATACAAGGATGATATGAGTAGGAAACGGAAGAAAAACAGTCGACGACCAGAAGGCTTTGTAGGTCGGCCTAGACCAGGAGATCAATTGAAAAGACTGGTTGTCTTATTGTTTGGTCTACTGATTCTAGGTATCTCTACTTGGTCATGCTTTCAAAGCGATTTAACCGTCTTATTCTGGTGGCATTTTTTAATTATGGCCTTCATGTTTGGCTTTGGCTCTTATTTAGTCTTTGTAGCCCTGTTCCCACGTCAAAGCCAAGTCAATAGTGCTAATGGACATCTACTAGAACAAGCTTCTCGTAGTATCTTTCGTGCCCTGCTGGATAGGCTATTTTAAAATATAACCAATCTAAGCTATGATGCCCGCCACCCCGTTTTTATCGCCACTAAAAAGTTTATTTTTTGCAGCAAAAGTGGATAAGTGTTTGAGCTTAGCGAGTTTTTATCCACGCTGCATAAAATGGAGTTTTTAGTGACCAGCGATAATGTCGGGTGCCTTTTTCTTTGGTTCGTTTCTTTTGGGCACGCAAAAGAAATGAACGCCCTCGCGGCAGCGAATACAAATGTAACGCTACATAAAAACTTAAGGATCTGAAAAATGGACTTTTCACCAATCTACCAAGCACTCTTCTCGCTTTGGTATCTCATTCCCCTTTTTATCATTGCCACCATCGTTCAGACGGCATGGTTTAAAGGGGTAATGGGAGAGTTTATTGTTAATGCCCTTGCTCAATGGCAGCTAGATAAAGATACCTATCATTTAATAAAGAATGTCACCTTGCCAACTGAGAATGGCACAACACAAATTGATCACATTATCGTTTCAATTTATGGTGTTTTTGTTGTTGAAACCAAAAACATGAAAGGTTGGATATTTGGTAGTCCTAAGCAAAAAATGTGGACACAGCAAATCTATAAACACAAAAACAAGTTTCAAAACCCCTTACATCAAAACTATAAACACACAAAGACATTGGAAACCTTGTTAGAGCTTAAAGAGTCACAAATCCATTCCGTTATTGTTTTTATTGGTGATAGTACGTTTAAGACTCCCCTGCCTGATAATGTCACTTATGGCATGGGATATATCCGACTGATTAAATCCAAAACTGAACCGGTGATTTCTAAATTAGAAAAAGACACTATTATCCGTACCATTCAAGATGGTCGCTTAAAAGCCTCATTCAAAACACATCGCGAGCATGTCAGCCACGTTAAAGACATTATTGCCGAAAAAGAAAATAAACAAATTTGTCCGAAGTGTGGCAGTGAAATGGTCATAAGGGAAACTAAAAAAGGCGACCATAAAGGTAAGCAGTTTTGGGGATGTTCGACATTTCCAAAATGTCGTACGATGAAAGCTTATGATTCATAAGCTCAATTAGCCGGAAGTACCCACTATTATAATGAAACAGTTGCTCGTTATTATTGTCGTTTTATTCTTATCTGCTTGTAGTAGTACTACGCCTAGAATAGCTTCAATCCCTACTGGTGCATCTACACCGTTAGATTTGGCCTTATGCCCAATGAAAGTGTCCAATGCGCCCAAAACATCTGCTGGAAAAGTACAAAGACAGTCTGCATTAGCGTGTTTAAATGACATTGAATTATTAATTAACCCTGCCCCGGATTCGTGTTTGTCCTCTGGTTTCGGTACACTAGGACGAAATCATCGAGGGATTGATTATCATAAACGTCCAGCCGGTAATGTGATTGCTGCTGGTGATGGCGTTATTAAAACCATTACTTATCGCAAAAAAGACTTTGGTAATTGGATCATTATCAGTCACGGAGCAAATGTTTATACCGCTTATGGTCATCTTGCTAGGACTAGTCCTCATCTACGGGTAGGTATGGAGATAAAGCAAGGTCAATACCTTGGCATCATGGGTCAAACGGGTGCCGGTGCGAATGGTGTCCATCTACATTTTGAGGTACGACAAGGTAATATTCACACCCCTCAAGGCTGGTGGGGGCTCACCCCGCTCAACCCTTTTCGCCTAGCCGGTGATTGTTAATGCCCTAAATGTAAATTATTCTGGTTTAACACCCCTGATTGGCGTTCGTTCATATGCTTTTTCATTGTCCTGTATAATCAGCTTTTTGTATTCACTGACCCGGCATAAAAGCGACTGTTTATAATAAGATGGCTAAAGCTTTAAATCCCTTTTTCGCTTCTGCGATGTTGACACTGCTCTTTTCTCAGCAGTTAATCGCTGAAGACTTTAATGATGAGGCTAACTCTTTTTCTGAGTTACCTTCTGTTGTTAGTGCGAGTCGTTTAAACCAATCAGTCCTTAAGAGCCCTTCTGCTGTGACGGTAATCGACCGTGCGATGATCGAAGCAACAGGGTTTATCGAGATTGCTGACATTATGCGTTTGGTACCGGGTTTTTATGTGGGACATACCGGTGGTAACCGGTTCTCTGTCGTCTCGCATGGCTATGGTAGTGAGCTCACCAACCGCATGCAGGTCTTAATCAACGGCCGTTCAAGCTATATTTCAGCGGTGTCTACCATTGATTGGGATAGTTTAGGTGTACAGATTGAAGATATTGAGAAGATTGAGGTGGTACGTGGCCCTGCCCCTTCAGCCTTTAGTTCAAATTCTTTTGCGGGTGTGATTAATATCATCACACGCGATATTGCCCTTGATGATAGTTTCTATGGACACATCCGATCAGGCAACAAAGGCGAACGTTCATTATCATTAAGGCATAGCGGTAGCCTTGATAATGTGGATTATCGTTTTACGGCTAACACCCGTGATAATGATGGCTTTGATGATGTCTTCGATGATTTTGGGTTTAACAATGTGGTTGACTCACGTAATGTTCATGACTTGTCTTTCTCTGCAAAAATGGCTGTTGATCAGGCCAATACTGTTTCGACGCGACTGTCCTATACCAATGGCTATTCTGGTGAAAATCCAATCGACGAAATTTTTGAGGACCGAGATACCAAAGCAAAAGCAATCTCTGCTCAACTACAATGGAGCCATATTCTCTCTCCCACACAGGCGTTAGAGCTTAACGCCTACCATAACTATCGTAATGAAAATGATTTAACTAAGACGACCTCTCCTCTGTCATCACTCTTCGATGAAGATGGGAATCCTGTAGGACCTTTCTTATTAGGCGTTTCAGGTGCGCCTGACCAGTTTGTTGAGGCAGGAGCACGGACTTATCGCTCGAATCGCTCTGATATCGAAGTGCAGTTTAGCGAATTACTGAGTAATGATATCCAATATGTCGTCGGTATGGGTGCACGTTATGACACGATGGACAGTGGTTTATTTTATGTTGATGATGAGGCTGTTTCTGATACCCAGCTACGCTTATTCGGTAATGTCGAAATACCGATTTTGCCAAAACTCACAGCCAACCTTGGTGCTTTGGTTGAAAAAAGCCGAGTTGATAAAACCAGGCTCTCGCCACGTTTAAGCCTGAATTGGCAAGTTCACCCATCACAATCTTTACGTTTTTCCGTCGCCCGCGCCTATCGGTTGCCTTCTTTATTAGAAAAGCATGCTCGCTTCGATTTAGCTTTGAGCAATGGCTTTGTGATTAACCGTGAATTAGAAACAACAGATAACTTAAAATCTGAGTCAATCACTAGCTATGATATTGGTTATCTCGGTTCACTTTCTCAGTTCCCATTATCTTGGGAATTTAAACTCTACAAAGAACAATATGACAATATCATCGAGTTCGTTAGGAATGATAATGTCAATGTGGCCAATGGTATTGATTTCGATAGTCGAATACTCCAGATAATGAATACGGGTTGGTTTGATACTTATGGATTTGAGGGGGAAGTGACTTACCGCCCTGAACAGCATAGCTTTTTACGCTTCCACTTTAACTTAGGCCATGGAGACGGTGCCTTTTTAAGCAGAATAAATACTATTGGCTCGCCTGAACCACGTGAGTACACTCAAGTTGAATCTGGTATTCCTAGAAACAGCTATGGCATTCTGGCAGCTAAAAAAATCAATGACTGGCAGTTTAATGTCGGGGTTTATCATATTGATAATATGGAATGGTTTAGCGAAGGCAAACCCGCACCACACCATACTCGGGTTGATGCATCTATCATTAAACACTTTAATCTATCCCATAAAAACAGGATAACAGTGACACTGGCAGCACAAAACCTTGGCAACAGTCGTTATGTTGAGTTCCACCCCGATTTTCAGTTTGATCCGCGTTACTATGCAACCGTGTCATTTACTCGCTTCTAGTACGTTACGATAATCCTTTAGCTTAGTGAACATCCTTATATAGGCCATCAAGCTGATCTGCACTTCCCCCTATTTGGGGGGTTATAAATCCGGTCTCACTACCATAATCTATACCAGTATAAATAATGCTATTTTACTGAGAGATATATGGATAAGATTAGCTACTCCTCACTTAAACAATCCGTTTTTGAAACCACATCCGTTGAATTTCGTGACAAAAACAGTATCAGTCGGTTTGGTGGCTTTGATGACCATGGTCGCGCTTCGTTGGTTTCTGGAGATGTAGAAATCACTTTCTTATGGCGTACAAAATCTGTTGAAGAGATGAATACAGACTTGGCGGTTTACCACATTGAGGTTGATCATTCAGCACCTGTCGTCGCTGAAATTAATCGCGTTATTATTGGTGAAAATGGTGAAAACCTCGATGAGCATGCTACCCGTGTATTATTGCTTGCTTTACTCAGGTCTCATGTTGGCTGGCTCATTGCTGTTGATGAAATACTCTCTCAACCCCGACTCAACTTAGTCAGCTCCTTATCGTCGCAAGCTAATAACCCCCACCCTAATTTGGTTAGATTCTAAACCATCGTCAACTCGTGAAATATGCTCGTAACAAGCTTGTTACACTGTGAGATGCTTTAACCCTAAGCTATAATTCAGGTGGATTATAAATAGGCTAATTACGAGAGACTGGACATGAAACCAACACTGTTAATTGTAGAGGATAACGATGTCACTCGGGCGCGTATCGAACGCGCTATAACGCAAGAAAACCGGTTTAGCATTATTGCCTCTGTTGGTAGCTATCAACACGCTGTCGATGTCATCCAAACTGCCCAGCCAGATATTTTACTCACCGACCTCGATCTACCGGATGGCAATGGCCTTGACCTTATTAAAATGCTGGACTTGCCGAATGACAGTCATCAGCTCGCTATTGTCATTTCTATTTTTGGTGATGGTGTGCATGTTATTGAAGCACTTAAAGCTGGCGCAACTGGCTACTTACTTAAAGACGATGATTTCATTGAAATAAATGATGCTATCACTCAAATGGTCAATGGCGGCTCGCCTATGAGCCCAAGTATTGCAAGGCATTTATTAACCGAATTGAATTACTCATTTACCAAGCCAAAGGCAGACACAAACGTGCCTAAAGCCGGTATTTTAAGTAAACGTGAACATGAAGTGCTTATTTTGGTAAGCAAAGGATACAGTACAAAAGAAATCGCTAAGATGTTGGATTTGTCTTTCCACACGATTAAAGAATACGTGTCTAATATTTACAAGAAACTCGCAGTCAATAATAGGATGCAGGCTGTTAATGAAGCAGCAATACAAGGGATTATTTAATGGTTATGGCGATAAGGGAATTATATTCAGCTTCATTACTTCACTGGCTCACTCAGCCACTTTGCTATGAGTGAATTGATGAACCTTAGCTTTTGGCATGGATCGCTTTTTTGCTCCCTTGCGCTCCTCCTAGCTAAGTAGCCTCTTCACAAGATAATGCGTTACTTCCTACTCCTGCTATTGTTCTTGACCTCATCTGGCACGGTGCAGGCTAAGACTATCCACTTTATCTTATCCAGTGAGTCTCGCGTTGTTGGGCAAGCTGTATATGACATTCAGTCACAGCTGATAAAACCTGACACAGCGACACACTATAAAACAACGTTAACCCACCAGTTTTCAAAAGCAGATATTGCGTCAGAGGACTTATTAGTTGCCATCGGAAATAAAGCCGCTAAGGACTTGATCAACCTCCGCCTCCCTAACCCTACTGTAATCGGGTTCACGGATAAACAGACCAACGCTTATATTGATGCTAATCGCCCGCATGACAACATGTCTGTTATTAGCCTGAATCAACCGGCACAACGCCTTCTAACATATAGTGATCCGCTTGCAGGAACAGGGTATAAAAAGGCACTTTTGGTTGCCGTATCAGAACAGAATCAAGCACTGTTATCTGAATTAGAATCCATTGCGCCTTTAACTCATGGGCAACTCAAGATCGTTATCGTCCCTAAGGGGACTTTGGCTGCCAAAGTACTCGAGCCTGACTTATTCGATGCGGCGGCGCTTATCGCAATCCAAGACAATGAGATCTGGACGGGCAAAAATGCCAAATGGTTATTACAACAGGCCTTTAATTATAAAGTCCCCGTGGTCGGTTACTCAGAATCGTTTTTAAAAGCTGGCGCTTTAGCGTCCGTCTATTCATCACTTGATGATGTGGCTATTAGCACAGCTCAATCGATCAATGCTTGGCTTAACCAAACAGCACCAAATAGTTTTGCCATTATCTATCCTGACGCAACGATAAAAATAAACCCGAGCATCGCGCGTGTTTATCGATCTGCTGCAGAAAGCCTAAATGCTCAAGGGAAAGTTAATTAATGCTTGGTTCTAAAATAAAAATGCAGTTAGTGTTGCTCACTATCTTGCCCTTGCTTTTATTAGTGCTCATCATTGCAGCATTTTCTATCTATCAATCTAAAGCCAGTCTCGAAGAACAGCTAAAAGAACAAGGACAACTTGTGACTGAGCAAGCTGCCTTAATGTCAGATTTTTATCTTTATACCGGCAACATCCCTAAGCTTGAGTCGCTCGCTGACTTAATGATTAAAATCAAAGGTGTCGAGTCCATACGCTTTGCTGATATCACCAACCAAACTTTAGTCGAAAGAGGTGCCATAGGCCAACACCCTGAACACGAACCATTTTATCGTTTAGTGACGAGCTCTAATATTGAACTAAGCGATTTTGACGCCAGCCCATCACTCGAAAGTCCTGAGCCGGTGGGTTCTATTCACATAAACCTTTCAAGAGAAGCCATCACGGTAAAGCAACAGGACGGTTTAGTACTCATTGTCTTGGTGTCGCTTCTATCACTGTTAATCGGACTCATTTTGAGCCACCTTTTCAGTAAAAAACTCAGTCTGTCTCTCAATGCTTTGGTCGATTCTGCTAATCAGGTTCAGCAAGGGCATTACAACACCCGTTGTGAAGAAAATGGCACGGGGGAATTACTTGAACTTCAAAAAACGTTTAATGACATGATTAATGCTTTGGCACTCAATGAGAAAGATTTACAGTCGAAAATTGATTTGGCAACGCAATCTATACAAACCACTATGCAAGCATTGGCAGATAAGAATGATGAGTTAGAACGCACAAAACAAGAAGCTGTGAATCTTGGAAAATCAAAAGCCATTGCTGACGAACGTACCCGGATTATGCGTGATATGCACGATGGCATCGGTGGACAATTGGTGGCTACTTTAGCCTTACTCGAACTTGAACCCGATAATGAAACAAAAAATAATATTGCCGCTATCTTGAAAGCGTGTCTGGATGACTTTAGGTTGATTATTAATTCATTGAATGTCCATGCCAATACCTTGAATGCATTATTAGCAGATTTTAAATACCTAATCGGTACTAAGCTTGAGAAAATGGATATTGAATTACATTGGAATGTCTTAACACTGCCTGAGCAAGTCACCATTGATCCCCAGCAAAGCCTACATATTCTCAGGATATTACAGGAGGCTTTTACCAATATCATGAAACATTCGAATGCCTCTGAAATCATACTTCAAGGTCTATATGAAGACGGATTAGTCACGATCACAATAAAAGATAATGGCCGTACACCAGAGCAAGATAAGACTAAAAATGGCCATGGTCTAAATAATATGAAATGGCGTGCTGAACAACTCTCTGCAGACTTGAATATTATTTCAGATCCTAGCCAGGGTTATACGATAGCCTTGACACTTCCCGTAGCAATATCATCTGCAGAGACACTTTAGCCTAAACCCATTGTGTCATTTTTCTGTAGGGAATTTATACTCTCCTCTCACCGTTCCCTTAACCGAAACCACTCTGAGAAAAGACCTTAATACCTGTTGTACTTTCTCTATTTACTTCTCAGCCTACAGCGGCCATTGACCTCGAAAAGACCACCTGAATTTAAACGCTCGGCCGAAGCTCTTGAAAAGTCCAGAAACAAAAAGCGCGTTGAGCTTATATGGTATAAACTTTAGTCTAGGTATCCACTCAACGAAAAAAGATCTTATGAACCGTAAAAAGAAGTTAATTGAACGGATAAAACAAAAATCTAAAAATCCTGACAAGCGGCTACAGAATAGTAAGAAAGAAAAGTACGTCTCAAAGGCCGACAGGGCTAAATTAGAGTCTAAAAGTTAAAAGTCGCTTTGCTTTCAATCAGCTTCATTAATCTCGTATCAATAATGCATTAAGCAGGTTGTTTTGAAAGTTCACGTTATTCGTTAACGTTCTATGTTCCTCACATAACAAGATAGCGTAGTTAACTGGGAAGAATGAATATTTATGCCTAGGAATACTTGGGTCAAGTACATCGTTTGAGATGGCTAAACTAGAGCAGCCTGAAATCAAGCACTTGATACGGGAAATCGGTTTATCAACAACGAAAGCCAAGAATCTGAAAACTGCAGCTGAATTGCTAGTCGATAAACATCAAGGTGTTGTGCCAAAGACCTTTGAGGAGTTGGAAGCATTGTCTGGCGTCGGCCATAAAACCGCCTCTGTCGTCATGTCACAGGCTTTTGGCATCCCTACTTTCCCTGTCGACACTCATATTCACCGCTTGATGTGGCGTTGGGGGCTGACTAACGGCAAGAATGTTGAACAAACAGAGAAGGATGCCAAACGGTTATTTGCTAAGAAATATTGGAATAAACTGCACTTGCAGATTATTTTTTACGGACGTGAATACTCCCCTGCTCGTGGTTTCGATATCAATAAAGACATTATCACCAAGACCATCGGTAGAAAGCGATTCTTAAAGACAGTGTTGTAATACGCAATGTAGACATGACAAGCAATCAAACAGAAAAGGAATTTGCTTTGTATGTTGGGGAGATGATGCAACCTATTGGGCCTGTTCAACGTAAATTCATGCTTGGTGTTTATGGCCTTTTTCTTGACGGGTTAATGTTTGGCCTCATTACCGATAACACGCTCTACTTGAAGACCAATAAAAACACTGAACACCTCTTCAAAAATAAAGGCTTAGAAACTTTTACTTATCAAAAGAAAAATAAGGCTGTCAGTTTGCCCTATTTTCAGGCACCGGAAGAAATACTAGAGGAGCATGATGCGATGAATGAATGGGCTAACCGATCTTACTCAAAAGCACTTCATGCTAGAACAAAAAAATAAACAATTGTAAACGAAATATCCATCCTCATAATTGCTCTAACGCCGTATCAACAAAACTAATATTTGGTCTTTTTATGTTTTCTACGGGAAAAAAAATGTCGATTAAGGAGAATAAAGTGTTGTATCCAACGCTTGAGAAAAGAGTCGGTATGTGGACTAAGAAGGTAACGATAACCATAGACAGATATAATCAATGCGCCTATACAGTCAACCACTAAGTCCCCCATTGTATCGACCAAACTCCCACCTTGTGTATTCATGCCAAAAAATTGATCCATTGCAAATTCAACAACTTCCCACAACGTACCCATACCCACTGCAAACATAAAGGCAAACAAGCTGACGAACGAAGGTTTCATATGCATTTTGAGATTCTCATGCTCATTGAGTACGTGGACGAGTAAAAAACCTAAAATACCTAAGATCAGACCTGAACTCGCATGTAACAAAATATCCCACCACCAATATTTAGTATAAAAGCCATAGATATCGCCCAAGACCAGTGAAGCGTAGATAAATAAAACTGCCAGTAACTCAAACTCAGATGGGATACGAACGTTGAATTGATACCCCATCATGAGAGGGGTAAAGGCCAATATGACGATACCTATGGTGATAATAGAATTGAGCCAATTTCCCTGCAATGCCTCAAGCACAGCACCGATAATCAACATTATTTTTAATACTAAACTTATCCATCCATCGATACGATCTACCAACGAGCCGCTGATTTCTGATGTTGTTCTTTGCGAGTTTGTTTCTTTTACCATAGAAATATAAGTTTAATTATCGAGCCATAGCTTTAATTATTACTTTCTTATCAAATAAAAACAAATGGATACTGAACTGGCCACAGGTTAATATGGCTCCAACAACCTAAATTCACAAAGTAAAATGAGATAAGTTATGAATGAGAAAATAAGACAGATTTTGTCAGAGATAAGTCAATTGGAAGACGAATTATATAAACTCATTCAGGAGCAACAAGCCGAGTTTAACTATCGAGTTGAAGGCACGAAAATACTATTTGAAAAAAACATTCGTAAAACGCAGCAACGGCTGAAAACTGGGGTTTTTAGTTTTATTCTACAAAGTCAGCCACGGAATATTATTACAGCCCCTTTTATTTATAGCGTTATTTTTCCTGTCGCTATACTCGACATATGGGTTACCTTATATCAAGCCATCTGTTTTCCCCTCTACCGAATGCCCAAAGTCCAACGATCTCGATATATTATTCTCGATAGACATAGCTTGTCGTATTTGAATTCTATTGAAAAAATAAATTGTATTTACTGTGGTTATTGTGGCGGTGTTTTTTCCTATGCCAGAGAAGTTGCTGCGCGAACAGAACAATATTGGTGCCCGATCAAGCATGCCCGTAAAATCCTCGATCCGCATCGTCGTTACGCACATTTTGCTGATTTTGGCCAAGGCGAAGAATATGCCAAGGTACATGAAGGTTTACGCAAAAAAATTCAAAACGAAGAAGAGTAATTCGAATATAAATTTCTTACTTTTCTCATCTGAACAAGAGTAACAAAAAAATCACCATGGATATAGCGATAACCAGTAACCACCCCAAACGATCAGCATCAGCCCTGTGGCGGCACGTAGATATTTTGAGGACACCGGCCCTATCTTCTCTAACAATACAAAAACGGTGATGAGTAGTACCCATAGCATATTCATTACGCCAACAGCGAATAATACAGCCATTAATGCCCAACAGCAGCCGATACAATATAAGCCATGATGCACGCCTAGTTTGAAGGCCCCAACGTGACCATCTCTCCATGAGGTCATTAAAAAGCTCAGTGGACTACGACACTCCGTTAAACAGGCATCTTTAAGTGGTGTCCATTGATAAATACCTGCTAGCACCAAAATACTACCGCTCAATAGATAGCTACGGCTGTTCATCATTGGATTAAGCATGCCAAGTTCATGTAGGGGGTATTGAATAGCTGAGGCAACGATACTAAATAATGCCCAAGCAACTAGATAGCCAGTAAGAAAGATAAAGGTTGGAGAATATGGCAGACCTTTTTTCTGTTTTCCTTTGTTAATGGTGGTATACATCATCACCATTGGCACAACTGAAGGTGTCATCATCGCGACCATCATGACGGACCACATCACAAATAACATCCAAAAATCGTAGGCATCCCATGGTCGTGTACCCCCCATTGGCGGCATCCACATGTCGACTAGGTGCATGTTCTCCATTGCCCATCCCATATAAAACATATAGGCCCAGCCAATGAGACTTACCAGTGTCACGCCGCCGTAGATAATCACTTTATCTCGTAAGGATAGTGGCCCTAAAACAATAGGCGCGGCTGTTTTTAAGTTATTTTGGTTTAACATACATAATCATCTAGCATAGTTTAGTCTAATAGGTATACAATCAAGTTTGAGAAATAATAGTTTTATTATTTTACGCTAACTAACGGAGGTTAACATGTCTGACAATTGGAAAATCACCGGTCAATATTTTGAATCTTGCAACTGTGACCTGGTTTGCCCTTGTATTTTTCTAGCACCACCTACTGAGGGCTTTTGTGAAGCGTTCGTCGGCTGGCATATCGAAGAAGGCCATTTAGATGGTGTTCAGCTCAATGATATAAAAGTATCTGCATGGTTACATTCACCCGGTTCATTAACGGATGGTAACTGGAAGTTAGCGCTTTATATTGATGATCGCGCTACTGAAGAACAAAAAAATGCGGTTGTTGAACTCTGGAGTGGTAACCACGGTGGTCATTTAGCCGTTATCGCTGGTTTAGTTGGCGAAATCATGAGTGTTAAACAGGTGCCTATCGAGTTTACTCAAGAAGGCCGAACTCATTACCTTAAAGTGGGCGAGTTTGGTTCTAACACTATGCAAGAACTTGAAGGCGAAGATGGCGGTAAAGTTGTCGTCTCTAATCACCCTCTTGCTGTTTCACCTAGCGAGCCAGTTACTATTAGTAAATCTGTCGCTGCTATCTATAAAGATAATGGCTATGATTGGCATCAATCAGAAAAAGTGGGTTTATCAGCGCCGTTTACTTACGCTGCGTAGTCCATAAGCTAAACATTACATTGCATAAAGCCCTATCTTTTGATGGGGCTTTTTGCTTGTTAGCCTCTTTAATATTATCTGTGTTTAATGATCTTTTAAGCATAAAGCCAAATATCGTTTAAAATAGTCCTTTATTTTCCAGATTTACTTTCTTCACTATGTCTAATTTTGATACCGAAATCGATACCTCAGGCTTGAACTGCCCACTTCCCTTGCTTAAAACCAAAAAGGCACTCGCCGCAATGAGCGAAGGAGAGCGGTTACGTGTGATTGCAACTGATCGCGGTGCCTTTATCGATATTCCTGTTTATTGTGAAATATCTAGTCATAAGCTGATTGAATCAAGTGAGTCTGATAACAAACTTATCTTTATTTTAGAAAAAGGCAGTGATTAAATACGCGGGACTCACTGTGTTTTAGCGCTGTACAATCTCTTTTATTACCCTTTCAAAACGAGCCAACATGAAAATTCAAAGCCAGATTGCTGATCTTAATACACCGACGGGTGTGATGCGTACTTATATCCATCGCCCTGCTTCTGAAGGCCAGTACCCCACTATTTTGTTTTATTCTGAGATTTTTCAACAAACTGGCCCCATTGAACGCGCGGCGAAGCTGATAGCCAGCCATGGCTATGTTGTGTTGGTACCTGAAGTGTTTCACGAACTTAACCCTATTGGGACTATTTTAGGTTATGACGATGCCGGCCGTGAAAAAGGCAACGCCGATAAACATACCAAAGATGTGCAGGGGTATGATTCTGACAATGCCGTTTTGATCGCCTACTCTCAGCAACAAGATTGGTGTAATGGCCATATTGGTGCAATGGGGTTTTGTATTGGTGGCCATTTGGCTTTTCGTGCTGCATTACAGCCAGAAGTGAAAGGGACAGCGTGTTTTTACGCAACCGATTTACATGTTCAAGTGATTCCTAATGTGCCGGGCCAACATAGTATGGAACGCCTAAATGATATTGGAGGCGAGTTGTTGATGATTTGGGGCAAGCAGGATAACCATGTGCCTAAAGCGGGGCTTGCTAAGGTTTATACTGAACTCAATGCAACGGATATTACCTTTACTTGGCATGAATTTAATGCCCAACATGCCTTTATGCGTGATGAAGAAGATGATGGGCGTTATGATGGCCAAACGGCACAATTAGGCTATCAGTTAGCACTGAATTTATTCAGCAGAACATTACGTTAAGGTCATTAGATAAGTGATAACAAGTAAACTGGGCTGGTAATGACACTGAATTATTTGTATTGTTTAACTATGATTAATGTGGCCTTAATGCTGTTTATTGGTTTTCGTAACGGTTTGTCGTTGCTATGACCTTATTGATTATTTATCTTACGATCGCCATTGGCGTGTCTTTTATGTGCTCGATCTTAGAGGCAGTGTTACTGTCTATTACACCGAGTTATGTCGAGAGTATCGCCACCAAAAATCCTGAAAAAGCCCAAGTGCTGGTTAAGGTGAAAGAACGGCTTGATCAGTCTATCTCTAGCATTCTGATTTTAAATACCTTTGCCCACACCATGGGTGCTGCCGGTGTTGGCGCCCAAGCTGCCAGTATTTTTGGCGCGCAATGGGAAACTTTGATTGCGGTCTTACTAACTTTGGCGATTCTGTATTTTTCTGAAATTATTCCTAAAACGATCGGCGCACTATTTTGGCGTCAACTTGCTTTGCCAGCGGCACGCATTATTTACTGGCTGATTAAACTGGTTTATCCCTTAATTTGGGTATCCACTTTGATTACCAAACCCTTTAAGAGGGAAGGACAGGATGAAATTACCCGTGAAGAGATCATCGCCCTCGCCTCACTGAGCCATAAAATGGGCTCACTGGTAAGCCAAGAAAATGATTATTTAGTGAATGTACTTAAGTTACGTGAAACTAAGACTGAACAGATATTAACACCGCGTAGCGTATTGCATAGCCTCAGTGAGGATGTCACTATCAGCGAAGCACTGGAATTTGAAGAAACCCAGCAATTTAGCCGAATCCCGGTTTATAAAGAAGAACAAGACAATATCACTGGCCTCGTTACCAATCGCGCGTTATTAATGGCTGAACGAGAGGGTCATGCTGAAAAGGCTATTCATCACTTTGCTAAGCCCATCACCCGTGTTTCTGAGCAACTCCCTGTTCAACAGTTATTGGATATGTTCATTAAAAAGCGTGAGCATTTATTTCTTGTCGAAGATCAGTATGGGCAGGTTGCAGGTATTGTGACGCTCGAAGATGCGATTGAAACCATGTTAGGGCGAGAAATTGTTGATGAAACCGACACGGTCGAGGATTTACAGAAATTGGCCAAAACCCAATACCGGGCTCGACTTCGTAAAGATAAAGATTAACGGCCAGCAATGGTATACGCTCATCCTCGATGAATAAAGCTCATATTAAAAAATCATTACACGCCATTGCCAAACTTGATGACGATGTTGCCCAAGCATTGGATCAGTTTGGGTATCCTGAGCCCCGAATCCGGCCCGCTGGTTTTGAGACTTTTCTGAATACTATCGTCTCACAACAAATTTCAACTCAGGCTGCAGCTACTATCTGGCAGCGTGTCAGTAGTTTAATGACTGAGGTTGATGCGACATCACTGTTAGCCTTATCTGACAGCGCTTTACGCGGCGCAGGATTGTCGCAACGTAAAATGGAATATGCGCAAGGATTGGCTAGGGCTATCGCCTCAGATGAGTTCAATCCGGGTGCCTTAGATGATATGGATGATGACACTGCGATTGACACCATTACACAAATACGAGGCTTTGGTCGCTGGAGTGCCGAAGTTTATATGATGTTTTCTTTGCAACGGGAAGATATTTTCCCTGCTGATGATCTTATCTTGCTAACGTCTTTGCAAAACCTAAAAAACCTACCTGACAGGCCGACGCCTAAAGTTGCCCGTGGGCTTATTCAGCACTGGTCACCTTGGCGCAGCACTGGAAGCTTGTTTTTATGGCATTATCATCACCAATTTAAGCAAGCTATTTAAACATTACTCTTGTTAAAACCGCCTGTTCAAGTCATTTAGCATATTTCTTTCTTCTGCCGTTAATATCTGACTTCGTCTTGGCACATCTAATCTTCTTTGTTGGCGAGACCGGCTACGATATGCTTGTAGCTGGCTTCTTCGCTCGCTTTTACGACGACTAAAAATTCGGCGTTCTTGCTGACGCCTATCTTCTCTTGGCCATAATAGATAAGCTGCTTGAACGGCTTCAATCCATTTTGCACTGCCAAAAGGATGTTTAATAACGCGGCGGCGATCGCTACGGCGTTCTGCTACCCGGCCACACTTTTCTCTGGTCCCTCTTGGTTTAAGGTTGTTCATAATCGCACCTTCAATTGAACACTATCATGAAGTCATTGACCTGTTTTTCATCAACTAGTTCATTTATATCGAACATGCAGTGTTTCACTATAAATTAATTAACATTAAGATTGATATTTAAATTACTGAATATATTAAAATATCGTGATATCTTTATGCTATTAACATATTGTAATAGAATTAGACTATGATTGACCTTAATACCCCTTTCTTAGCTTTAGGATGCTCCGATGATCACATGGCAAGCCGGTAAAATCGTTGAAAAGAAACAATGGGCTACTGATTTATATTCGATAAAAATCGACGCCGATCCATTGCCATTTAAAGCGGGTCAGTTTACCAACATCGGTATCGAGCGCGAAGACGAGATGATTTATCGACCCTATTCACTTGTTAACTCACCTGATGATGCCCTATTAGAAGTCCATTTTAACACCGTCAAGGACGGTCGCTTTAGTCCTTTGCTGGCAGAACTCGGGGTTAATGCCCCTATTTCGGTTGCAAACCGTGCTGGTGGTTTATTAACATTAGATCAAGTGCCGGAAACAAGGACTGAGCTTTGGTTTTGTGCCACCGCCACGGGAATTGGTCCTTTTCTCTCTATTTTGAATACGGCTGATATCTGGCAACGTTTTGACAAAGTTGTTGTGTGCTATGCCACTAAGACAGCGGCTGATATGGCTTATCGTGACGATCTTAACCGCTTGTTAATTCAGCACCCGACGCAATTCCGTTTTGCGCCGTTTATCACCCGTGAAACTGCTGATGGGGCTATTCATTCACGGTTTACGACTTATCTTGAATCGGGTGCTCTTGAAGATCTTGTTGACATAGCTTTCGATGTGGATTCGAGTCATATCATGCTATGTGGCAGCTCAGTAATGATAACGGACATGACCCGTTTATTAGAACAAAAAGGGCTTCGTCGTCATTCCCGTCAACAACCCGGTCATATTGCGATTGAGAAATACTTTTAATGATCTTGTTAATGGTATAAAACACGTTATTTTCCCTTAATGGACGCTGCTACCCTTATCTATTAGAATCATTGCACTATTAACGGCAGCCGGCCGAATAACTAGGCTGCTTAAATCAAAAATAATAATTAACAGTCCTTGTTTCCGAGTGTTTATTCTGAAATATGGGCTTGAGGAAGACCTCTAGTGCCAAAAGCGTTTAGAACGTCCAAATTAATACAAGCTACTTTTTTAATCTCTTTGCTGATGTCACTGCTCTTCATTTATTTCTCAGAACAAGTTAGTTACCAACAAAGCCGTTTAACCACTAAAAATATTGCTAGTAGCTACGTCAGTTTGATCGAAAATAATATTTCACAAGCACTGTCAGCAACTTATCCTCTTGCAGCTTTAATCCGCACTCAAAAGGGTGGCTCTGTTGGGTTTGAGGGTTTAGCAACAGAGATGATAGGCTTCTATCCTGGGGTCGGCTCTTTACAGTTACAACCCGATGGTATTATTAGCGATATTGTGCCGTTAAAAAGCAATGAGGGCGCCATTGGACATAATGTGCTGGCTGACCCGAAACGAAATAAAGAAGCTTTGCTGGCTCGTGACACCGGGAAACTGACCTTAGCTGGACCATTTAACTTAATTCAAGGCGGTATGGGGGCTGCAGCGCGGTTGCCAATTTATTTAGAAACCCCACGAGGCGAAAGCTTTTGGGGATTTTCAGCCGTTTTGATTCGGTTCCCAGAAGTGCTGACATCTGCTAATTTACCGTCGCTTGCAGAGGCTGGTTATGCCTATCAGTTGTCGCGCATTCATCCTGACACCCATGATATTCATATTATCGCTAGCTCTACCGCTCCTCTTATTGCTGATCCCGAGTCGTTTTATATCGATGTCCCTAATGCACAATGGACTTTTAGTATTACCCCGGTTACGACATGGACAGCATTAACGCCACTCATTATAAAAGGCCTCTTCGGCTTACTATTCACGCTATTGTCGAGCTTTTTGGCTTTGCTACTAGTAAGATTAAAAAATGAGCATGCTGAACTCGAAAGCTTAGTCGTTGAACGTACGAAAGAATTAGCGTCTTTGGCACATTATGATGTGTTAACGCAATTACCCAACCGAACCTTGTTTGCTGATCGCTTTAAGCAAGCCGTTGCCCAATGCCAACGTACCCATAAAATGCTGGCTATTTGCTTTCTCGATTTAGATGACTTTAAAGTTGTGAATGATACTTTTGGGCATGGCGAAGGCGATAAACTCCTTGTGGCCGTTGCGGCACGCCTCAAAAAAACCATTCGAGATGTTGATACGGTATCGCGACAAGGTGGTGATGAGTTTATTTTATTGCTCAATGAGATCCCTTCTATTGAACAACTCGAACTCACCTTAGAACGTATTCGCCATGCGATGGTTAAACCCTATCTAATTGAAGGCCGAATTCAGAATATCAACCTTTCATTCGGTGCCACGGTATATCCGCGTGACAATGCTGATCTTGATACTCTGCTGCGCCATGCTGACCATGCTATGTATCAAGCTAAATTGACCGGCAAAAATCGCTATTACCTCTTCGATAATATAAATGACGATTTGGTTGCCCAACAACACAATGATCTTCAAGAAATTCGTCAAGCGCTTATAAACAATGAGTTTCAACTTTATTACCAGCCCAAGGTTAATATGAAGACGGGCGAAGTATTTGGTGCTGAAGCGCTTATTCGTTGGATTCACCCAGATAATGGCCTGATTCCCCCACTTGATTTTTTACCTCTGGTTGAAAGTAGTGAGCTTGAAATAGACATCGGTGGCTGGGTTATCAATCAGGCTGTTAAACAGTTAAATATTTGGTTTAAACAAGATATTGATTTAGAGCTCAGTATCAATATTTCATCTCATCACTTACAGTCACCGCTCTTTTTGGTTCAGCTCAAAACGGCACTGTCACGCTACCCCGCTGTTCAGCCCCACAATTTACAATTAGAGATACTAGAAAGTAGCGCTTTGGGTGACATTAGTACGACTCATGATTTAATTAAACAGTGCCAAACTGAATTAGGTCTCAGCATTGCATTAGATGATTTTGGTACCGGTTATTCTTCCTTAACCCACCTTAGAAACCTCCCTGCCGATACCATTAAAATTGACCAAACCTTTGTGCGTGATTTATTGGATGATCCGAATGATTTCAGCATTATCGATGGTGTTATTAGCCTTGCTGAGGCTTTTGATCGAGAGATTATTGCCGAAGGTGTCGAAACCACGGAACATGGACTGATGCTCATGGTGATGGGCTGTGATTCAGCTCAAGGATATGGTATCGCTCGGCCGCTGCCAGCCCAAGACTTTACGCTTTGGCTTGACGCCTATCAGCCCAATCAAACCTGGCTCGATTATCGGCAGACAACGCATTCGATCCAAGAACAGAAATTAACCTTGATTACGCTGACGACAGCCCACTGGTTCGAACATTTATCGCAACAGTTGGAAAGCAACGACCCTTCGGTTAATGAAACATTTAAAGCTTGTCACCTCGGTACATGGCTGAATCGTTTTGAGCAAGATGCCCTATTTGATTCTGCTTGGTTTGATTTACTTCGGCAAGCCCACGATAATTTATTCGATTATGCAAAATCCCTATCCCAACATGCCGAGTCAGGCTGTTCTGAACAGGAGGTTGAGCACCTTGCCACGCATTATCAAACGCTTGCTGACTTGATAGAAAGTTATCAACGATCTTCTTTATTATCACTATTTTCAGATTGATTTTAATCTAGCCCAACTCACGCTAAAACGTTTATACGAAGTATAATGATGACTATTTATCCTTTATTAAATAACAATTCATCTTTACTTCTAAATCCGACTGTTTTAAGTCATGTCCTTAATTAGATTTACTCTTTTAAACTGGAGCAACCTTGTCAACACATTATAAAAAAACCCATATTGGTCAACACCCTTTAAAGCCTGAGTCATTGATGATGGGCTACGGCTACGACCCTCAGTTATCTGAAGGTTCAATTAAATGCCCTAATTTTCAGACATCAACTTTTGTGTTCAAATCGGCTGAGCAAGGCAAAGATTTTTTCAATGTTGTGTCAGGACGTCGTCCGTTAGAACCCGGTGAACAAGCTGGTCTGGTTTATTCTCGTTTTAATAATCCGACCATTGAAATTGCCGAAAACCGCATTGCCGTTTGGGATCAAGCTGAAGACTGTATTTTGACTGGCAGTGGTATGTCAGCCATTTCAACGACCCTTCTCACCTTCTCTCGACCCGGTGACGTAGTTGTTTATTCTGAGCCCATTTATGGTGGTACGGATACACTAATCAATGTGATCTTAAAACAAATGGGTATTCAATCCGTTGGCTATCTTTCCAGTGAAGGTTCAGCAGGCCTTGAGCGTGCAATAAAAGATGCCAGTGCCTTAGGTAATATCTCTGTTGTGATGTTAGAGACACCAGACAATCCGACCAATAACTTACTTGATATTGCTGCCTGCAAGGCCTTACTAGACACGTTAACGCAAGACCAAGAGGCTGCACCAGTATTAGCGGTTGATAACACCATGCTCGGCCCTTTATGGCAACGGCCTTTAGCCCATGGTGCCGATTTATGCCTTTATTCTCTGACTAAATATGTTGGCGGCCATTCGGATCTCATCGGCGGCAGTTGCTCTGGTAGCAAAGCCTTAGTGAGCAAAGTTCGTAAAGTCAGAAATAGTATCGGTACGACAATGGATTCTAATACGGCTTGGCTTATCCTGCGCTCGCTAGAAACCTTGAAAATTCGCATGCAAGCTGCCAACGATGGCGCGAGTAAAGTCGTTGATTTTTTATCAAGCCACGATAAAGTCACCCGCATTGACTACCCTGGCCTCTTGAAAACAAACGATCCGCAATATGCTATTTATCAAAAGCAATGCACAGGTGCTGGCTCAACTTTTTCATTCGAAGTCAAAGGCGGCGAAGCTGGCGCATTTGCCGTATTAAACAAGCTGAAATTAGTTAAGCTCGCTGTTAGCTTAGGTGGGACGGAAAGTTTGGCGCAGCATCCTGCTGCCATGACGCATTCAGGCGTGCCAAAAGATCGCCGTGAGTTTATCGGTGTCACTGAAGGTTTAATCCGGATTTCAATTGGAATTGAAGATGCCGACGATATTATTGCTGATTTGGCACAGGCATTAAATTAACACGATGCCGATTGCTAACGCCCGCCATATTCTAGTTAAAACCAAAGAGCAAGCCGATGATCTTAAGCTGCAGTTAGTGAAAGGCGCTGCTTTTGACCGCTTGGCTAAAAAACATTCTTTATGTAAATCGTCGGCGAAAAAAGGCGGAGACTTGGGCGAGTTTCCGCCGGGCCGAATGTTAAAAGCATTTGATAATGTCGTATTTAAAAAGCCACTGTTGACGGTACATGGACCGATTAAAACGAAATTTGGTTACCATTTGATTGAACCCATTTATCGTCGCTAGCTGCTTACAATTTAATGCCAAGCCATCAGGCATTTCATTGATAAAGCGATTTTAAAAATCGGCATCAACTTGAAAAGTCATCCGTGTTTTGTTTTTTGGATGTTCTAATTCAAGCATCTCGGCATGCAAATGCAGTCGGTTCGCTTTTTGGCCATAGAGGTCATCTCCTAAAATTGGCATTGATAACCCCATATTATGTGCAGAATGAACGCGAAGTTGATGCGTTCTACCGCTAACGGGATAGAAATAGACCTTTGTTTTTCCTTGAAGATATTCAATAGTTTGCCACTTTGTTTGGGCTGGTTTGCCATAGTCATAGCAAACGAGTTGACGTGGCCTATCCTCTAAGTCGACTCTTAAAGGTAAGTCAATCAGCCCAGTTTTCTGCTTAAGTTCGCCATCTAGTATCGCGACATACCTTTTTTTCACTGTGCGTTGAACAAACTGCTGCTGTAGCTTTTTATGGGCTTGTTTATTCAATGCTATCACCATCAAGCCTGACGTCGACATATCTAGACGATGGACAATTAACGGGCCAGATGCCTCAGGAAAAAGCATTCTAAGGCGGCTAACAACGCAGTCTTGAATTTGCTTACCAGGTACAGATAATAAGCCTGACGGTTTATTAATCACAGCCATCACATCATCTTGATAGACAAACTCCAGCTGCTTATCCCGTCCTGGGTTGTTGAGTAGAGGGTTCACTTCTACTGTTAACCCTTGCAACATATGCGTTAATATCGGTTTGCATTTACCTTGGCAAGCGCCATAAAATTGGCCATGATGTCTTATCTCTGATTTAGG
This sequence comes from uncultured Gammaproteobacteria bacterium, assembly GCA_905479985.1. GTDB lineage: Bacteria > Pseudomonadota > Gammaproteobacteria > Nitrosococcales > Methylophagaceae. The sequence goes on along the minus strand of CAJQOM010000006.1, from coordinate 42,051 downwards.
CGAGGTACCCCACCAAAACTCGGCCATCGCCAATGGCTTCATTTTATGTTGGTAGGCATATTGCAGCAGTTTTGGCGCGGCACAATCCCCTGCTCCTGCGGGCGGCCTACCTTGTGTTGTTTGCTCAAATAATGACAGTAAGGAATTTTGTCCGCCTTCGGCATTTAAAAAATGGTATTGCTCAAATAGCTGTTGCTGCAAGCTATTGGATAATCGCTTTCTTTTGTTCTTTAGATCATCAATATCATCTGTAATCAGAGATAAAGCTTTCTGGCCTTCTCCCACCTTAACGCGCCAATCTTCAGTGAGCGTTTTGAGTTGGTTTTTTTCGGCCACACTTTGTTTGGCTAATTGCGCTAGTAACGTTTGGTATTCATCATCTGACGTGTTTGCCAAGCCTGCTGCACGTTGCGCTTTTCTCACCTTGCGTCCTGCAATAATAGCCTGCCGGCAATGTGCAATCTCCGATTCAGCGCGTTGCTGTTGCTCATTGAGCATTTGTTTCAAAATTGCAATATCAGGGTTTTCCGCCAACTTATCTAATGTTTGATTAATAACATTGATCTCGGCTTGGCCGATGTTGAAGAAAGAAGTCTCGGTATTGAAATCAAACAGTGCTGGCACGAAGTCATTGCTTTCAAACGATAGTTGGCCTGAAAAAGCACTTAAATAACCAAGATCACCTGATTCATCTTTCACAACCAGCACACCAAACATTTTTCCTTCTTGTTCAGCTTGATTGAAATTCGAATTGGTTTTTAACTGTTGTTGAAGCTGCTCGGCTGCCTGTAGGCACACAGCATGTGGCTCATAGTAGAAAGGATAAGTGAAACACTCAGGCAAGTCTGAACCCAATGGCTGCTTTAATGGCGTAAAAAAGGAATTAGTCAAATTGTGCTTCCATTACTCTATGGGTTGCCATCTTATTAAATAATCAGTTCATCGAACTGTTGCTATACCGATGAAGTCAAAGCCGTAACAATTATGATTAGGGTGACTATGAAAATAACAAAAACAGCGGCTATTTTACTCTTTTTCTTGAGCTTAATGCCCTTTTATACTGCCAATGCCATTGATTACTCAACAATGGAAATGCCTCAAGTACAAATGATTAAGCTGATGTCGTTCTCTGCTGAACAGGAAAGTGCTGTTTTTGAAGTTAACGTTTATAACCCGAATGTATACAAACTGCCCGTCAGAGCGTTATCTGGCGATATTTTTTTGAATGAACGTCTCGTCTCAAGCCTTGAAGCCAATAGCAAAAAGAGTTTAGCCCCGCTGTCCACACAAACCTTTACTGTCCCTGTCAAAGTGGATGTTGACGCTACACTACAATCAGCCAACGATATTATGCTCAGTGGCATTGCTGATTATGAATTTAATGGTTATATGATGACACCCGTCGGTGAACTCCCCATTAATGAGTCAGGTCGTTTAACGGCCGATCAAATTTTAACCTTGTTACAAGCCGTGATCTTTTCGCAAAGCCAACAACTAACAGATTCTGCTCAATAGGTCGTTTAATCGATGTTTCACGCTGTTAATGTGACGCATTAAAAAATATAATGTCTTCTATGTTTTCAGCAACGCTAATCTATTTTTTTGCTATCTCACTTTTGACCTTTCTGATTTATGCTTTTGATAAAGCAGCAGCACGTAAAAGGCACCGGCGAATCAGTGAAAGAACCTTGCACTTACTGTCGTTGGTCGGCGGTTGGGTGGGTGCATTGTTGGCGCAGAAACTGCTGAGACATAAAACAGTTAAACAGCCTTTTAAACGGATTTTTTGGTGTACGGTTGCTTTGAATATCAGCTTCGTGGCTGTTGTAGTGTATGGAATAGCTAGATATCAAGCTGGCTGACCCCATGACTTTTAAAGCTCCCTGTAATCCCTATACATAGCCTAGTTATAATTCCCTACAATTTAATAATCAACACAAAACTGTGAATTGTTAAGCTTATCAATGTATTGGCGATCAAAACATTCGATTTTGGCAATGATTTACGATGTACTTTAAATCAAAATAAACGCCTGTTAGATATCTCGACAAGTACTCTTTAGTTTTTTTTGCCTTTAGTGTTGACATAACAAATGAGAATCATTATTATTAATATTAACGTTACTTCACAGAGCCAGTATTATGATCGTTTGTATTTGTAATAATGTTAATTCTTCGACTATCAAAGCCACCGTCAAACGTGGTGCTTGTTCAGTTGATGATGTGAAAGAAACAACTGGTGCTGCATCATGTTGTGGTAAGTGCCAATTCAAGGTTAATGCCCTTGTGCAAGATACGTTATCTGAAATCAGTTATCCGCAACAAGCCAGTCAAGGCTAAATAAACACCTCACTTCTGCTCCACCCTTTTTTACCTCAATTCGTTTTATCTATTCCACTTTCAATACCAAACTACTCACTAAGTGCTTCATATCGTTTGTAATAAATTGATTAGTTGAATGTTGTTGTTTTTACGACAGAAACGTCGAAGCTAAAGCCAAATACAAAGCGTTCCTATTTACCATATAAATCAGCCACTTAGTTTTGACATCCATGTCGATATTTTTTAAAATTGTGGCTTCTATTGTTCACTCTAATCTCAGCAGGGAAATATCATGAAAGGCGATCCAAAAGTCATTGCATTATTAAACACAGCATTAGGTAACGAGCTGATTGCTATCAACCAATACTTCCTTCATGCCAAAATGTATAAAGATTGGGGCATGACCAATTTGGCCGAATATGAATACCATGAATCTATTGATGAAATGAAACATGCCGATATTCTTGTCGACCGTATTTTATTCTTAGAGGGCCTGCCTAATTTACAAGATTTGGGTGCTTTGCGTATTGGTGAAAACACCAAAGAAATGTTGGAATGTGATCTTGCTCTTGAGCATGATGCGATTCCTGATTTACGTGCTGGCATCCAGTATTGCGAAGAAGTAAAAGATTATGTTTCTCGCGATCTATTTAATTCAATTTTAGAATCAGAAGAAGAACATGTCGATTGGTTAGAAAGCCAATTAGGTTTGATTGAAAAAATGGGCATCGAAAACTATATTCAAGCTCAAATCGTTAAAAAAGCAGATTAATATCACTTACATCGTTTCACTAGCGCTTATCGCCACGATTACCTGGCGCTAGTGAAACGTTAACTTTTGTTTCAAGCCCTTCTCTTCCAGTACTTTCATCCTGCCTGCACAAATTTAGACTAGTCGTCCTAGTCGAAATCATTGTATCTTTATGTCTATAAAGCCGTACTAATTGGAGTTAACCATGCGCTGGAAAGGGAACCGTCGAAGTGACAATATAGAAGATCAACGCCATGTCAAACGCTCAAGCTTAGGCGGCATGGGCGGTGGCGGTGGTCTGCTAAAACTATTGCCGATGGTTTTCCGCTTTTTAGGTTTTAAAGGCACGGCTATTCTAGTTGTTGGCATTGGTGCTTATGGCTTAATGACGGGCAATTTGGGTGCTATTTTAGGTGGATTGGGTTTACAAAGTGCGCCGGTGACACAAACAGAAGGTCCACTACGTCAAACTGAAGCAGAAAAAGAATTGGCTGATTTTACTGCTGTTGTTTTGGCTGATACTGAAGAGACCTGGACCACTTTATTTGAAAAACGCGGATTGACTTATAAGGAACCGCGTTTGGTGCTTTTTCGCGATGTCGTTAAATCAGCTTGTGGCATGGCGCAATCGGCAATGGGGCCATTTTATTGCCCTGGTGATCAAAAAGTTTATATCGACTTAGGCTTTTATGACCAATTGAAGAATCAATTTAAAGCCCCGGGTGATTTCGCTCAGGCTTACGTCATTGCCCATGAAGTTGGGCACCATATTCAGACACTCAATGGTACTTCTGCTAAGGTGCATGCTGCTCGCAGTCGTGTCAGCAAAACTGAAGGTAATAAGCTCTCTGTATTGCAGGAATTACAAGCTGATTGTTTAGCCGGTGTGTGGGCTTTCCATGCTAAGCATTCGCGTCAATTATTAGAAAGTGGTGATATTGAAGAAGGCTTACGTGCTGCCAGTGCCATTGGTGATGATACCTTGCAAAAACAGTCTCAAGGTTATGTTAGCCCAGACTCATTTACCCATGGTAGTGCTGATCAACGGGTGACTTGGTTTAAGACCGGCTTTGAATCTGGTGATATGAAAAGCTGTAACACTTTCGGTTCTTAAGCACACTACAATTAAATGTATGGCAGATAATCACCTTGATAAAAGTTGGCCATTATTTGTAAGTAAGCGTGCTCTGTGACCCCTAGGGTTTAAGTGATATTAAATAACACAGCCTAAGTCTGCTCAAGCAACTAAAGCATGAGATGATTTGTCTCTATAACTAGTGTTCAAAATAAAAATACGCTAACCTAACTGACTTTAAATCATTTCATTTTTTACCAAGGGTTTTCTATGCGCCTGCAAACTTTTTCGACCTATTTCGCTTTTTTTATCCTGCTTTTCACCGGTGCTGTGGCGCAAGCTGATGACGTCATCTCTAAAAACGTCGATATCCATGTTTTCTCCGATTTACTCGCTGAGCATGCTGATGATGAAAATAGCCAAATCATCGATGTTAGGACACTGCCAGAGTTTCATGCTGGCCATATTGCTGATGCCCACCTTATCGATTTTTATGGCAAAGACTTCGTTCAAAAGCTGAAACAGCTCGATAAAGATAAAACCTATTTACTCTATTGCCGTAGTGGTAACCGTAGTGGCAAAACGCTTAAAGTCATGAAGAAACTGGGCTTTAAGTCTGCTTATAATATGCAAGGTGGTATGAAGGCTTGGACAAGAGCCAACTACCCTGTTGTCGCCCCTAAATAAACCGGCTGCTCCTCTTGCCAGCACTTTTCAAGCAACGTCTCGTCACGTTCCCCACACTTTGGGGTTGGCTGCTTATGACGCTAATGTTAGCCATAATGCTCAGCTATCTATTCCTACATCTCGGCCCGTTCTTAGCTAAAAACCAACCTGTTCAAGGAAAATACCTTGTTGTTGAGGGCTGGCTTAATGAAAAGGCCTTGCTTGATGCTAAGACCCTTTTTGAGCAAGGCCAGTATCAGCTTCTTATTACGTCTGGTGGACCGAATACCAATCAAATTAAGCCTGAGCACCCAAGTTATGCCGTCAAAGCAGCTGCTTTTTTAATCAGCCAAGGGTTTGATGTCAACAAATTGCATGTTGCACCGGCCCCAGCCTCTGCTCAAAACCGAACTTATTTGAGTGCTGTTAAAGTCCGACAATGGTTTGAAAAAGCAGCTTTGCAACCGACCTCTTTCGATATCTTATCCTCGAGCGTGCATGCTAGAAGGACACAGCAACTCTACCAAATGGCCTTCAGCGAGTCGACGCAAGTCGGTATTATCGCCCTCGCGCCCGATCGCTACTCGCTTAAACACTGGTGGCGCAGTAGTGACGGAATAAAGTCTGTCTTGGCAGAGGTTGTTGGTTTGGGCTATACCTTTTGTTGTTTTGATCCGGGTGAAGTCGGTTCACATCAGGAGTTATGGGGCGTTTATTAACCTCAATCCATTATTAAACGGACTCATCTTAGTCTATTGCCACTTTATCTTCTTGCTAACAACACTTAAATTTTATTAACAATGGACACATTATGACCAGACGTTTTTTTATTTTATTACTTTCTTTGAGCTTATTTGGCTGTAATTCTTCGTATATTAATGAGTTAGTCGCCACACCAGAAATCAAGAATATTCAGTTATCGCACTTTTCTGTTCAAGATAGAAAGGCTATTTTTAATGTGTCTTTGTATAACCCTAACCCCTTCCCATTGCCTATCTCAGCCATAGCCGGTGATATTGCGTTAAACAGTCTGACTATTGGCAGCCTAGAAGCCAAAAGTGACCAAAACCTGACTGCTTATGGCACACAAGATATTACTTTGCCGCTGTCTCTGGATCCAGATGCCCTGCTCGATGCTGCACAAAGTGTGTTGTTACAAGGTAAAGCCAGTTATACCTTTAATGGTGATGTACAAACCAGTATCGGCCGTGTGCCCTTTACCAAAGAAGGCGAGTTATCTGCTAAAGAGATCATGGGGTCAATGTTGCCCGGCTTTCGTTAAATTACGCCTACTTAAGCATGCATAGATCAAAGAAAACACGTGGTTGAACACCTATTTTTAAAGCCGGCCGATACTTTATCGGCGCTTATTTCTGTTAAATCAATCGATGTGTCGTTAAGTGGTATTGCCGATAGCCGTACTGAGCACCCGCTAAAGCAATTATTGATTTTACCGCAAGATAGTTTGAGGGACTTTGACCTGCGCCCGGGTCAGTTAAAAGAGGATATGGTCATCAATCCGCCATTCGACTTCCATGATTTGGCATCAGGGACAGTAGTCCGTATTGGCAGTGTTGAATTGAGGCTGACATTTCACTGTGAGCCATGTTCCAAAATTAAGACGATTGTTAACCCTAAAAAAATCGTTCATCGGCGTGGTTATCATAGCCAAATTACCAAAGCTGGTCGTATTCAATTGGGTGATACTATCTCGGTATTAACGCAATTCTTTGAACCGATTCCTTATGCTTTCGCTGACCGTATCAAATGGTATTTGCAACGTCATCCTGCGCCCATTTATGCTGCTGATTTGGTTAATGCCATCGGCTTATCAGCCAGTTATTGTCGTGCTGTCCCTAATGTACTTCGACACAGAGATGACATTGATAGCAATTTGATTCTTTATAAAAGTAAGCGTGTCTAATTAAAATATCGCTTGCTCTGCCCTTAATGCTTTTAAGTCAGCAATGACTTCTTTACTGTGACGACTGGCATTGACACTGCGGTAGACTTTTTTCACTTGGCCTTCAGGACTAATAATGATGGTATGTCTCTTGGCAAACTTAACCGGCCCTAGAGATGCTAAGGCGCCATAAGACTTAGCGACAATACCATCTGTGTCAGCCAATAAAGGGAAAGGTAAACTATATTTTTCAGCAAAAGCGGCGTGACTCTCTTGATCATCTACACTGACGCCGAGCACTTGTGTATTGAGTTCCGTAATGACTTTATACTCATCTCTAAAAGCACAGGCTTCTGTCGTACAGCCGGGAGTGTCATCTTTGGGGTAGAAATACAGTACTAACCATTTCCCTTGATAATCCTGAATGGTGTGAGATTCGCCATTTTGATCATGTAATTCAAAAACTGGTGCAGGGCTATCAACAGCTAGTACATCTGCTCGTGCAACATTAAACAGCGTCAAACAAGCCATTAATACAGAAAGGCCTAATAATCTCATTCTTTACTCCCGTTAAATCATCTATCTTCAGTGTAACCAAGTTCAGTGATGTTGCCTAACCTTGTTTTATGTTATTTTCACTGCTTAATTTTCTCTGACGCCTGATATCGACATCAGCTCTAAAATATGAAACTCATCTATACCAATGAAAACCGTTTTCTGGTTTATAACATCCAGAATATTATTGAGAATGCCCGTATTACCACAACATTGAAAAATGAATATGCCTCATCGGCAGCTGGCGATCTCGTGCCGCATGAAACTTGGTTGGAATTATGGGTTGTCGACAATGCTGATTATGATTTAGCTAAGGCTGCGATCGATAGCGCTTTTAAACAAGCAAACGAATCTGGCTGGGACTGCCCACAATGTTCAGAACGTAATACCGCGAGTTTTGATGTTTGTTGGCAATGTCAGGCTGAGCGGCCAGATTAAACGCGGCGGCTCTGATAACGACGTTTGGCCCACGGGTGTAATGCCCTTTTCAATAAAGTGTGTTGGTACTCCTTGCGTAGCGACACTCTGGCGTCACCTTGGATTTTTTTACTTAAAAACCAGCCGTAGCCTTTATTACCCAACAAGCTAAATATACAGCGATTAACCACTGAAGCATCCATTTGAGGTTTGAGTTGCTGACGCCATAGTTGATCGTAATTTTCACCTGTTAATAAGCTTTGTGCTGCTAATAAACCTGATGAGATAACCAAGCGCATACCAAAGCCCCACAGTGTGTCTTGGAAGCCGGCTTGTTCACCAATAACGGGATATTGACCGTTATAGGCAGTTTCTGGGATATAGAAATTACCTATGCCGCCATGAAATTTAGGGTTGGTCATTTGTAGATCGACTAGCTGTTCAAACGCGGCAACTGTCCGTGCTACATATTTCTTTTCCTGTTTAAAGTCAGCGAACATGCAACTTTTAACTGTCCCTACCCCGTTCATTATCAATAGATAGGAATAGCCTTTTGGTGCTAAATTATCATCACAAATCACCCAATAGCCATCTGCCATATCAGTGGCAAAATGATAGCCTGCCGAAATCGCATCCGCTGCTTTAGGGCCACCGGCCATAATCCCTTGCCCCGTTATTTCACGGAGCCGGCTATTAAACTTAATCTCGACGCCTAAAGATTGGGCTTGTTTTAATAAAGCGGTATCTAATGTGTTCGGTCCAGGGCCGCGCTCAAGCATATAAAAGAGCGGTTCGTCACTACTGATGTCATAACGACGCTGCTTATAATCATATGCCGTGCCCGTCTTACAAGCTAATGATGCAAAATCTGTTGTTAAGCCTTGCTCTTCAAATAACGCAAGTACATTTTGTTCTGTTGTCCAATTTTCCAGCCCTTGGAAGTCTTGATACAAGCTGCCAAAACGATACCCTACTTCTTTATAAGCTTCGTGAACAATCACTTCTTTACCAGCTTTTGCTAAGGTAATTGCCGCTGCTAAACCAGCTGGGCCTGCGCCTGCTATTTCTATCACATCGTCAGTCATTTAATCTTACTTTTATCAATTTGAGTCATCATCACTTTGTCGTCAAAACCTTGTAAACCGTCGCCGGTCACTGTAATCGTCTTAGTGATAAATGTACAGGGATCTCTTTACCCTCCACCTACTTTAGCTAATTTTAATTAAGGCATTGTTTTTTATGCCTAAACGTCCAGTCTTAACTGCTTTACGCCGGATACCGATGGCTGGTGAAATATAATACAAATCACCATTACTGCCTAATAATTGCTGAGATACATCGGCAGTCTTAGCAACAGCCGCATTGGCATTGATATGGTGTGGTTCGCCATGGACTGGAATCGCACAACGCGGTTTCACCCATTGATACATTGCTTTGAGTTCATCTGCTGCCGGGTGGCCTGAAGCATGAATACTTAATGTGCTGTTGTCGTCGGTGATAATATCGACTTTCATCGCTTTAAGACGCTCGATCATTTGTTCAATCGCTAGCTCATTACCCGGAATGACTTTAGAACTGAAAATAACCGTATCGCCAGGCTCTAACGCCATGTCTCTAAAGCTATTGCTGCTAAGCCGATTTAATGCCGTTCTCGGCTCACCTTGACTACCCGTTGCAACTAGCAATACCGTTGATGCGGGTAAGTAACCTAAATGGGCCGAATCAATATGCGTCTCAACTGTTGTCCATAACCCTGTTGTTTTGGCAGCTGACATCATATTGACCATTGAACGGCCTAATAGTCCCAGATGGCGGTTGGTCTCTTTGGCTATTTTTGCGAGCGTATGCAGTCGGGCTAAGTTACTGCCAAAACAAGTGACTACCACGCGACCTTTAGCGTTTTCTACATGTTGCTTTAGCCCTTTATACAGTGACGCTTCTGATTCTGACCAACCGGGTATATTGGCATTGGTTGAGTCACACACCATGGCATCAATATTTTGTTGCGCTAGCGCTTGATAGTGCTTTTTATCATAAGGCTGGCCTATCACTGGACCCCTGTCGAGTTTCCAATCTGCCGTGTGAAATACTTTGCCTACGGGTGTTGATATCACCATGCCATATGGTTCTGGAATCGAATGCGTTAACGCGACCCATTGCACAGTAAAGACACCAATATCAATGGTTTCATGCCCTTCTACTATGGTTACCGGTACTTTACCCTCTAGCCCTACTTCGACTAACTTTCTACGTAGAATTTCAGCGGTGAACTTGGTCGTATAAATTGGACATTTCAATTTTTTCCAAAGATATGGCACTGCCCCAATATGATCTTCATGGGCATGGGTAATCACTATGCCAGCCAATTTTTGCCGACGTTCAACGATGAATTGCGGATCCGCCATTTGGATATGCGGCCGCTCGCTCAGATTATTTTCAATGACTTCGCCATCAACATCATTATTTTTATCGAAGATCACACCGCAATCGACCATTAACCATTGTCCATCATGGCCGTAGAGGTTCATATTCATGCCGATTTCGCCCGTTCCGCCTAAAGGGAGAAACCAAAAGTCTTGCTGTTCTGGTGTCATTTTTATTAAAATTAAGGGGTAAACAGTTTATTATGCAGTAAAGAAAGGATGCTTGTAGACAAATCACAACGGGGTTAAACAGCCAAATAATGCGACGCTGTCTAACAGTGCTATAATGCCCGACTGTTTGAGCTGTAACTGTCGGTCATTTTGACCCAGTTAAACATTAATAAATGTCTTGAGGATCTTGGTAGATGGAAGCATCTAGCTTATTAAATGAAGGTTTGACGCTGATGCTGTATGGCATGGGATTCGTCTTTATCTTTTTAACGCTGTTGGTTTTTGTGACAGGCTTAATGTCGAAACTGGTCACGCAATATGAAAAGAGTGTCGGCGTTCTTCCTGCCGGTGGCGTCCCTTCGCCCACAGCAGTAATTCCTCAACATGGCCCAGTCAGGCCGGTCGCTCAAGCCAAACAAGAACCCGACAATTTGTTGTCAGTTTTATCTGCCGCTGTGCATGAATACCGACAACGCCATAAATAACACCACTGCTTTACTTTTAAATATCGCTATTCAAAGGCCATCACTATGACCGACTCTCATAACGCATTGAACATTACCGACGTTGTCTTAAGAGATGCACACCAATCTTTATTTGCAACCCGTCTTCGTTTAGACGATATGTTGCCGATTGCCGATAAACTTGATCAAGTCGGTTACTGGTCTGTCGAAACTTGGGGTGGCGCTACCTTCGACTCTTGTATCCGTTATCTCGGTGAAGATCCTTGGCACCGCATTCGTACCCTTAAAGCAGCAATGCCTAATACCCGTCAGCAAATGTTACTCCGCGGCCAGAATTTATTAGGCTATCGTCATTATGCCGATGACGTAGTGAACAAGTTTGTTGAACGTGCTGCCATTAATGGCGTTGACGTGTTCCGTGTTTTTGATGCGATGAATGACACGCGAAATCTTGAAACCGCCATTAAAGCCGTGCTAGAAAACGACCGTCATGCACAAGGCACACTCTCTTACACCTTAAGCCCGGTTCATGATTTATCGATGTGGCTCGACCAGGCAAAACGTATTGAAGATATGGGCGCCCATTCCTTATGTATTAAAGATATGGCTGGTTTGCTTAAGCCTTACACTGCTTTTGAGTTAGTGACCCGTCTTAAGCAAACCATTGATATCCCGATTCAATTACATTCCCACGCAACAACTGGCCTATCAACCGCCACAATATTGAAATCTATTGAAGCTGGGATTGACACTGTTGATACGTCAATTTCATCGATGTCGATGACTTATGGTCACTCACCGACAGAAACCGTTGTGGCTATGACCGAAGGTACCGAGCGCGATACCGGACTGAATATCGAGTTGCTAGAGGAAATCGCGGCTTACTTCCGAGATGTCCGTAAAAAATATGCCAAATGGGAAGGCGCCTTAAAAGGGGTTGATTCTCGTATCCTCGTTGCCCAAGTCCCGGGCGGCATGTTGACGAATATGGAAAGCCAATTGCGTGAGCAAAGTGCGGGCGATAGATTAGATGAAGTTTTAGATGAGATTCCACGTGTTCGTGAAGACTTGGGTTATATTCCGCTCGTCACACCCACATCGCAAATTGTCGGCACACAGGCTGTATTGAACGTTTTAACCGGCGAACGCTATAAGAGCATTACCAATGAAACTGCAGGTGTATTAAAAGGTGAATATGGTGCGGCACCTGCACCGTTTAACGCCGAGTTGCAAGCGCGTGTTTTGGAAGGCGCTGATGTCATTACTTGTCGCCCTGCTGATTTGATTGAATCTGAAATGGACAAGTTAACCGCTGGGTTACAAGAACATGTTGTCAACGATAATATTGAACTGGAAGCCGGTGAGCGTGAAGTTGATGATGTCTTAACCTATGCGCTGTTTCCACAGGTTGGCTTGAAATTCTTAGCTAACCGGAATAACCCAGAGGCATTTGAACCTGTACCAACGATGGAAAGTGCACAAGCTGAAGCTGCTCCTGTAATAGTCACTCCATCAGGCCCTGAAACCTACACCGTCAATGTTAATGGCGAAAGCTATGTCGTCGAAGTCGATGAAGGCGGCGAAATCACCCATTACGAAAATGCGGCTGTTAATTCTACATCTGCGCCGGTTGCAGCCCCAGTAGCACACGTGCCTGTCGGTGCTGGTGACCCTGTTACTGCGCCGTTAGCCGGTACAATCTGGAAAGTAGAAGTTAATGCCGGTCAAACCGTGCAAGAAGGTGATGTGCTGCTTATTCTTGAGGCGATGAAAATGGAAACACAAATTGTGGCAGAAAAAAGTGGCGTCATCGCCTCTGTTTCTGTCAAACCTGGCGATGCCGTGCAAGTCGGTGATCTTCTTGTTGCCGTCGCGTAAGGGTTAAGCTATGGAAAAATTATTACATCTTTGGGAAAATACTGGGCTTTATCAAATTACGTCCGGTCAAGGTTTCATGATCATCATTGGCATGTTACTGCTATACCTTGCCATTAATAAAAACTTTGAACCTTTATTACTGGTACCAATTGGCTTTGGAGGTGTATTAGCCAATATTCCTGGCGCTGGTTTAGCCGATCCGGGTGGCATTTTATATCTGTTCTACACCATCGGTATTGAAAGTGGTGCTTTTCCACTGATTATCTTTATGGGCGTCGGAGCAATGACCGACTTTGGCCCCCTACTCGCTAACCCTAAAACCTTATTCTTAGGGGCTGCAGCCCAATTTGGTATCTTCGCTACCCTGATGGGTGCGGTACTGTTATCAACTTTTGGTGTTTTTGATTTTAGTCTTGCTGATGCCGCTGCTATTGGTATCATCGGTGGTGCAGATGGGCCAACCTCCATTTACGTTGCCAGTAAACTGGCGCCAGATCTCTTAGGTGCGATTGCCGTTGCTTCATACTCTTATATGGCGTTAGTGCCATTGATTCAACCGCCTATCATGCGTGCCTTAACGACAGAAACTGAACGTAAAATAAAAATGGTACAACAGCGTCATGTTTCTCAGCGTGAAAAGATTGTTTTCCCGTTATTATTATTACTTTTGGTCGCCTTCTTACTACCTGATGCAGCCCCTTTATTAGGGATGTTCTGTTTCGGTAACTTAATGAAAGAATGTGCTGTGGTCGATCGCTTAAGTAATACCACACAAAACTCTTTAATCAATACTGTCACTATCTTTTTAGGTTTGGCTGTGGGCTCAAAGCTCAGTGCCGAACAATTTCTTGATTTTACGACTCTAGGTATTTTATTACTGGGTATGGTTGCTTTCTCAATTGGTACCGCTTCTGGCATCTTGATGGCAAAATTGCTTAATAAATTCTGTGGTGGTGGCATTAACCCATTAATTGGTTCATCCGGTGTATCTGCGGTACCAATGGCGGCACGCGTATCGAACAAACTGGGTTTAGAAGCAGATCCACATAACTTCTTACTGATGCATGCAATGGGACCCAATGTCGCTGGTGTTATTGGCTCTGCGGTTGCGGCCGGTATTATGATTAACTATGTGACTGGTGGTTAGTCCGTTAGCTGTTCATCATTTTCGACTTTTTCTGATTTAACAATATCGGCTGTCACGACCAATTTGCTAACGCCATTGGTCTGGCACTGATAATCTAGCCATGGCAGATGCGTTTTTACAATGGCATGCCACTGGCCGCCGAGTACGTCGTCACCCACGACTTCAACTAACTTAACGTTATCTTGTTCAACTAAACCAAGATAAGTCTCTTGTGACATACCTGGTGTTATTTTCTGACAAAACTTATCGACTTTATCGGTTTCCCAAATATATAAAATAGGCAAAATTATCGCTGCGACAATAGCCAATTGGATCATGTTGACCAAGAGTTTCATTGGCTTATTCCAAGCTATTTAAGTGGCCTTTATTGTATAAGATAGCTTTATCAGAACTGTGTGACAGCTCACATTTCGACCTTAATAAAATGGCAGCCCTGGGCCATCGTTCATTTTTTTAATAAATCAGCCAGATCAGAAAACGGATTGTGCGTGGATTTTGCTTGGCTTTCATCAACACTGCCGCCGTATCGTACCTGATCAATATAACGTGAGTGTTCATTATCATGACAATACAAACACAATAACTCCCAGTTACTGCCATTTGCAGGATTATTATCATGATTATGGTCACGGTGATGCACCGTTAATTCTGGCAAATTAGCGCGCGTAAATTCGCGTGAGCAACGGCCGCAAATCCATGGGTATAATTTCAAGGCCCGTTCACGATAAGTACCTTCTCGTTCGGCCTGATATTTCTTGGACTGTGCCACGATATCATCTAACCGTTTATTTTTATCTGAGCTCATCAATACTTTACCAGTCGTGTTTATCTAAAATGCACTATATAATTAAGTAATCTTCCTTTATCGTCAAGCAGTTAGTTCTGCTGACTCAATTTGGACTCCACCATGTCGCATGATGTTGTTAGTGTCGAATTAACACAGTCCCCTACTGAACTGTATAAAATTTTAAAATTCGAGGGCCTTGTCGCAAGTGGCGCCCAAGCCAAGCAAGCGATTGCTGACGGCTTAGTCTTGGTCAACGGTGAAACTGAAACTAGAAAACGCAAAAAGATTATCGCAGGTGATCAAATCCAGTTTTTAGACACTGTGTTAGCCATTAGTTAATCGACCGGTAATGACGTCTTTCATTCACGGCTCCACCCGTTCACTAATCAAAACCGTTAGCATCACCCTACTAGCGCTCACTGCCTTTGCTGCCAATTCGGTGTTATGCCGTTATGCTTTGGAACATGGTGCGATTGATGCCGGTAGTTTTACCGGTCTACGCTTAGCATCCGGTGCCCTTGTTTTATTATTACTGATTACTTTACACCGGCAAGCGGACTCAGAACGCTCAAAAGGTAGTTGGTTAGCGGGCTTTATGCTCTTTAGCTATGCTTGTACCTTTTCGTTCGCTTATACCCTGCTGGGCACCGCAATGGGCGCCTTGATATTATTCGGCGTTGTCCAAATATCGATGATTGCGATGTCTTCTGTTTCTGGTAATCAGCTCCATTTGTCAGAATGGGCGGGCTTATTAGTCGCTTTTGCTGGTTTCGTTTATTTGATCTTTCCTGGTCTCACTGCACCGCCGTTATTCGGCGTGATATTGATGATGTTATCAGGTGTCGCTTGGGCTATCTATAGTTTAAAAGGACAAAAATCGTCACAGGCTCTGATGGATACTGCCTACAATTTCTTACGGACTTTACCTTTTGTGGCGCTTTTAATGTTATTGAATTTCGAGACCGCCCATTACACTAGTGAAGGTATTCTCTTGGCCGTTGCATCTGGCGGTATCACTTCGGCACTCGGTTATGTTATCTGGTATCGCGCCTTACGTGATTTGACGTCAACACAAGCCGCTGTTGTTCAGTTATTAGTCCCAGTGATCACGGCTATCGGGGGTATTCTATTTTTATCTGAACATTTATCAACCCGGTTGGTTATTGCCAGTACGCTTATTCTTGGTGGTATTTTATGTGTCATTGTTGGCCGTTATTATTTCATGACGTTACGTCTTAGAGCATAAGTTTCACCCAGTGAAATGGCCTGTTTTTAGCCAAATTAGGCTATCTTCTCTTGCTGACAGCACTTCATGATTTGGTCTTCTCAACCATGTTCCTGCTGAATACAGAGCATCCTTATCACCCAGCTCACCAGATAAAATCAATATTTCTTCACCACCGACATGTTCGGGTACCTCGATAATACCGCCAGCCATTATTTTTATTAGCATGACTTGCTCTTCGCCATAATGGTGCAACGACATGACTTGTTGCCCTTCTCGCTTATATTGCCATTTCCCACCGTGAGTATTTAATACAAACTGTTTGTTATCTTGTGCTGCGAACTGATGTAGTTTTACAAATAAAGTGCAGCCTTGTTGACTGAAGGGTGCGTGACCTGTTCCCGGTGGGTTTCGCATATAGCTACCCGGGCCATAATCACCCTGTTCATCTGAAAACAGCCCCTCTAATACTAGAACCTCTTCGCCTAAAGGATGGAGGTGCCGCTTAAACCTTGCCCCTGCTTCATAACGAACAATGCTGGTCGCATGACCTCTTTCTTGTTCAGCACGAGCAAGTGGTTTACGTATCACTCCCTGAGCTGGACTGCCAGTCCAAGTCATTTTTTCTGTATCAATCGCCAGCGATTGTGAAAAGTCGAGATTGAGATTCTGCATATTTAATGACCTGACCATGAATTAAAATCTTTAGAAGGTAGCTTATCAGATGTCATTCTGACGCAAAAAATTCCCGATTCCAGAAAATAAACAGAGTTGGTATAATAGCGGATTAACTTTTCAATTTAGGAATCAAGACCATGGCCGAAGCAACAGCAAGACATATTTTAGTTGATAGCGAAGAAATCTGTTTAGAACTGAAAAAAGAAATCGAACAAGGTGCAGATTTTGCGGCTGTTGCAAAAGACAACTCATCTTGCCCATCAAGTGCACAAGGTGGTGATCTTGGTTCTTTTGGTCCGGGAATGATGGTGCCTGAATTTGATAAAGTTGTTTTTTCAGCACCGCTTAATACCGTACAAGGTCCTGTACAAACACAATTTGGCTATCACTTACTAGAAGTCACTAGTCGCGAAGATTAAACCTTCTTTAAAAGCGTCAAATAGGAAAGCCCTATCTCGGTATAGGGCTTTTTTTGCCTCTGCTTTTAATCTTCTATTAATTTTCTATTAAACGATAATTGGGTAAATGGGCTAATAATTGTTTGCCATAACCTTTAGTTAATAGGCGGCGATCTAAGATCGTTATCCGGCCTGAATCTGTTTCTTTGCGTAATAAGCGACCACACGCTTGAATCAGCTTCATACTCACTGCGGGGAGTGATAAGGCAATAAAGGGTTGCCCGCCACTGCGTAACACCCATTCTTGTTTTGCTTGTTCAATCGGACGCGTAAAAACGGGAAATGGCAATTTGGTGATGACAACATGACTGCATAAATCGCCTGGTAAATCGACGCCTTCAGCGAACCTGTCCATACCAAAGATAATACTGCCCTCGCCTTGTTCTATCCGCCGAATATGTTCTAACACCATATTCTTTGGTGACAGACTGTCTCCTTGCAATAGAATCAATTCACCAAAATGTGCTTTTAATTGTTGATAGACAAAGTCCATCACTCGTTTAGAGGTAAACAAGACCAGCGTCGCTTCATCATTATTAATGACACCGACTAATTTCTCGGCTACTTCTTGTTGCCAAAGGTCATTGTTCTCATTCGGCAGCGACGTCATATTAGGTAAAGACAATGTCGCTTGTTCTTGATAATCGAATGGTGATTGAACGGCTAAGAAATGGGACTCACCGAAACGTCTTAAACCACAATCTGTTCTAAACCGACTAAATAAGCCCATTCCTCTTAACGTCGCTGACGTTAATACCGCGCCATACGCCCTATTCCATAGACTCTTTTCTAAAAAATAGGCCGCCGTCATGGGTCCAGCATGGACGACTAAGGTGTTTTCTTTAGCAAATTTTTCATAGGATAACCAACGTACATTGGGTGGCCTACCCTCAACGTCTTCGTCTAAAAAGAGGCCCATAAAATCAATTAGATACCCAAAAATGTTTTGAACGGTGCCTACTTGAGGCAATAAGGCCTCTGCCACCGCGTTCGGTACTTCCTTGGTTTCTAGGCCGTCTTTGAGCCATTTAGCAAAAACAACATAGTGTTTGTAGATTGCGTTAGCGCGTTGTAGCAAGTTCTGACATGGTAAGGCCAACGCAGATACTAATGGACTTTGCCAGTAGATTCTTGGATCCTTTAACCGACCTGCAATGACCTCTTTTGCCAAGTCATCGCTTTCTAATAACGTTTTCATTTGTTGTAAAATCGTAATGACAGCCGGTAGATCTCGACGTAGTTCAGACAACATATAACCAAAATCATGCTGCCGAAAGGCCAATGCCTTAGGTATCTTTTTTAAGACGCTGTCTGCTGTTTCAGTGGTTTGGGCTAACTGGACAAAATTTAATGCCTTAGCGGCATGGTCTAGGGCTTTCTGAGGTAAGTTATGTGCTTCATCAAACACAAATAACACTTCTTCTGGATTAGGTAAAACTAATCCACCACCCAAATCGGCATCGCTGAGCACAAGATCATGATTAGCCACGATGACATTCGCCGCCAGCATGTCCTTACGCACAAGATAATAGGGGCAGGCGAGGTACTGTGAACAGTTTTTACCGGCACAGCCTTCTGAATCGGTTGAAATGTGATGCCAGAGTTCTGGCGCAATGCTGCCGCTGTAGTTGTCTCGGTCGCCGTCCCATTTTTCTTGCCATTCTTGGTATAGCTGCTCGGCTTTTTTCTGCTGTTTGGCCTGTTGATATTTAGTGTCTGGATCGAGTGATAATTCTTGCTGACTTTTACCTAATCTGACCGTGGCTAATTTACTGGGACACATGTAACGGCGGCGGCCTTTTGCTTGTACAAAGCGTAAGGGCAACTCTGTGGCATCTCGAAACTGTGGTAAGTCTTTTTGGAGTAACTGTTGTTGTAAATTAACGGTTGCGGTACTAATGACTAATGTCTTTTTATGTTCTAGCGCGATGTCGATGACACCCGCTAAGTACGCTAAGGTTTTCCCAACCCCTGTTGGCGCTTCTACCACTGCCATCCGTTGATGCGTAGCTTGTTTCAGACGCTCGGCGATAAACACGCTCATCTGTGTCTGCTGTGGGCGCGCCTTAAAGTCTGACATTGATTGCTCAATGCTATTGAATAGTTCTTGAACCAAGCTAAGTGGCTTGCGTTTGGTTAATCGGTAAGACTTCTTCGACTAATAATTGTAATTGTCTGACATTTCTAAAGTCATTGATATTCAGGCGGTAACGTAATAATGCCTTTTGGCCCGCTTGTAACCAGTCTGGTTGCCCTTGGCCAAATGCCATTGCTGTGACAATACGCTGGTCTGCTAACCGGCAGGTTAACCTCAAGTGGTTTTGTAATTGCCCCACTAATTTGACCGCTTCGATATGAAAAACCCCGTGAAAGTGTGGCTCTGGAAAACCTTGGCCCCAAGGTGCTATATGTGGGAGCTGTTCCGCCAATGCCGCTGTCAGTTCTTGCTCGCTTAATTCACCATCGGATAGCCGCTGTTTATTTAAACTTTCTGGATCTAAGCTCTCTTCCATTGCGATTAAAAATACGCGATGAAACTCAGCCAAATCTGCTTTAGCAATCGTCACGCCAGCCGCCATGGCATGACCGCCAAAATGGCTTAATATATCGGGCGCTTTACTCGCGACTAACGCTAATACATCCCTAATATGTATCCCTGGAATGGAGCGTGCTGAGCCTTTTATTTCTGTCTCGCTACTGGGCGCAAAAGCAATGACCGGTCGATGCTGCTTTTCTTTAATGCGAGAAGCCAATAAACCGACAACACCCTGATGCCACAAATCATCATAAAGACAGTAGGCTAAAGGCGTTTTCTCGTTGTCGAGCGTCATTCTATCTAATTGCACCAAAGCATCGTCTTGCATCGTTTGTTCAACTTCGCGGCGTTGCTGATTGATTTCATCTAACTGTGTCGCTAACGCTAAAGCATCCGCTGCATCATCAGTGAGTAAAGCCTCAATTCCGACCCCCATATTCTCTAAACGGCCAGCAGCATTCAGTCTTGGCCCAACAGCAAAGCCCATATCGCCACTAACGCATTGCGTTATGTCCCTTTTTGCCACTGTCATTAATGCGTTAATACCCGCGCAGGCTTTACCCGCTTTTATTCTCTTGATACCTAATGACACCCAAGTTCGATTTAAGCGATCGAGTTTTACGACATCGGCAACCGTTCCCAAGGCAAGTAAATCGGTCAAATGCATGAGATTAGGTTCAGTTATCGCTTGTTGTTCAAACCAGCCTAATTGTCTTAGTCTTTGGCGTAAGCCTAATAACAAATAAAAACACACACCGACACCGGCTAAATGTTTACTTGGAAAATTATCACCGTGTTGATTTGGGTTAATAATCGCATCTGCTGAGGGTAAAGACTCACCGGGCAAATGATGATCGGTCACCAATACTTTCATCCCCCGTTGTTGCGCTGCCGTGACCCCAGCATGACTCGAGATGCCATTATCTACCGTAATTAATAAGTCTGGCTGTCCTGCTTGAGGTATTTCATCCAATAAGGCGGGCGTTAAACCATAGCCATGGACAAAGCGGTTCGGCACGATGTAATCAATCTCACTCACACCCATGGCTTTTAAGCCTCGAATGGCAACCGCACAACTCGTCGCCCCATCGGTATCAAAATCGGCCACAATCATAATGCGCCAATTTTCAGTTAATGCTTGTATTAACAGACTCACCGCGTCATCCATGCCCAATAATGCTTGGGGTTTAGGTAACTCCGCTAGCGGATAACATAAGTCCTGCTCGTACTGAATACCTCTCGCTGCTAATATTTTTCGAATGGCTGTCGGCCATGTGTCCGGCAAGGATTGCCATCCGGTGGAAGATCTTTCAGTAATCGCATTATCAGTCATTTCCAGAACCGCCAGCGGCTTAAAGGCGTGATGTGATATTCAGCAAATTGTGGCACTTGTAATATCACTTTATCAATCGCGACTTTTGATAGTTGCTGCCATAGCGGTTCAAAGACCATTTTATCCAGATCTTGTAATGTCGCTTGCCAGTCCGATTCGGTATCGATTTCATCTAGTAACCACAAATGCTTGCCATTTGACCAACTTTTGGTTGGTTCATTTTGATAACGCGCTGATGGGTTTGTCGCTGCTAGTTTGGCTAATAGCTCAGCGTTACCGGAGACAGAGGCCCATGTTGTTTGGGTAGGCACGAAATTACCCATTCCCCAGAACCAAACACTGTTAACCGGCACCTGCTGACTCGCCATCCTATGTTGATTTAAATCCGCATTATAAAGCTGCATTTGTATCTCATTCCACAGCGTTAGCCATTGCCGGCGATCTTCACCCACCGGTAAATAAGCATCAACGCCTTTGCCTTCGACTTCTTCTAAGGCACTGAATTGGATATCTGGCATTTGTTTTAATTCAAGCTGCCAACTATTTGGGTTGATTAGCTTAAGCTCACCAAGTTCTGACAGTAAGGGCTCAATTTCACCGATCAATTCTGCACTTTCTTGCTCGGTCAATGTGATGCCTTTCGCAAACAATAATAATCGGTCTCTATCAGCATGCAAATAACAGGGATCGGCTTTTATCGTTATCGCTTGTGTGGGCTTGGGTATCGGAGACAGATCACAAATTGGTAAATCGCTACCCGTCAGTGGACTGTCACTAAAATGGTTGAATAAGTGTCGGCTTAGCCCTATCGGTTGTTCAATCTGCGTCGCTTTACTGATCAGCTTGGCAAGATAAGGTGGTATTGTGCTTCGGTTAATGTCCTGGCTTAAAATCGCGGCCATACCAGGCATCACGATCGTAAGTTCAGTTTTGGCCATAATGCAATATTTGGCGTACAAATGGGATGGTGAGACGACGTTTAGCCGCCATCGAGGCTTTGTCTAAAGCATGAAGGAAATGCATCAGTTCACCCAAATCTCGGCTATGATGCCGTAATAGATATTGGGCTACTTCCAGTGGCATCTCCAGTCCGCGTGCGCGCGACTGTACTATCATCACGCGTTGCTTGGCACTGTCGTCTAAACTCTCAAGTTGATAGATTAAACCTGTTGCTAAACGAGAGCGTAAATCAGCCAACTGTATTTTCAACGTGGCAGGGTTATGACGTGATGCGACTAACAGTTGGCAGCCTGAATCTTGTAAGCGGTTAAAACAATGAAACAAGGCCTCTTCCCATTCCTTATTGCCTTCGGTTGCCTCTAGTTCATCTAAGCACACTAAGTCTAAATTCTCTAAAGCGTGTAACACTTCTGGTGAGGCCGTTTTAACTAATTCAGCAAGGGGCAAATATAATGTCTTCTTTTGGCTCACTTGTGCTTGTTCTGCAATCGCTAACGATAAATGCGTTTTACCTGATGAGGCATCGCCCCATAAATAAAGAAAACGAGGCGTCTTCTGTTCGCAAAATGATGACACCACATCCGCTAACTCTTGCTGACTAAAGTGAAAACTCGCTATTTGATAGAGTTCTTGCGGGTTCAACCGCAATGGAATTTGTGTGGCAGACAAGGTCATACTTGCTCTTGATCAGTTGAATAGAGTTCGCTATCAAGATATCGCTTATGGGTATGGCGTAATAACACCATCACCACTGCTGCGACAGGTAATGCCAGCAACACACCAATAAAGCCGAATAATTGTGCTCCTGCCATCACAGCGAATAAGACAGCCACTGGGTGAAGGCCAATGCGTTCGCCAACAAAACGTGGGGTTAACACCATGCCTTCTATCAACTGGGCAAAACCAAATACACTCGCGACCATGATTACGGGCATCCATTCATGAAACTGAAAAAATGCGGCCACGCCCGATAGCCCAATACCGACGATTAGCCCTAAATAGGGGACAAAGCTCACTATCCCCGCAATGACACCCAATAATAAAGCCAGTTCTAGGCCAATAAGGCTGAGTCCAATAGTATAGATAGTCGCCAAGGCCAACATGACCATTAATTGACCGCGGATAAATGCCGCCAACATGTCATCGCATTCTAACGATAAGGCGATGAATTGTTTGGCATAGCGGCGTGGTAGTAACACTCTAAACTTAGCAACAATATCATCCCAATCTCGTAATAGGTAAAAGGTTAAAACAGGCACTAAGATTAGATTGGTTAACCATTGCAATATCGCTAAGCTAGAACTCGTCATATAGCTGAACAAACTACCCGCGACTTGACTGACATTGGTCCAATATTCTACAAAGTTTTGTTTAATGCTCTCGATATCAAATATTTCGACAGGAAAACCCATCGAGCCTAACCATGGAATCGTGCTGGATTGGAAAAGACCGAGATATTCTGGCAAGCGTTTAAATAATGCCCCCACTTGCGCTGTTAATAAAGGCACTAAAACTAAAAACAGCAATAAGCCACCGGTTAATAACACCGCGTAAACAATTGACACTGATAATGCGCGGGATAACTTTCTCTCTTCGAGTTTATCTACGATCGGGTCACCAAGATAGGCAAACAAAGCGGCGATGAAAAATGGCATCAATACCGGCGCTAATAAATAAAACACCCAGCCAAATGCCAAAGTGGCCACAATGAGAAAAAGCTTATGTGCGTCAGAGACTAGTTGTTCTGGTGGTGCTGCCATGCTCGCCTTCCCCATACGATGATGTATTCTGCCCCACTGATAATGACACTGATAATCACCAATGAAATCCCTGTTTCTATCCAATATTGGATTGCAAGGTCAGCATAATGCTGCAGTATGATGGCAAATACCAATAAGATTTGAAAAAAAGTATTTATTTTACTACTCCATAGTGGCAGTAATTTAAACTTCCCAACGAAATAATGATAAGCCAAGCTGCCGGATATAATCATAATATCGCGACCTAATACTAACCAAAGTAACCAGTTAGGTATAAAACCTAGCCACGTGAGCGTTGCAAAGCTCGCGACTAACAATAATTTGTCGGCCAAGGGATCAAGAATCGACCCTAAACGAGATTCCCAATGGTAGTGTTTGGCTAGAAAGCCATCTAAGGCATCAGATATCCCCGCTATGGCAAATAACACCATGGCAAGGCCAAACTGATGGTCCAATAACGCCGAAACAACTGGAATGACCAGTAAAACACGGATAATGGAAATTAAATTCGGAATGTCTTTTCTAGTCAAGGGCGCAACCGATAATAAAGGGTGTCTGGATTTGCCTGTTTCGTCTCTGCGATGAGTAATCCATCAGTTTGTATTACATGGTTAAAAATAGTGAGTCCAGATGCTAATCGTAACCTTAAATCGAGCTGCTTGTCTCTTAAGCTGACAATATTAACGTCGGACACAACCTGCAAGCCCTTCAGATAGGATTGCACTCTTGAATAATCGGTAAAGTCATTAATATCACTGATCACCAACTGATAATCGCGTTTTGAAGCCTGCTGATCAATGATAGCGAATTGGCCCGCTAAGGTGTCCGCAATATGATTAATGCCCATCGCGACTGCAACGTCCATCGTTCCTATACTCTGATAACGTTGTAACTCACCTGACTTCAACCACTGCCAATCTACAGATACATCGTCCTTGTCTTTGTTCAGTCTTGCCAAAATAACCATGTCTGCGCCATAGCGTTTTGACGCTTGCACAAAAACATTGTCTTCAGTCAGTTTCGTTGCGGTTTGAGCGAACCGTATTTGGTGTTGGTCTTGCAAATCCATTAACGGCAAAAAGATCGGCAATCCACGCTTTTCTGTCGTCTGCTTCATCAGCCTATAAGCTGTTTGGCTTTCATCTTCAGCGCCCAATATTTTTTGTTTATTGGCATCATTAACCACTAACCAAACAACACTCTCGGGTCGCGACTTTTTCCAGATGGGTAAGCCCATTGCTGAAATCGCTTGATTGAGTGCCTTTTCGTTGAAGGTTAACTGTAGCTGTAGACCAGAATCAGAATGGGTCGGATCACGCAGATAGGCATACTGTGCGACAAATTGATCCGCTTGTTTTAATAAAGGGCTTAAGTCTTTATTCGCTAATGCTGCTTGGTTACCCACAACCTTTAATAAAACTTGCTGCAATATCTTAACCGTCGCCTGCTCCCGCACTTGATCGTTTTGACTCACGATAGCGGTGCGCGATTGATACAGGTCATCGACCTCTACTGCATAGGTGGCTGTGCCCATTAAGGAAATTAGCACAAAAATTAATCTGGACATTATGGTATTCTATCACGCTGTTTTTATAGGCGTGCATGCCCCCTTTTTTCTTCAGGAACTGCAAATGACCAAAGCGACCGACTCGGATTCTTCATCCCTTAGCTACCGTGATGCTGGTGTCGATATTGAGGCTGGTAATGCCCTCGTCGACCGTATCAAACCTTTTGCAGCTAAAACCCGTCGTCCGGGTGTGATGGCTGGATTGGGCGGCTTCGGCGGTTTGTTTGAATTACCGGTTGACCGTTATAAGAAACCTGTCTTAGTCTCAGGGACTGATGGCGTGGGTACCAAACTCCGTTTAGCCATTGAATCAGGTATTCATAACACCATTGGGATTGATTTGGTCGCAATGTGTGTGAATGACATTATTGTCTTAGGTGCTGAACCGCTTTTCTTCTTAGATTATTACGCGACCAGTCAGCTTGATATTGACGTTGCCACATCCGTCGTTTCAGGTATTGCTGATGGCTGTTTATTAGCCGGTGCAGCGTTAGTGGGTGGCGAAACAGCTGAAATGCCTAGCATGTATGAAGATGGCGATTATGACCTTGCAGGTTTTTGTGTCGGTGTCGTTGAAAAAGAGTGTGTGATTGATGGTAGTCAAGTCCAAGCCGGCGATGTCCTTATCGGGATGGCTTCTTCTGGTCCACATTCAAATGGCTATTCCTTGATTCGCAAAGTATTGGAACGGAGTGGTCAACCTTTATCAGCTCCTTTAGGTGATAAAACACTCGGAGAGCTGTTGTTAGCCCCAACTCAAATTTATGTTAAGTCACTTTTATCGTTACATGAAAAAGTGAATATCCATGCTTTGTCTCATATCACTGGCGGTGGTTTACTAGAAAATATTCCCCGTGTTTTGCCTGACTATGTTGATGCTGTCATTGACGCTGATAGCTGGCAGCGGCCGATTATTTTTGATTGGTTACAAGAACAAGGCAATATCATTGATGAAGAAATGTACCGGACCTTTAATAACGGTATCGGTATGGTTGTCTGTGTTGCCGAAACGGATGTTGATGAAACATTGGCCTTATTAGCGGCCTCTGGTGAAACCGCCATGCCTATTGGACGCATCGTGCAATCCGACAATGCCGAGCCACAAGTCTTAATTAAATAATCATGGCGACAATCAACGCGCGCGCCAAGCTCGTTATTCTTATTTCAGGCCGTGGTAGTAATATGGTGTCGATTATGGCGGCGATTGCCACTGGTCGGCTTAATGCCGATATCGTTGCCGTCATCAGTAATCGCGCTGATGCTGCCGGTTTAACCGCTGCCGCTGCCGACGGCATTGCCACTGCCGTTGTTGATCATACTGAGTTTGAGTCCCGAGATGCGTTCGATCGTGTTTTAGCTGACACTGTTGATCGTTTCAAACCTGACTTAGTTGTTTTAGCAGGATTTATGCGGATCTTAACGGCTGATTTCGTCACACACTTCAATGGTAAACTACTCAATATTCATCCTTCTTTGCTACCTAAGTTTAAAGGGCTTGATACGCACCAACGTGCTATTGATGCTAATGAATTGGAACATGGTGCAACTGTTCACTTTGTCACTGCTGAACTTGATGGTGGTCCCATTGTCTTACAAGCAACTGTGCCTGTTTTAGCCAATGATGATGCCAGTACATTAGCGAAACGGGTTTTGGAACAGGAGCATCAATTGTATCCTAATGCCATCAAGAAAATTATTGAGGAGCGGGCCTTTTAATCGCTATTAATTCATGAACAGATGCCTTATTTCATGCTTATTTTTGCTGTTCTCTTCACCGCTGTTAGCACAAGGCTTGCCTGACTTTTCCGCTAATTACCTTATTCGACTTAATGGCATCCAAGCCGGTGAACTAAAACGTAGCTTGGTGACACAAGCAGATACCCATCGTCTGTTTAAATCCGAAACACAAGCCAAGGGTGTCTTTGCCTTCTTTAAGCCTGAAAAAATAGTCGAAACCAGTTTGTGGCGCATGGATAATGACACCATTGCCCCCCAACAGTATCGCTATATTCGCACCGGTGGTAAAAAAGATAAAACCATGGCTTTGGATTTTGACTGGGCTGCTGAACAAATCCACATTGATGATAAAAAACAGCCTTGGTCTCTTGCTTTAGAAATCGGCACTTTGGATAAACTCGTTTATCAACTTGCCCTCATGTCCGACTTGGCGGCTGGTCAGCATCAATTCAATTACCGCATTGCTGACGGTGGCAAGATAAAGCAGTATAAAATTACTGAGATCAGCCGCGAAACGATTACCACACCATTGGGTGACATTGAGACCATTAAGCTCACGCGTGAACGTAATCGGCCTAAAGATCGTAAAACAACGCTTTGGTGTGCGCCCAGCTTGCAATACTTACCCGTTATGCTTGAACACATTGAAAAAGATGGCACTGTTTTCACGGCCAGCTTACGCCGTTTATCTGGTATCGATACCGATAATGCTTTTACACTTAAACCGCATAAAACTGCAGTTTCTGACTAAACACCTTTTACTTTACTGGTTAAATAAATGACGGAAAAAAAGTTCGAAATCCTCAAGGAAGCCACCCCTTTTCAAGGTTTTTTTAGCGTCAAGCAATTTGATCTTAGGCATACGCTGTACAAAGGTGGCTGGAGTCAAACTATCACCCGTGAAGTGTTTCACCGTCGTAATTGTGTTGCCGTTTTACTTTATGATCCTGACCGCGATGAAGTGGTCATGATTGAACAGTTTCGAATGGGGGCACTCCAATTGCCGGCAGAACAAGCTTGGCTGTTAGAAATCGTAGCGGGTGCGATTGAGGAAGGCGAAACGGCTGAAAACGTAGCCCACCGTGAATCGCTTGAAGAAGCCAATTGCGACATTGAAACATTGATTAAGATCAGTGAGTTTTTCACATCGCCAGGTGGTACGTCTGAATTACTGACCTTATTCTGCGGCAAAGTTGATACCCGCGATGTTGGCGGCTTGCATGGTTTGGCTTCTGAAGATGAGGATATTTCGGTCACTGCAATGACTTTTGATGCCGCGTATCAACTATTGCTCGATGGAAAAATCTTGTCAGCTATTCCCATTATCGCCTTGCAATGGCTTTATATTAATCGGTCTCAGTTACGCCAAGACTGGAAAACAACGTCTTAATTTGGTCGTTTGTTCACTTGATAACTCGCCGTTAAGCACTGGCTCTCACCTGCAGCAATGGTAACAATATCATCTAATGCATTGGCTGTTTCTATACAAATAAAGGCCTGATAAGCTGAATTGGGTAAATCTGAGAAAGGTTTGATTGTCTCTGGCCCTGGATTCCAAACAACGGTGGAGTTACTACCTTGACCACTGATGGTGATATCTCGGCCATAGCCCTTATCGATTAACGTCACTGTTTTAGGCACATCAATATAAACCCGATCAATCTCTCCCTTAACGGTGATGTCACCCTGTTGCTTAGACGCTGAAAAAGCCGTTAACTTATTCAAGTAGGTGACATCATTAAGCCCTTGGATTTCGATATCTTCAATATCACTGGTTTTGAAATAAGTATGTAAAGCTTGATTTATTATGATCGGTTGTTGGCCCACATTCTTCGTCGTCAAATTGACTGTTAATGCTTCCCCAACAACGATATCAAATACTAACTCAAATGAGTGCGGCCATAGCGCTAAGCTGCTCTCGGTCTGCTTTAAACCCAATTTAATGGCCGTACTGCCATCATCACCTGCCTGTGTTGCTAGCACTTTCCACTGCACATTACGTGCAAAACCGTGGGCCTGTCTACCAAGGCCCGATTTATCGTCTGCAAACCATGGCCAGCAAATGGGTATGCCGCCGCGTATCGCTTTACCTTCACCAAATATAGCTTGTTCACTTAAATAGAAGACATCTTCTGTTTCACCCTTAGGTAAGTAAGACACAATATGACTACCATAAGTCGATATAACCACTTTTGCATATTGATTCTCGATCATCGCCATCACAATGCCAGACGCATTTGTTTCAAACCGTAAGTGATCCGGAATCGAAAATTCAGTATTAAGTGTTTGTTCTAGTGTCATATTTTCTTTCGTTATGTCTCGCTATGATCTAAAAAGGCAGGCTAAAGCCTGCCTTTTTAACTGGGCAGTCTAGCAACCTTAGTGCTGATGTCCGCCTTCGCCATGGACATGGCCATTTTCTAGTTCTTCAGCTGTTGCTTCACGCACTTCACGAATCGTAACATCAAAGTTCAAATGCACACCCGCTAAAGGATGATTACCATCCACTGTGACCATTTCATCTGTTACTTCTACCACGGTCACTAAAACCGGGCCTTGATCTGTTTCAGACTGGAATTGCATGCCGGCTTCGATATTTTCAACACCGCCAAACAATTCTTTTGGTACTTCTTGCTTCATATCTTCATGACGCTCGCCATACGCTTTTGTAGGCTCAATACTCGCCTGTACTTCTGCGCCCGCTTCTTTACCTGCTAAAGCTTCTTCTAGTCCTTCAACGATATTGCCCGCACCATGTAGATAGGCTAACGGACCTGCACCTTCTGAACTATCAATCACTTCACCGGCATTGTCTTTTAATGTGTAATCAATCACTACAACTGCATTTTCTGCGACTTTCATTTCTATTCCTTAAACATTTTGTTGGATAACGACCGCAGCGGCAACACTACAGTTTCGAGATTCGCCACCGACCATTTCAGCATTTCCACCGAATTATAGCGCCATTTTCTGGTATTCTGATTTTTCCGAAAGCCATAAAAATGCACTTGTGGCTTATAAAAATGGGATATTTTATCATAATCTATGCCTGCTATTACATCCGAAATTCATGCCGCAACTGATTTTATTTAATAAACCTTACGATGTCCTTAGCCAATTCACTGATGGTGAAGGCCGTCAGACATTAAAAGATTTTATACCGCTTACTGATGTTTACCCTGCTGGACGGTTAGATCGCGATAGTGAAGGACTCTTGCTCCTGACGGACTCTGGCGCATTGCAACATCGCATTAGTGATCCACAACATAAGTTGGCCAAAACGTATTGGGTGCAAGTAGAACAGGTTCCTGATGACCATGCGATTAGTCAATTACGACAAGGCGTTCAGCTAAAGGATGGATTAACACAACCCGCTGAAGCACGTTTAATCTTCCCCCCTGATTTATGGCCGCGTATTCCTGCCATTCGTGAACGTAAAACCATTCCAACACAATGGCTTGAACTCAAAATAACCGAAGGTAAAAACAGGCAAGTCCGGCGTATGACAGCGGCAGTAGGCCACCCTACTCTGCGTTTAGTCCGCGCCGCTATTGGCGACTGGACATTAACCGATTTAGACCCCGGAAAATGGCGCGCCATCGCGGTCCCTTCCGTGGTAAAATCTTCCGATGATTTGGACACCCAGAACCACCGTCGCCGCCGTAATAGAGCAAAACCAGCGCTTTCTGTTCGTCGAAGAAATGATCAACGCCAAAATGACCCTCAACCAGCCCGCCGGTCACCTCGAAAACAACGAAAGCCTGATTGACGCAGTGATCAGAGAAACCCAAGAAGAAACAGCCTGGCAATTTGAGCCTCGTGAAATTGTCGGCATATACCGCTGGCAAGTGCCACAAGGTGACACTTATATTCGCTATTGCTTTTCGGGTGACTTAATTCAGCACGACGAACACCAAGCTTTAGATCCTGATATTCATCAGGCATTGTGGCTAAGCCAAGCCGAATTCAAGGCCAGACACGCTGATATCCGCAGCCCATTAGTCGCTGATTGTTTAACGGATTATCTGGCTGGTCAACGTTATCCTCTTTCTTTATTACACAATTAAATATGTCTGAAAATAACAAAGTCATTGTAGGCCTATCCGGTGGTGTTGATTCTTCGGTTGCCGCTTTATTGCTTCATCAACAAGATCATGATGTTGAAGGCTTATTCATGAAAAACTGGGTCGACTTCGCCGATGAAAGCGAATGTACGATTGAAGATGATCGCAAAGATGCTCAGTCCGTTGCAAATACGGTCGGTATCCCCTTTAATGAAGCTAATTTTGCCATGGAATACTGGGACCATGTTTTCAAGCATTTTTTAGATGAATACCGTGCGGGTCGCACACCTAACCCAGATATTTTATGTAATCGTGAAATCAAATTTAAAGCCTTTCTCGATCATGCTATGAAATTGGGTGGTTACCTTATTGCAACCGGCCATTACGCTCGGGTCGAGAAGCAAGGCGACACTTATCGCTTATTAAAAGGCTTAGATCACAATAAAGATCAAAGTTACTTCTTATATACCCTTGGCCAATCGCAGCTATCACGGACTTTGTTTCCTTTAGGTGAACTGCCTAAACCTGAAGTACGCCGCATTGCTGAACAAGCGGGGTTTATCACCCATGATAAAAAAGACAGTACTGGCATTTGTTTTATTGGCGAACGCCATTTTCGTGAGTTTTTAAGCCGCTACATTCCTGCTCAACCCGGCGAAATGCGCACACCTGAGGGTGAAACTATCGGTCAACATAATGGCTTAATGTATTACACACTAGGGCAACGACAAGGCTTAGGCATCGGTGGTCGTAAAGACAGTACGGGCGAACCCTGGTTTGTTGCGGGTAAAGATATGGAAAACAAAGTACTTTATGTTGTTCAAGGTGACCACCCTTGGTTACATAGCCAATCGCTTGTTGCAGAACAATTGTCTTGGGTTGCTGGCGAGCCACCGGCTTTCCCATGCCATGCAACCGCTAAAACACGTTACCGCCAGAGTGATCAAGCTTGTGTCATTACACAAGACGAGCAGGGCGAACTCCATGTCACTTTCGAAGACGAGCAACGTGCTGTGACGCCAGGCCAGTCTGTGGTGTTTTATCAAAATGATAATTGTCTTGGCGGTGGTATTATTGTCCGAACTGACGCGCCGGGCATACATCCATGATTCATTATAAGCAGCAAGAACGAGAACGGACAATTGCCCTTGCCGCGGTGATGCAAACAGTCCATTTAGTCCATAATATTGCTAATACAGGCAGTGTCGATTCAACTGCTGTTTTGCCGTTATTGAATAGTATATTAGTGACTGAATCGGATTCTACTGAAGCCGTTTACGGTGGTCTGGAAAACTTAACACTGGGTTTTGAACAACTCAGTATTCAGCTCAACGAACGCAAAACCAAACATCAAATTACTCAAATTCAAACTGCCGTTAATTTATTGAGATTAGAGCGTAAATTAGCCAAGGCTGGGCCAGTAATGAACTCGCTCACACTTGAAATTGATCAACTGCCTCAACATATCGACTACTTTGATGATATTGCACACCCGCAAGTCATCGCCCGTTTAGCCGATATTTATAAACGTACTATCAGTAACCTCACCCCTTTTATCCAAGTGTATGGTGAGGAACGTTATTTGGAAATTAGTAGCAACGCTAATTTGATTCGTGCTTTATTATTAGCCGGCATTCGTTCTGCGATTATTTGGCAGCAAAAAGGCGGACGCTACTGGCAGTTCCTTTATCAGTCAAAGAAAATATCCGCCATTACAGATGATCTTCAATCATCACTTTGAGTTATCACTCATCTAACTCAATAAAAAAAGGCCGCTTTTGTATAACAGAAGCGGCCTTTTTTTAATTACTTTCCGACCTACGTCTTTTACTCTGAAACAGCGCTATATTCCGCAATTTCATGGAAATTAAGATAACGGTAAATCTCTTCAGACATTGGTTCAATACCCGCGACCTTTTCTAGATATTCAGCCGGTGTCGGTAGACGACCGATACTTGCTACGACAGCCGCTAACTCTGCCGAAGAAAGGTAGACATCTGCCCCATTACCCAAGCGGTTTGGGAAGTTACGTGTTGAAGTCGACACCACGGTCGCGCCATCTGCTACCCGCGCCTGATTACCCATGCATAAAGAACAACCCGGTGTTTCAGTCCGTGCACCAACACGGCCAAAGGTGCTGTATATTCCCTCTTCCGTCAACTGGCGTTGATCCATTCGCGTTGGCGGTGCGATCCATAATTTTGTCGGTAAATTACCCAAGCCTTCTAACACTTTACCGGCAGCACGGTAATGACCAATATTGGTCATGCATGAACCGATAAAGACTTCATCGATCTCTGCGCCAGCGACTTCTGATAGCGGTTTGATGTCATCTGGATCATTCGGGCAAGCCAATAGCGGTTCTGTAATCGTTGCTAAATCAATTTCGATCACTTCAGCATATTCTGCATCAGCATCACGTTCCATTAATTCTGGGTTCTCTAACCACGCTTTCATACCATCGATACGACGTTGAAGACTGCGTGCATCTTCATAGCCTTCGGCAATCATCCATTCTAATAAAGCGACATTTGAATTTAAGAATTCAATGACGGGTTCTTTATTCAAATGGACTGTGCAACCATTAGCAGAACGTTCTGCTGAGGCATCTGATAATTCAAACGCTTGTTCGACTTTCAAATCTGGTAAGCCTTCTATTTCTAATACCCGGCCATTGAAAATATTTTTCTTGCCCTTCTTCTCAACCGTCAATAAGCCTTTCTGAATTGCGGCATAAGGAATGGCATTAACCAGATCACGTAAGGTAATCCCAGGCTGCATCTCGCCTTTAAATCGCACTAATACAGACTCTGGCATATCGATTGGCATCACACCTAACGCCGAAGCGAAAGCAACTAAACCCGAACCCGCTGGGAAACTAATCCCCATTGGAAAGCGGGTATGTGAATCACCACCAGTACCGACTGTATCAGGCAGAATCATCCGGTTTAACCATGAATGAATCACGCCATCACCCGGTCGTAAAGATACGCCGCCACGGGTACTGATAAAGTCAGGTAGCTCATGCTGTAACTTGATATCAACGGGCTTTGGATAAGCGGCTGTGTGACAGAAAGATTGCATCACTAAATCAGCTGAGAATCCTAGACACGCTAATTCTTTCAACTCATCTCGTGTCATCGCCCCCGTGGTGTCTTGTGAACCGACAGTTGTGACCTTAGGCTCACAATATGTGCCAGGGCGAACACCCTCAACACCACACGCTTTACCGACCATTTTCTGTGCGAGCGTGAAACCTTTTCCAGTATCATCTGGCGCCACAGGCCGAACGAAAACCTCTGATGCGGGTAAATTCAATGTTTCACGCGCGCGATCCGTTAAGCCGCGACCAATAATCAACGGGATGCGCCCCCCGGCTCTGACTTCATCGGCGATCGTGGTTGGGCGGAGTTTAAATGTTGATAACACCTCACCCGCTTCATTGGTGATTTTGCCTTCAAATGGATGAATCGTGATGACATCGCCCATTTCAAGCAATTGAACATCGCACTCTATTGGTAAGGCACCTGAATCTTCTGCGGTGTTGAAAAAGATCGGCGCAATGTTACCGCCGAGAATCACACCACCTTGGCGTTTATTCGGGACATAAGGAATATCATCCCCCATATGCCAAAGCACTGAGTTAATCGCAGATTTACGAGATGAACCCGTTCCTACAACATCGCCAACATAGGCGAGTGGATGTCCTTTTTGTTTTAGCGTTTCAATGAGCTCAAGACCATCCGGCATTTTACTGACCAGCATCGCTTTGGCGTGAAGCGGAATATCAGGTCGGCTCCAAGCGTCTGTTGCGGGTGACAAATCATCGGTATTGGTTTCGCCGGGGACTTTGAATACAGTGACGGTGATGCTGTCTGCCAATGGCTGACGTGCTTCAAACCAATCAGCATTGGCCCAAGCTTCTACGACTCTTTTCGCATGATCATTGGTTTGGGCTTTTTCAATCACATCATGATAGGCATCATAGATAAGCAAGGTCTTAGACAACGCTTTTTCGGCAGCATCGGCTGTTTCGGGCATGTCCAATAATGCAATTAAGGCATCAATGTTGTAACCCCCCATCATTGTGCCGAGTAATTGTGTTGCTTTGACGGCATCAATTAAATCACAGCTCACATTACCTTTAGCGACATCCGTTAAAAAGCCCGCTTTAACGTAAGCTGCTTGATCAACACCAGGTGGCACGCGATGAATCAATAACTCAAGACATTGTTCACTGTCTTTATTTTTCGCTTGTTTGAGCAGTGCAATTAAGGCGGTTACTTGTTCTGCATCTAGTGGTAACGGTGGTAACCCTTCCTGGGCGCGTTGTTCAACGTGGTCTTGATAGGCTTTCAGCACGCAATTGTCTCCGAATATTGGGGTAGCAAAAGACTATTTTACCTTAAATATCATAATCTCACTTAATCCAACGTGGCAAAAACGCGGATCTGATATAATTTGTCGCTTGTTTTTAGCTGATTATTTACTGGAGTTTTCATGGATCTGTCCCCTTTAACCGCAATATCCCCTATTGACGGCCGTTATGCTGACAAAACACAGTCATTACGCCCTTTCTTTAGCGAGTATGGCTTATTACGGGCAAGGGTTGAGGTCGAGTTGCGATGGTTACATCTGCTCGGAGCAAATGCCGATATTGCTGAAGTGCCAAAATTGAGCGCTGATGCTGAAACATTTA
Source organism: uncultured Gammaproteobacteria bacterium (assembly GCA_905479985.1). GTDB lineage: Bacteria > Pseudomonadota > Gammaproteobacteria > Nitrosococcales > Methylophagaceae. The sequence goes on along the minus strand of CAJQOM010000006.1, from coordinate 6,476 downwards.
TCAATAATATGATTCTCAACTTTTCCGTTGAAGATGCGGCTGAGATTAAAGACATTGAACGTGAAACCAACCATGATGTGAAAGCGGTTGAGTATTTTATTAAACGCAAGTTCAAAGCCAATGATGAACTCAATAAGGTCAGTGAATTCGTTCATTTTGCCTGCACCTCTGAGGATATCAATAATACGGCTTACGGCATTATGCTCAAGCAAGCCCGGGAAGAAGTGATTTTGCCTCAAATGGATACTATTGTTGGCACACTCCGACAATTGGCACATGACCATGCTGATACCCCTATGTTGTCACGGACACATGGTCAACCGGCTTCTCCCACCACATTAGGTAAAGAAATTGCCAATGTCGTTCAACGGCTCGAATTACAACGGACACACGTTGCCGCTGTTTTACTCTACGGTAAAATGAATGGTGCTGTTGGTAACTACAATGCCCACCTTTCGGCCTACCCTAATGTTGATTGGCCGATGATGGCGCATGCATTTGTCACTGGCTTAGGCTTACGTTGGAATAAATATACAACCCAAATTGAACCCCATGATTATATGGCGGAGTTATTCCAGGCCATGATCCGGTTTAACACCGTGTTACTCGATTTTAGTCGTGATATCTGGAGTTACATCTCAATCGGTTATTTCAAACAAAAAACCGTGAAAGGTGAAATTGGGTCATCAACGATGCCACACAAAGTGAACCCGATCGATTTTGAAAATGCTGAAGGTAACTTAGGTATTGCTAATGCTGTATTCGATCATTTAGCGATCAAGTTACCTATCTCTCGTTGGCAGCGTGATTTAACTGATTCAACCGTGTTACGTAATTTAGGTGTCGGCTTTGCCCATTCGTTATTGGCTTATAGCTCAGCATTGAAAGGCATTAGTAAACTAGAGGCAAACCCCAATGCGATGTTGGCTGACCTTGATACCAACTGGGAAGTATTAGCTGAACCCATTCAAACGGTGATGCGGCGTTATGGCATTGAAAATCCTTATGAAAAACTAAAAGACTTAACGCGTGGTCAAAGAGTCAATGAAGCTATTATGTCCGCTTTTATCGATGACTTGGATTTGCCTGATGAGGTCAAAGACCAATTACGCCAACTTACGCCAGCTAATTATATTGGTAATGCTGCTGAGCAAGCACGTAACTGCTAATGTCCGCTGACACCACCATTCATTTTGATGGTCGGGAGCGTGCTGCTGAATTGGCGATATCACTTATTCAGCAGGCAAAAAGAAGTATCTGTTTTTTAGGGATGACGTTGGATAATGTCCTCCTCGATCATGCCGAAGTAGTCACTAGCCTCAGTGCATTTTCACGGCGTACACCCCATGCCCAAGCCCGCTTTCTTGTGCATGATAGTCAACAGGCTATCTCGCAAGGTCATCGCGTGATCGCATTAGCACAAAAGCTGACTAGTTCAATCGAAATCAGAACGGTGAGTGAACAATATAAAGCCATAAAACAGACCTTTTTATTAATCGATGATGATGCCTATTTGTATGGTCAGACTGCAGGTCGCTATCTCGGGCATGCCAGTTTTGATGATGTCTCTAAAAATAGGCAATTACAACAGTTATTTAATACAGTTTGGGATCATGGCAATCCCGATTTGATGACAAGGCGGTTAACGTTATGAAAAATATCTTGTTTGCTCTCTTCGCACTTTTTAGTAGTGCTGTCTATGCTGATGTCCGAATTGAAACGATTCAACTTAATCATCGCTTGGCTGTTGAAGTGTTACCTGAGATCCAAGCATTTTTGCCTGAGAAAGCCACGGCACGGGCGTTTAATGATTTTATTATTGTGAAAGCTGATGCAGCCGCTTTAAGACAAATAAAAACCTTAATCAAAAAACTCGATACCCCGCCACAACGGCTACGCGTTACCGTGTTAAAAACCTATGATGTATTGCATGATACTGAGCAGCAACAGATTTCTGCCAACGTCGATGTACGTGACCGTGATTTATCCGGCTCAGTTTCGATTCAACGTTGGTCGACGCAAGATAGCAAAAATGATGAACAATATTACCAAGCGCAAGGCTTAGCCAATAAGCCTATTTTTATTGATATGGGCCAAGATATCCCTCAGTCTGAACAATACCTCGTACTGCGTAATGATGGCGATTTGGCCGTGCAAACCGACACGCAATATCTGAATATCAACAGTGGTTTTAGAGCAGTTGCCCGTATTTTACCCAATCATCATGTCACACTCGATATTCATCCTCGTTTTAGCGAGTTTTCTAACCAAAGTGGCATTCTTAACAGTAGTCAAATTGTCACCAGTTTATCTGGTCCCGCCGGCACTTGGCTCGAATTAGGCCAAATTGATAATAAGAAAGACATTCGAAAATATGGCGCTACGCAATATAATAGCCATGTCAAAAAGCAACAACATATCTACATTAAAGTAGATCAACTTTAGCCCTTATCCAAAGAGAGTTTATGAACATTAAAGAAGCGATCGTCAGTCGTCGGTCAGTCAAACATTTTGATCCTGACCATGAAATGACGGAAGCCGAAATACAGGAGTTAATGTCTCATGTCATCTTATCCCCGACTGCTTTTAATGTTCAACATTGGCGCTTTGTGCGAGTGGTCGACACGACCAGACGACAGCAAATTAAAACAGCCAGTTGGGAGCAAGCACAAGTCACTGATGCCTCATTGTTATTAATACTCTGTGCTGATTTAAATGCTTGGGAAAAACAACCTGAACGCTACTGGCGCGATGCACCGCAAGATGTTCAAGACTTCCTATTACCCGCAATTGCTGATTACTATACCAACCACCATCAAGCCCAGCGTGATGAGTGTTTACGTTCTGCCAGTATTGCTGCGATGAGCATTATGTTAATGGCAAAGGAAATGGGCTACGACAGTTGTCCAATGGATGGGTTTGATTTTGATAAAGTCGCTAAAATTATCGACTTACCGCATGACCATATCATCACGATGATGATTACTGTCGGCAAGAAAAAAGATGATGCACGCCCCCGTTCAGGTCAGCTGCCACTGGATGAGGTCTTAATGGTAGATGGGTTTTAAGCCAGACTAAATAATCGGTGGGTTTGCTTCTGAAGTCATATTTCGGCCATTACGTTTAGACTGGTACACGGCCCGATCTGCACGTTGAAGGAAACTATCTACCCCTTCTGACTTACAATAGCTTGCTACACCAAATGACATTGTGATCTGACCTAAAGGCTCTTTGCTATCTTTACGTTGAATTCGTTTTGCGGCTATTTCTTTACCAATGACGCCAGCAATGACTTTGGCATCTTCAATCGACGTATTCTTCAACGTAATGGTGAACTCTTCGCCACCGTAGCGCGCAACAAAATCACGCCCTTTAACGGTTGCTTTAATGATATTTGCCACTATTTTTAATACTTGATCTCCCAGCAAATGACCATGCTTGGCATTTAATTCTCTAAATAAATCTAAATCACAGAAAATAATGCATAAGTTTTCTGTTGATTGTTCCGCTTCAGCAACCGTAAGCTGAATGTTTTCATCAAAGGCTTTGCGATTTGCCAGCCCCGTCAAACGATCTGTCTTTGCTTCTTTTTTAGTATCGTTAATATCTGCTTTAATTTCTTCAATATCTGCCATCGCCGCATTTAAACGATCCGTTAACTGTTGGCTAGATGACATTACTTGTTTCGTTTCCGCCATAACATCTTGGATAACATCATGAATCTGATCACGTGACATTTCTGGATGCAATTTTGCTAAGGCTTCAGCTAACTGTTCTGTCGATTCTGAAGCGGCACTTGACCCTTTTTTAGCAAACTTTTGAATTTCTTGTAATAAAAGGCGTAAATCAGCACGCTGATCGAGCAAATTAAGTTCTTCTTTTTCAGGACCTAAAAATCGATTATAAAGCTCTGTCGTACGTTGATTCGTGAAGGTACCTAGTTCCGCTAAATCGATATCAATCGTTTCGCTCAATTGCATATTGGCGCCAGAGACATATTCATACCAAACGGCATAGTTCTGTGGCGTCATCGCTATGCCATACTTCGTCATTAAAGGCACCGCTAAACGCATGTACTCCGCTGACTTTTGATTCTCTTCTTGTTGCACCATATTCTCTCAGTTGAAATATGGAAACATTAACTGGCCAGGCTAGCGGTTTTTGGCAGCTATCCTCAATCTCAATGCATTTAACTTAATGAAGCCTTCTGCATCTTGTTGATTATATGCGCCATCATCTTCTTCGAATGTAGCAATGGACTCGTCAAACAAGCTATTTTCTTCTGATGAACGACCTACGACAGTTACATTCCCTTTGTATAGCTTCATTCTAACTAAACCGTTCACTGTTTTCTGTGATGCATCAATCATTTTTTGTAGCATTTCACGCTCGGGAGACCACCAGTAGCCGTTATAAACAAGGCTGGCATATTTGGGCATTAATTCGTCTTTCAAGTGGGCCACTTCGCGATCTAATGTCAGTGACTCAATCGCGCGATGTCCAGGCAACATAATTGTGCCAGCTGGTGTTTCGTAACAGCCTCTAGATTTCATCCCGACATAGCGGTTTTCAACGATATCTAGGCGGCCAATCCCGTTTTCTCCGCCCACTTTATTAAGATATGTCATCACGGTTGCTGGCGACATTGCTTCACCATCAATCGCGACAATATCACCTTGGTGATAAGTCAGCTCCATATAGGTTGCTGTATCAGGTGCTTCTTCAGGAGAAACACTCCAACGCCACATACCGTCTTCAGGTTCATTCCATGGGTCTTCTAAAATATCCCCTTCATAGGAAATATGGAGTAAGTTAGCATCCATAGAATAAGGTGATTTAGTCCCCCGCTTCATTTCAACTGGAATACTGTGTTTTTCAGCATAATCGAGTAGCTTTTGACGAGAATTCAAACCCCATTCACGCCAAGGTGCGATCACTTTAATATCTGGGTTTAGAGCATACGCACCTAGCTCAAAACGCACTTGGTCGTTGCCTTTACCGGTGGCACCATGTGAAACTGCTTCAGCACCCGTTTCTTTAGCGATCTCAATTAAACGCTTTGCAATCAACGGCCTAGCGATTGATGTTCCTAACAAATACTCGCCTTCGTAAATCGCATTGGCGCGGAACATTGGGAAAACATACTCTCTCGCAAACTCTTCGCGTAAATCTTCAACATAGACTTCTTTAATGCCTAATGATTTGGCCTTTTCACGCGCGGGCTCAACCTCTTCACCTTGACCAATATCGGCTGTAAACGTGACGACTTCACAATCGTACACATCTTGAAGCCACTTTAAGATAACTGACGTATCAAGGCCGCCTGAGTATGCAAGGACGACTTTTTTGATTTGAGATGGCTGTTCAGACATGCGCTGTGTATTCCTGTAAAAACGTGATTTTTAAATAGGCTGCTATTGTATCAAAGTCCATGTGATGCCAATACTTCTTTCGCATCTTGCCGGCCATTCCCTTTGCAGCTTATACGCCTTGGTGCATCAATGTATTTTAATTTAAAGCCTAAATCTTTATATAATTCTTTAATTCTTGGGGTTGCTTGATTTGAAACTAGAACTGGCCCTTTATGCTGTGCTAGCCAGACAGCCAAGCGCTCTTGATCTTCCCAATCAAATCCTTTTTGGGCATATTGCCGAAATGGCACATCGTAAGGTGGATCAGCATAAATAAAATCATCATCTTCAATCGCGAGTTCAGCAAAGTCTTGCTGGGTAAATTGCCATTGATTTAATTGCTGTTGATAGTGAAAAAAATCTTGTTGGTAATTGATCGTTTTATAACGGCCGAAAGGTACGTTATAACCACCAGACTGATTGAAACGACATAGTCCGTTATAGCCTGTTCTATTGAGGTAATAAAATAATTGTGCCGCTTTATTAATCTCAATACCTTGCTGATTTAACGCATTAAATAACGTGCGATGTTGGTAATAAAGGATTTCATCATTTTCTAAGTCAATATCAACCTTCAAGCCTTTCTGGCATTGTTGGTAGAAATTAATTAGCGCAGGATTGACATCATTTAATAGCGCTGTTTGAGGTTGTAAGCCTAGGGCAACAGATAGGCCTCCGCAAAAGGGTTCTACTAAGCGGCGATGTTGGTGCTTAGCCCATATCTGCGCTAACATTGGCATCAGCCACCGTTTGCCCCCTGCCCACTTGAGCGGTGGTTTTAGTGCAGTATGATTTGGCTTCATTGACCCACGCTTAATTTGAACCAACGACTGACATTCCTGTGAAGATGGTTTTAAGCCTCGCCACGATAGCGTAACGAGGTCGCATTTCAGTTATTTAGAGTGCAAGGTTTTTCTAGGTGGCATCAAGTCAGTAATATTACCTTCCGCCATCTCAGCTGCAAAACCCAAGGTCTCAGACAAGGTCGGATGAGGATGGATCGTCATTCCAATATCTTCAGCATCTGCGCCCATCTCTAAGGCTAATACTGCCTCAGCAATCAAT
>CAJQOM010000005.1 GCA_905479985.1 uncultured Gammaproteobacteria bacterium | reverse complement strand
CGTTAGTGCATCAGTTGTCGCCAAAATCTCTACTTCGCGTATCTTTATCGCAAGTCGCTTATTAACTTCAATTAACTCTTGATTCCTTGAATCAACATGTTCTTGTAGAGTTAAACTTTTCGCCTCCCTTTCTAGCTCCAATAGTTTTGTAGCACTGATGTCACGGTGAGCACCAATCATTCTGCCAACAGATCCATCTTCATTCCAGTCGACGACTTTGCCACGATCTTCTATCCACAAATAATCATCACGCTTAGTTCGGCAACGATACTCGATTTGATAAGTAGGTGATTTGTGTGTGATATAACTATCAAAGTGAGCCATAACACGATTAAAGTCATCAGGGTGAATAACACTTTCCCATGTGGAAACAGTGCTTTTAAAAGCATCGACATCATAGCCAAGCATTACGTACCAGCCTGGACTTCTATAAACATAACCGGTATTGGCATTCCAGTCCCATATGCCATCACTTATTAGCTCTAAAATAGTAGTCAGTGATTCGTCACTGATTTCAGGCAGTAGCTTCTCTGTCATGACGGTTGACCACTTTTTTTAACCTTCATTCAGTGTTCTTCCGTTGGTCCGTGACCGATTAAAATAGCTTGTCGAACTGTCTCAGCCTTAGTTGCTAAAATATTTCGGTCATCAGAACTTAATTCTATAAGCCCTAAAATACGGTTTAAAGCCGTGACGGTATCCTCACTAATCGGAATAGTTTTGTCTGAAGCCGATCCTAAGAATATTGCAGCTAGATCAAGCTGGCTGGCCGGTACAACACTCGAATCTATTCCTCTTAGCTGAGTATCACCAAAGATCATTACATCCTTATATAAGGCTAGATTCTGTAACGGTGAATCGTAACGGCTCACACCACGAAAATTAGATTCTAGGAGGCTAGCAGCTGCATCAGCAGACAGGTTATAAAGGGTTGCCATTTCTTCCAAATAGGTTGCCAATGCTTCATCTTCAGCACGTGCCAATACTCGACCGGGTGCGCGAGACACATTTAGGCGGCCCAATTCCACTTCCGGTATTCCTTCCTGTGCCCAGACTGGTCGTCGACCAGAGAAAATACGAGATTCAACTGCCTTACCACCGCCCCTTGCAATGTCATGGCTATGACCGCCACCTCGACTGCCATAACCTTTACGACCAGAAGAATGACCGCTACTGCCGTGGTCATCACCTTCGTCACTGTCATGGTCTGTATGGCCGCTGTCATGGCCACCACCACGACCGCCCTTGTGACCTCCACTATGACCTGACTCATTTGCATAGGCAGATGACCACCAGTTAAAACTGGTCTCATCTGACTCTATCGTCCCCATAGTGCTCAGTACGATAGCCATCACAAATGAAGGTAGGTAATGAAACAAAACTTTGCGTCCAAAATGTCTGCTCATAGTAATGTCCTCATTAAAAAAGCACGGGCAACCATTTTCGGTACCCGCACTCCTTTAGTAAATCAACCTTAACAAGTAATAAGAACAATTAAGGTGTAATTGTGCCAGGTAAAATCCCTTCATGAATCTGAGTATGGACCAGCTCAATGACTTCTACTGCATCATCGGCCGCTGCTGTAAACAATGTGACACCACCATCAGTTGGGAGTGTTCCATTGGTTGCATCCAGATAGTCATTAACATTTAAAGTTGCACTTAACACTGTGACACCACCGTCTGGTGTGTAAAAATAACTGTAGTCAGTTGGGAAAGACCTGACATATGTGAAGCTTGAAAAATCATAGTAATCACCTGATTCCACAACATCCACAATGACGTTGTTATATACGACATAATCGATGGTAATATCACCTGTTTTGTCGGCAACGCCAGCAAGTAAAGATGCCGCGGTTTCCAAAGTTGCCAAACTACCTAATGCTTCCTCTGTAGCTGAAGTAGCATCACTCGCTAAGCCAGTCATCAGATCGATATACAAGGCTAAATTTTCAAGTGGGGAATCAATTGTGCTAGAGACACCATCAATTGTGATGGTAATGCGTCCAGCTTCATCCTGAGTGATAACTGCACCCTCTGCTGTCAACTTGTCAATCGCTTCTGTCAAAGAGTGGTCTGTAACTTTACTTGGTGCACGGCCAACAGAAGCACGACCAAAGTCCACTTCAAGAGCCACTACACCTTCCGGAACTTCGCCATCAACTGTTGGTACAGTGCTTGTGCAAGCGGCATCAAGACAAACTAAATATTCGCCATTCGCATCGGTGATTGGTTCGCCTGTTATTGGGTTTCTCAACAGTACAATAAGATCACCATAGTCATCACCTTTCATCGTTCCAGCATCAGCGGGCTTACCTTCACCACCGCCAGAGTGCGGGTTTTCCGTTGGATTGCCGCCAGCCCATGCTGGACGATCAGAATCGTCATCGCCTTCAAGGACTTTGTCCATGCCTTTCTTGCCGCCTTGCTGGCCATGCTCAGTGCTATCACCGGCACCCTTTTGTTTTGATCCAGTTCCTTTATGTCCTTTATCTCCGTCTGATGCTCCATTAGCCGCTATGGAGATAATTCCTGCTTCGACGCCACCAGATATAAAAGTGTCAGCCATTAATATCGGTGCAGAAAGTAAACTCAATACTGCTATACCAGAGATAACAGTTCGTTTTTTGGTGAATGACGGTGTTTTCATTTTACTTCTCCTAATTAATAATATTTACATACTGTCTATTAGTGTGATTCTAATAGTTCTACCTTTAATATTAGTCCTAAATCCTATCGTTTCAAGGGTAATCAGACTGACAGTTGATCCAGATCAGTAAAATACCAAAAAACCTAGAATATCAGTATGTTGGCAAGTTATTTTTCAGCTGCTTCCCCTTAAAAACGTACCATCAATCCTAATCGAAACAATGATTCACTATTATCAAATTTCATTCTGTCAGCTGCTCCGTGACTGGTTACAAAATCATAGCTATCATAGTCTGTATAACTGTAATCTAAACGGGCAAATACTGTACGGGTGAGTGGTAGTTCAGCGCCGACTCCAAATCGAGTACCCGTTACCGTGTCATCCCGGTCAACATCATTAAGGCGGTTACCACCCTTAACCCAGCTTGTATTGAACCGTGTTCGTGCTCTGCCGACATGCGCGTAGAGTAAGCTCCCATTATTCAGTACGTAACCTCCCCGTAACGAGAGGCCCAGAGTACCCATTTTTTCTACCGAGAAATTACGACCATTGGGGGAACGTTCATGATCCCATTCTGCATTGGAGTCCTCCAGTTCGCCTTCCAGCCCAAGGTAAAAATTATTCAGCGTTACCCCATAACCAAAAAACATACCAGCGGTCAAAGCGGAATCATCACCAAAATCACCGGTGAAAGAAGAAGATACTGGGCCACTGTCAGTGTGGGTACCCGTGGCATCGGACTGTACAGCGCCATGACCAAGATGTGTTCCAGCGTAGACTCCAGTGTAATCGACTTCCTGTTTTTGACGGGTACTGCTAAATCCGTCGAACTGCCAGCCCAGTCCGATATGGAACAAATCTTCCCGTGGACTGTAACGTTCTGATTGTGGATTATCGTCACTGTCGATGATGTTGGTATTGAAGCTGTCGTAATCGGTGTAAGTGTAGTCTAGGCGAATAAACACATGTTCACTGACGGGAATATCAGTTCCCAAACCTAACCGGATACCTGTCTGTTCGTGATCGTTATCATCTGCAAATTCTGTTCTGTTATTGACAGTTGTAAACACATCAAAATCAGTGCGTGCTGCGCCGACTCGTCCATACAATAACGGGCCGGTTGCCAATTGGTATCCGCCTCGTATGGCAAGCCCATAAGAGTCATCTTTTTTTACTTCTAAAGTGCGGCTATTAAGTTTGGATTTTCTATGGTAAATGTCAGTATTACTGTTCTCGTAATCAACCTCTAACGCGGTATACCAACGACCCCAAGAAAGACCATAACCGGCAAACAAGCTGGCACTGGCACCAGAATTACTGTATTCAGCCACATCTATGCCTGTGTCCCGGCCACCTTTCGTATGCAGATTAAGGGTGTCATGCCCCAGCTGGGCACCACCATAAAGACCCTGCCACTGCGCTTCGGTTGAACTCAGTGTTTCACCTGAGGGCATATCCCAATAAGCGCTTGGCTTCACAGGGTGTAACAATATACCCACAGTGAAAAACACTTGATTGCGATCATAGTCATTCAGATCCTGTGAACTGGCCGGATTGTTAATATCTTCCCTTACATCCGATTCGCGTTTTTGTAAACGGTATTCAGCACCCAAGTACCAGCGGGGACTAGGATAATAACGCATCCCGATCTGGGCACTGTAATACTCATCATTTCGGTTTACTGACTGGTAATCTGCTTCGGCAGCAGAGACACTTGCATTGATATTGATTCGAGGTGTGAGTTCATGCCGCACACTACCGCTGAGTGAGGTATTTAAATAGCCAGAAGAGTCCTCAAGCGTGGTTTCTTCCAAACTTCGGTCCAAATTGACCGTCATGGTGGTACGCGGTGCCGCGCGCCAGTTTAGATTACCACCAAAATCAACTGTACTGGTGTTGGAAAATCGAGGATCATCATAATCTTGCTGCAGAAACCCTAAAAAGAATTCACCTTTCAATCGATTGTTAAACGTTGCTAACATACCAATGTTTGCCCGGTAACCATCTGAATCACGTTGAAAACCAAAGTCATCAGTGCGTTCATCGTATTCTCGTTTATCCCAGATTCCCTGACCGTACACGCTATATTGAGGATGTAAAGCATAAGTCAGTCGTGCCCCGACACCAGTCAAATTCCGATTGCGGTCTTTGTTTGTGAGTGAACCTGAATTATCAAAATCCAGTGTTTCATAAGTACCACCCAGTCTCAGCTTCGTCTTATCCCAAATGTGACTCACCCCGGCATAGGCAGTACTAGAATCAAAAGTTGTGGGGGCTTTACCGGTTAGGTTATCGTCAGGAGAGCCGCGGTCTTCATGTTCTTTGGAATAACCTACACCACCAAAAATATTGCTTTTATCCGTCACATCAAAACGACCATCGAGATCTATCCAATAGTCATCATAATCTTCTGAATCAAATGTGGAGTAACGGCCAAAATCACCTCCCAGATCAAGAGCCAGCATGTGTCGGTCCCATATAGAACTGACATTTAAGCTGGGGGATATCACCATAATGTCATCTTCAACTTCATCCTTGCGAGTTGCAAAGATATTACTATCATAGACACTAGACACTGATGCTTCAGGCTTCACCAGAAAAGAGCCTAGCTGATAGCCGTCTGATTCCTCCTGAACCAGCGCATTGACATCTTCCTCAACAACCTGAATATCATCAGCCCCAATAACTTGAGCTGATACGACTAATACTGCGACGGTAAACGCAAGTGAGATTCGGTTATGCATCCAAGCTTCCTTCCAAATTAGTAGTAAGGTTCGAGACCATTTCAGAAATGATTTTGCTTTACTAACTTTGAGTATAGATCGATCTATCGATACAAAACAATAGATTAAAGGCTAATAATTAATTCACATCTACAAAAAAGCCCAGATACCGTTAAACGAATGACCCCTTTTGGCACGCAAGAGACTGTCAAACTATGTCTTAACTCCCTTTTAATCACAGCCTAGAAAGTGTTTTCATAAGTAACATTGCGAAAATATGGGTATCTTATATGAAGAACCTCACTCCCTAACTAAATCCGCCACATCCCAAACCATTTTCCCATAAGTCACCATTTCAACTACTACAGGTGAGCTCCATCTGTACCTAACGTATGCACAATCCCATCTATACATCCCACAAACCAACAGGAGAACCACCATGACCAACACCACAAAACTAAAAGCATCCATTGAAACTACGCAAAAACGCATAATCAAAAAGGACACATGCCCAACCTTATCTGGCAAAGAAACCCTGACCTATCACATCGGCTGTGATGAAGATAATGCCATCTACTTCCGGATCAAAGCCAATTCAGGCAATGGCTTCTTCAACAAAGATTGGCTTTCTTTAGCTGATATGCAGAAAGCATTTGGCGATTGGCCCGTAGATTCCAGCATTACATCATTTACCTTGTGGAGTTTGCTGAAAGGGAAGTCATCCAATACATCGGCTTTTATTCTTGCAGCACTTAAACATGAAGGTATCGTTGCCACCTTGAAAGGGAAGCGACGTAATCATGAATACATTGAGCCCGTGAAGTTTTTGGCTGAGATGGATAAATTGATCGATGCCGGGGTCAACCTTGATCCAGATAAAGCCACATTAAAATCATCACTCAAAGCAACAACTAAACGCACCAAAAAGTCAGCATAGAACCCTCTCTATAACCAGCCATTCACCCTTAGTAAGCACGGATATCTTGTCCCTGGTGTCTAACGCTTAACCCCTCCGTAACCCTAAGAAAACAATCAAGTTCCTCTTATTGCAAAATTAGCTAAACTTCCCATGCGACCCTATATCGCACTTCACTAACTTGTTGTAACTAAATAACTTTCCAATTTTTGCCTCTTTTCAGCCTTTTTCATAAGGAGATTTAATGCTGCTCACCATTCTAGCTATCTCAGTATTCGTGGGCCTGTTCTTAAGGTCAATTAATGGCTTCTACAGCTGCCTGTTCGCTCTGCTTCTGTTCATTTATCCAATACCCATCATTTCACTATTAACTGCTCTCGGCATTTTCGCCTACATATCTAATAAAGGAACCAACCATGGACAACAATCAAAATTACATTCTTCAAGCGATCGAGATGACAACAACTAACGATTGGGATCTTGATGATGAATACCTATCTAGTGCCATCCAGTCACAGGCTGAACTGTTAGCTGGATCTGATTCGGACCTAATTGGTTCGGCTTACGACTTTCACTAACCAATATCTGTAACACCTCACCAGCAACATTCATCCGTAACACTTCGTTACACACTAATCATTAATTAAAAGGAGCATCATCATGACAAGCTACGATCTAGTAGAGGTTTCTGCACGTCTGGAAGAAGCGGTTGCTCGTATTACTGGCCCTCCTGCTAATGCCGAAGAAGAGTATGAAAGATATGAAATGACGGCGATTTCTATACTTGATAGTGAATGTTTCAACTATCCAGATGGTGAACTTTATCTGTATCTACTCGATTACTTAAAAAACAAACGAAGGAAATTAGGTCTTAAACCATTAGATTGACCGTGCATGTAACAAAAGGAGGCCTTTCGGGGCCTTCTGTTTTTTCTGTGGGGAATCACTAAAAGGTGAAATTCTGTAAATCTGAGAAACTGGTCAGTATCGATTGCCTGTGATGGGGTTGTCGATTTTTCAGGCTGTCAGGATTTCAGGTTCCGGCTACTCAGAAAGCCATGTTTTTGCGCGATTATGTAAAAAACACTTTTGATGCTCCTTCACTCAAGCTGTAGAAAATAGGGTGTGATTTTGGAAAGCTTCCTATTAAGGGCGCTTTAATCATTACAAATTCATCATCATCCTAGTTGTAATTACTTCCACGCTTAATAAATATATTTTTCCTACGTTACGCCACTCAAAACCTTGGAGTTTTATTTTTTTAAGGTGTTAAGTAATCTCCAGTAGGAAGCGTTAAAAACAGCTCCTAAGGCCCTGTTGCGCCTCATTTTAAACATGATTACTGTTGCTGTTAAGAAGTGAGTTTTTCACTTTTATATTGAATAAAAAATAAAGGTATAAATATGGCCAAAATTAACAAAATCCCCCTTAACTTCCCAAGACTTGGGAAGCCTAACTTTCTTGATGAAGCACTGAAAAGGCATCGTTTTGGTTTCACTGTAATTCCTATCCGACCAAGTGAGAAACGCTCGGTTGATCCTTGGTCTTATTGGGAGGGGGAACATCAAACAGAAGAACATATAAAAGCTCATTGGACTGAGCATCCCGATCATGAAGTTGGTGCTATCACTGATGAGCATTTTGTTGTTTTGGATGCTGATACGCCTGAGGCTATTAAATCTATCGAGTTACTAGAAGCAGAGCATGATCTTGAATGCAGTTTAGTTGTATCAACATCTCGAGGTGAACATCGTTATTACAAATTGGCTCCTGATGCATTTGCTAAGCAAGACTCACATGATGGTAAGAAACACCCAGAACGAATTGATATTAGAACAGGACATTCTTTGATTATTCTGCCACCAAGTGGGCCAAGAAAGATCAAGGTCTGCAATGTTAAGCACATCGACCGACTAACAGTAGCAGATCAGGATTTTATTGATGCCGTGTTTAAGCATAATGGAAGGGACATACCTCGCCCTCATGTAAAGAAAGAGTCTTTTACTGAAACAGTAGCTATATCAAATCATTCACCAGCTGAAATTCGAGAATGCCTAGATCATATCGACCCAGACTGTGGGTACGATGATTGGCGAAATATTGGCATGGCTTTACACCATGAGTTTGCAGGCAGTGATATTGGTCTTGAACTCTTTGATAAGTGGAGTAGTAAAGGGAGCAAATATGAGGGGCAAGGCAGTTTAGACAAGAAATGGCAGTCTTTTTCCAATTATAACGGCACACCTGTCACGATTGGTACGCTGATAAAAATGGCTACTGAAGGTGGTGCCAATGTAGCTGAAATTCAGTCGAAGCATGAGTTTGAGGTATGTGAAACTGAGACTATCGAACCTGATTCTGATCCGACTATTAAGGAGTCAGTAAAAACTAAAATCCCTATGACAAATCCACTACTTCAGTTCTCACTTAGGGGTAAAGCTGGTGAATATGAAAAGCAGATGAAAGAAGACAAATTCATTCTTGGAGAATTGGCTTTACTGCATCAATGGACCTTGATTTTTGCCCAGCCTGGTACAGGCAAAACACTGTTGGCGCTGATGCTTTTAATATCAGCCATTGAATCCGGTGAAATTGATCCTGCACACGTATTTTATGTAAACGCAGATGATAATCAGAGGGGCCTAACTCAAAAGATGAAGTTAGCTGATAAGTATGGTTTTCATATGGTTGCACCGGGACACAATGGCTTCAGATCTAAAATGCTCCCCAATTTATTTAATGAAATTAGTGCTGGCGAACATGCTCAAGAAACAGTCGTTATTTTAGATACAAGTAAGAAATTTTATGATCCTATGTCGAAGACGGCTTCTAGAGAGTATGGAATGATTATTCGAAATTTTATCATGAAGGGGTCGACAGTTATTGTCCTTGCACATACCAATAAGAAGCTCGGTTCTGATGGTAAACCCATCTATGCAGGCACGAGTGACTCTCTTGATGATACCGACTGTGCTTATACGCTTCGAGTCATTGATAAGAATTTGAGCAGTGAAACTAAAACAGTTGAATTTGAGAACATTAAAAGCAGGGGATCCGTTGTGAGTCGTGCTGCATATCAATATTCAACCATGCAGGGCGTAGGTTATGAAGACCTCATTGCCTCTGTTAAGCAAGTTGATGATCAAACTGCTGAGTTATTACAAGATGATCAAAAGAAGCAAGACTTAGCCATTATTGAAGCCGTTAAAGCTCACATTACTTCAGGTACGAACAAAAAGCTTGAATTAGTAAGTGCCGCCGCCACATCAACAGGTGCCAGTAAACGAGCCGTGCAAAAGGTCATTGAAGACCGTACTGGTGATGACAGTCTTTTAAATGAGTGGAATTTCAAACTAGGTGAGCGTGGAGCTCAATTGTTCTACATTCTGGAAGCTCCCACCGACACCACTGATGAACCCCAAAAACCTGAAAAGCTGGAATCCTGACACACTCAAGGTCAGTTTTGCAGTTTCGCAGAATTTCAGAGTTCTACCCCTGAAAATTGCTCCAAAACTGACTTTTCCAACTTTTCATTTACTAATCCAAGGAGGCCATTATGGCTGTACTAGACCTAAAACAATTAATGTCAGGCGATCCAATTTCAAATTTGGTCTGCCCGGATACCCGTAAAAGCATTGAATTTGTCGATATTGGAGGTGTTGGCTTATATTTGAAGGTTACTAAAACAAGCCCCGGTGTGGGTACTTATTTTCTGCGTTACAAAAATAGCAATGGCGTTACGGCGCACGAAAAGATTGGCCGTACCGTGGAGATTAGTCTTGATGAAGCCCGTCTAAAGGCTTTGCAACTCAAATCAGATATAGCAAGAGGTAACAATCCAAAAGATGAAGCCAAATCAAAAACGGTGATAGGTTTTCGTAACTACGCTCTCGGGGCCTACATGGATCTCGCTCGAACGTATAAAAAGTCGTGGCCAAAAGATTTAGGAATCATCAACAATTATCTAATTCCACTTCTAAATAACAAACCCCTCGATAAGGTAACAAGGAGCGAACTTCAGAAGCTACACATGAAATTAAAACAGGAGCCTCATAATCTATCAAATGCTATGTGTAACCATGTAATAAAGTGTGCCAGATTCATTCTTTCGACTGCAATTCAAGAAGGACTTATTGAACACAATGTTTTGAAATCTTTCAGAATGTATCGAGAAGACAATCGTGTCGAAAATTACCTTGATGATGAGCAGCTTAGGAGACTGCTTTTTGTTCTAAACAACGAGAAGGGTAAAAAGATAAGAATGACTTGTATGGTATGCCTATTCTTGCTTGCAACTGGGGCGAGGCTTAACGAGGCATTGTCTAGCCGTTGGGAGAACATCGACAGGAAGAATCGCCTTTGGTTGATACCTGCTACTGATAACAAATCATTTAAAAGGCGCAGTGTTCCGCTCAACGATGCCGCTATAGATGTATTAGATCAGTTGGGAACGGAAGGTGATTATGAATATCTGTTTGTGAGCTTTCGTAGTCACACAGGTGAACCTCTGCGTAGCATTGCTCGGGGTTGGTCATCTTTACGCAAGAAGGCAGGACTTGAGTTTATGAGAATCCATGATCTGCGCCATAATTACGCTTCTATGCTAGTAAATAATGGAGTTAGCATCTATTCCGTGAGTCAGGTACTCGGCCATTCTTCTGTGATTGTGACCCAGCGCTATGCCCACCTATCCACTAAAACCTTGCAGGATGCTTCACAAAATGCGGCTAGGTGTATCAATGCAGCAATGGAGGTTGTGGATTTGTAAATAGCTTCAAAAATTGCCTGGGGTGACTGGTTTGGCTGAAAATTGCCGGCCAGTTGCTCCTGAGTGGCAGTCTCGCAGGATTTCAGGGTGTGCACATGGCGGTAGGCATGCCGTGGTGGTGGCAATTGGAGAATTTGCGCTGGTTTTCGATTTTAGTTCGGAGTTCGCTTTGGAAAACCCATTACGTTTCTTTAACTTAGTACCCAAATAACCCAAAAACATTTCGATTTAGTTCTATATAGGGTCATTTTTTAGTTTTGAATCTGGGCGCTAAAATATTCCACTTACAGTTCTTCAACTTACTGATTCTATGTGAGTTAATAGCTCGTACTTAAAATCCCTCGGCTTCACGGCCGTGCCGGTTCGATTCCGGCCCTAGGTACCAACAAATACGAAGCCTCAGTAGTTTATTCTACTGAGGCTTTTTATTGGGCAAGATTTAGAGCGTATACTCCTTACCACGATGAAAATACCAAAACAAATACAGCCGCTCGTCGATGATGGGCTAGTCGATGACGTTGTCAGAAGATTAATGAGTGGCAAAGAAGCCGATGTCTACGTTGTGAGATGTGGCACCGAAATACGCTGCGCCAAAGTCTATAAAGATGCCGTCAAACGGAGTTTTAAACAAGCAGTCACCTACCAAGAAGGCCGAAAGGTTCGTAATAGCCGTCGTGGCAGGGCGATGGAAAAAGGCTCTAAGTTTGGCCGTAAGCAACAAGAAGAAACTTGGCAAAATGCCGAAGTCGATGCGCTCTACCTGCTCGCCGGGTGCCGGTGTCCGCGTTCCTCAGCCCTATGACTGCCTCAATGGCGTGTTATTGATGGAATTAATCACTGATGAAGACGGCCAAGTTGCGCCGCGTCTTAACGATATCACCATGTCTGCCGAGCAAGCACGGGAAGATCACGCCATCGTGATGGACTCTGTGATGAAAATGTTGTGTGCCGGGATAGTCCATGGCGATTTGTCAGAATTTAATGTCTTAGTCGATGAAAATGGCCCGGTGATTATTGACCTGCCGCAAGCGGTCAATGCTGCTGCCAATAACAATGCAAAATCAATGTTAGAGCGTGATGTACAGAATATGACACGTTACTATGCGCAATACGCGCCAGAACTACTCAGCAGTCGATATGGCAAAGAGATATGGACTCTGTTTGAGAATGGGCTGTTACAGCCCGACACGGCGTTAACAGGCTATTTTGAAGAAGATACTGCGCTCGCGGATGTGGATGGCGTGATGCTTGAAATTAAATCGATCTTAGAAGAAGAGCAGGAACGACAACAACGTTTACGTGAAGAGGATGAGTAAAAGGTTTTATTACCGCTATCAAAGCTAATTTAATTCACCTTAATATCGGTTAAATCGCTACATTAGAGTTTTAAAAGCCATTCCATAATAGTAGGAATGGCTTTTAGTTATTTGCTAAGCTGGACTGAATTGCTCATTAAGACAGGGATAATCGATATAGCCTTTGGCATCGCCACCATAGAAGGTAGTAGAGTCTGCCTGATTTAAGTCAGCGCCTTGTTTAAGCCGCTCGGGCAAATCTGGATTGGCAATAAAGGGCACACCGAAGGCGACAAAATCACTGAGATCACTATTGAGGCTCTGTTCAGCGCTTTCAGCGGTATAGCTGCCATTGGCCATGTAGGCACCATTGAATGATTGGCGTAAGACATTAAAATCAAACCCTTTATCCGAATCATCACCAAAGCGTTCCACCACGTGGAGATAGGCAAGGTTGAACTTATTTAATTGTTCAACCAGATGCTTAAATAAGGCTTGGGGATTAGATTCTGACATCGAATTGAAGTTACCGGTTGGTGAAATACGAATACCGACGCGGTTGCCACCCCATACTTCAGTGACAGCTTGTGTCACTTCTATCACTAAGCGCACCCGATTTTCAATACTGCCACCATAGTTATCATCACGTCGATTGCTACCGTCTTTTAGAAATTGGTCGAGGAGATAACCATTCGCTGAATGAATTTCTACCCCATCAAACCCAGCGTGTTTGGCATTGATGGCTGCTTGACGGTATTGCTCGACAATGGAGGGAATCTCTTCACTATCAAGTGCTCTTGGCGTTTCAAAGTCTTTCATTCCGTCATCGGTAAAAGCTTGTCCCTCGACGGCAATGGCCGAGGGTGCGACGGGCGGAAAATTGCCCGGCTGTAATGAGGAATGAGATACCCGACCGACATGCCAGAGTTGCATAAAAATTCGGCCATGTCGGGCATGCACTTTATCGGTGATTTTTTTCCAACCCTGTATCTGATCATTGGAATAGATGCCTGGGGTGAAAGCATAGCCTTTGCCTTGCGGTGAAATCTGCGTGGCTTCACTAATAATTAAGGCAGCCGATGATCGTTGTTGGTAATACGTCACGTTCATATCGTTAGGAATATCGCCGGGTTGAGATGACCGGGCACGCGTCAGTGGTGCCATGACAATACGGTGAGGTAAGTTTAAGTCACCGAGTTTTTGTTCACTAAAAAGTGTATTTAAATTCATTGTGATGTCCTTTAAGCTATGTTCAAAAAAAGTGTGCTGAGGATGTCATGTTTCTCACATGCCTTGCATTTCTTCAGCGGTATATCGGGGCGTAATGTGCTGAGGACAGTTCCAATCGTAAGCTTGGATCTTAAATATCACGATTCTTTCAATACGGGCTTTATAGCCATGGACTTGTAACTGTTTCAACAATTGTTCATTGTCATTGGCCGGTGTGATGGTGGTTTCTGCCCATATTTTCAGCCTTTTCTTAGTGGGATAATCCATTAAAAATAAGGAGGTTTTACTACTACCATTGATGTTGCCAGTACTGATGTATTGACCATTGCCGCGAAAATCAACGTAGGCAATAGTCGACTCATCGATGACCTTTAAGAACCCTTTTGGGCCACCACGAAATTGGACATAGGGCCAACCATTCTCACCCACTGTCCCCATGTAAAAACTATCTCTTGATTCTATGAAAGCGATTTCGTTATAAGTTAGGCTAAACCGATCCCCCGATGTCTCCATACGAGCATAGGAATCGCGGGTGCCATAGTGTTCCTGTGCTTTTTTTACACTGTCAGTAAAAGCAAACTGAGTGAAATTCTGATTCATGATGTGATGACTCCGAATGGGATGACTTTGGCTCAATAAAGAAGATGACAGGAGACCTAATGGCCTCCTGTCATGCACGCATTATTTTGCTGCGTTGGCGGCAAGCTTCTTATCGCCTAAGAAACGTTTGATATGGGCTGCAATGACATCAACATCTTCTTCAAGTGCAAAGTGGCCGGTATCAAGTAAATGGAAATCGACGTTTTTTAAATCCCGTTTGTAAGGATGTGCACCAGCCGCTGGGAAAATTTCATCTTTATCGCCCCAAACAACCAAAGTAGGTGGCTGATATTCACGAAGGTATGACTGCCACTGAGGGTAGAGCGGCGGATTAGAACCATAGCTATAGAAAAGTTGGAGTTGAATGTCAGTATTGCCTTCACGATCTAATAGCGGTTGTACATGATCCCATGTATCTGGACTAATGCTTTCAACATCACGCACACCATTGGTGTATTGCCACTTTGTTGCACCTTCGGTAACTAAGAAGCGCAGTGCCTCATCATTCGTCATATTGGGCTTTTTGTAGGCGGCTTTAATATTTTTCCACCAATCGTTATCTAAGCCTTGATTGACGGCATCTCGATCTTTCCAATAGGCTTGAATGGGCTCCCAGAAATTATTATCGATCCCTTCATCGTAGGCGTTACCATTTTGAATAATCAACGCATCAACACGTTCAGGATTTTTAGTGGCAATTCGAAATCCAACCGGTGCGCCATAATCCATGAGATACAAGCTATAGTTTTGTAGACCGACAGTATCGATAAACGTGTCAACGACGTTGGCAAGATTATTAAAGGTATACTCAAACTCATTGACCGCAGGCATCGAACTCTGACCAAAACCAGGGTAATCGGGTGCGACTAGGTGAAACTGCTCAGAGAGTTCAGGTATTAGCTCTCGAAACATATGTGAAGAAGTCGGGAAGCCATGGAGCAATAAAATAGTCGGGTTACTTGGATTACCCGCTTCACGATAAAAAATCTCTTGGCCATCAACCGTGACGGTTTTATATTTAACATCGCTGAAGGATTCTGCAGAAAGCACAGGTTGAACTACGGCAAAATTGAGGGCCATGCCTGTCAAAGCCAACTTTAAAGATGTTGATGTCTTAATATTCATTGTTACTTCTCCTGAAAATACCGAAATGGTAATAGGGCTATTGCAGAAGGCGTGCCAGTTAAGTGTAAATATTAATAAGTTATAAATTTCAGTGTGTTACGGTGCTTATACTTGGAGGGAGAGTACGGGTTGAAAGCAGGTTATACACGATATATCGTAACTACACGATATTTTGTTATTGATACGGTGTGGATGTGGGGGCTTTATGTTCGAGTCTGTGTCGTAAGTACGAAACAGCTATTTTCGCGACAGCACTTTTATAAAGCCAGCTGCTATGCCGATAAGTTGGAGCGCTTGATACCGAGTTTGCTCATTCTAGATCGCAGTGTGTTGGGGTGCATCTCTAATATCGTTGCAGCGCCTTGTTCGCCTGACACCCGCCAGTCGGTATGTACGAGCACCCGGGTAATGTGCTCTTTTTCCATATCGGCATGGGATTTTAGATTCTCATCAACGGCTTTAGGATTGGTATTGGCTAACCGGTCATGCAGCATCAATACGCCATTATTAGATAAGATGACAGCGCGTTCAATAACATTTTCTAATTCACGGACATTGCCAGGCCAAGCATAATCGCTCAATTTATCCATAACTTTCTGAGGAATGCTATCAAGCTGCTTACCCATTTTTTTAGCAAATTTATCGACGAAAGCTTGGACAATAATTGAAATATCTTTGCCCCTTTCTCTGAGTGGCGGCAATGTCATCGGGAAGACATTGAGTCGATAAAATAGATCTTCTCTAAAATCGCCACTTTTCACCATCATTTTCAAGTCACGATGGGTCGCGGCAATCACTCTCACATTAACAAAAAGTGTGGTAGAACCGCCTAAACGCTCAAACTCACCTTCCTGTACGATTCTTAATAACTTCACTTGCAGATCGAGTGATAACTCACCAATTTCATCTAAGAAAATAGTCCCGCCATCCGCTAATTCAAAGCGACCGATTCGACGTGTAGTAGCCCCAGTGAAGCTGCCTTTTTCATGACCAAACAACTCACTCTCTATTAAGTTGACCGGTAATGCAGTGCAGTTGACCTTCACTAATGGCCGCTCTTTTCTGTGGCTTAAGTTGTGAATAGAACGGGCGAATAATTCCTTACCAGTACCTGTTTCACCCAATAGCAAGACTGTTGTATCCGTCGGGGCGACTTGCTCAACTTGATGAAACACCTTTTGCAGTTTCGGGCTCTGACCCAAAATTTCTTCAAAGTTGCTGTTATGTTTAATTTCTTCTTGTAGATAGGTGTTTTCTGCTTGGATCCGTTCTTTAAGCTGGTTTATTTCATGTAAAGCCTGCTTTAATTTAGCCTCAGACTCCTTTATATCCGTCACATCTTGGAAAACGACAACGGCACCGACAATGTCCCCCTCATCAATGATAGGTGTGCTTGAGTAATACACTGGAAAGCTAGTGCCATCCTTACGCCAAAATACTTCATTACAGACTTGATGATGGACTTCGCCATCTTTCAAAGCAGCATAAATAGGGCACTCTTGGTGAGGATAAGGGCTGCCATCAGCCTTAGTATGATGATGTTGGGCATGGCCGGCTTCACCGAGGGTTTCTTCTACACTCCAGCCGGTCATTTGAACAGCGGCTGGATTGACAAAGGTCACATTGCCATTGGTATCTAAGCCATAGATGCCCTCACCAGCAGAGTTTAATATCAATTCATATCTTGTCTTTATCTGGTCAATATTAGTCATACCGTCTCTCGAATTTAAATATATCGTTCTTTCACGATATCTCGTATAAAAGTGGAATGCAAGGCTATTCGGAAGCGGATACCAATAAAGGATAATCATTTGTTTTTTATAGATTTATTATGAAAGTAATATGCTTGGCATAGCCCCTGCTATATAAGCCTTATCCTTAATAACTGAATCGAGACAATAAGATGAATACAAGACCACCGCTCCCCCCTTTTACCCAAAAAAGCGCAAAAGAAAAAGTGCAATTGGCTGAAGATGGCTGGAATTCGCGTGATCCTGAAAAAGTCGCTTTGGCCTATACCGTTGACAGTGAATGGCGTAACCGGGAAGACATTTTTTCAGGTCGTGAAAAGATAGTTGAATTCCTGACCCGTAAATGGCAGAAGGAATTGAATTATCGCCTCAAAAAAGAGTTGTGGTGTTTTGATGACAATAGAATTGCCGTGACATTTAAATATGAATGGCACGATGAGCTTGGGCAGTGGTATCGGTCATATGGTAATGAGCTTTGGGAGTTTTCGTCTAATGGCTTAATGCAAAGGCGAGTTGCGAGCATTAATGACAAACCCATCTTGAATGTTGAGCACGAACTGTGAGGGTGCTCGCATAGGCCCCTCCTTCTTTGTCGAATCCAGACGCAGGATATTAAAGCCTCAAAATCTTATCGATGTTGAGGTTTTTTTACTTAAGAGCCGTTCCCTTGCTTAGCTTAGAAAGCCAACATCCGGTTTTCCTACTTCCAAAATATAGCAATTAACTTATTCATCGTTGAAGGACTGTCAATTTTGCTTAGGCAGAAAGCATCTATGAGCGGAATTTGTCGTCACCCAACACGGAAATAACAAATAGTTATAAATATATGTAATATACAAATATACTTATTAAACAATAAGGTACCTCTATATTAACGTCAGTGAAGGAACTTATTGGTGAATTTTTTGTTGCAATGAATATAATTTGTAATTATAACTATATTCGCATTTGTTATATTGAGGGGTGGTTATTTCCTGCTCCAAACACTATATGGCCATATGAATCCGTTAATGACGACACAAAAGGTAATGCTATGAATAAAAATGTAAAACAGCTTAATCACATAACTAGGCTTTCAGCCTATGGTGCGTTAAGCCTGTTAATCTCTACAACCTCGATGGCGACGACTATCGGGTCAGACACGAATATAAAGTTTAGTCAGACATCAGCAGCAATGGGTGGGGTGGGTTATGTCAGACCGCAAGATGCATCAGCATCAGTATTTGGTAACCCCGCAACATTGACACAGTTAGGCAGTGATACGGATTTCACTTTCGGTGCGCTCTATGCCAATGTTGACATCTCAGGTAAAGGTGATGGTTCTGACGGTTTGCCAACTTGGAAGGGTGACATCGAGACGGAAAAATATTTGTTCCCTACTATCGCTATTCGTCAGCGTATGACGGATAATTTTGTTCTCGGTGGTGGTTTACAAGTCGTTTCTGGCCTAGGTGCAGACTATAGAAATTCACACCCACTTTCTCCAACGGTCACATTCATAACTTTTGGTGCAAATGTTGCCGCTGCTTACGACTTAACGCCACAAACAACAGTGGGTGCATCGGTAACACTGGCTTATAGTCTGTTAGAAATTGGTCTTCTCCCGGGTACGGGCATACAAGAAACATTCGGTCTAAGAACTGGCGTGGGAATCACACATGATCTTGGCCCAGTCATGGTGTCTGCTAACTACAACAGCAAATTGACTTTAGATTTTAATCAAGTGACGGAAACAACGCCTGGTAACTTTACTGACTTAACACTTGAGCAGCCACAAGAAATTATTGTAGGTATTGCTACAACAGATGCAACATCAGAGAATTTCTTAGTTGAAGCTAATGTTATTTATAAAAACTGGGAAAATGCCAGATTATATGAAGATATTTGGAAAGATACTTATACATTCCAATTAGGTGGCCAATACAACTTAACGAATAAACTTAAGTTAAGAGCGGGTTACAGTTATACAACTGACCTACTTAAGGAAAATGGCTTAGGTAATTCTGTCGGTAAATTAGGTTCTTTAGCTGTAGGTGGTGCTACTGTTCCAATTAGCCCAGGCGTAGTTCAGCTTGTCCAAGCAACATTGGCGGATCCGCTATGGAACCACAATGCAACAGCCGGTCTTGGTTATGATTTAACGGATACTATCACTGCTGATTTAAATATTGGCTATGGTTGGGGTTCTGATACCAACATAGGTGCAAATAGGGTTGAAACAGCCGTATTTACAGGTGGTGCTGGCTTAACCTGGGAATTCTAAGCAAGATAGAGCCGATAGCTTAATAGAGAACCCTAGTCGTACTGCTTACGGCTAGGGTTTTTTTTGCCGTAATGGCATAAAAACCTTCTAAAATATCATCACAGCTCGCCTCAATATATGAGACTTTCATATTGTTTTATCACTGTCATCAAACTTTTTACGTGCCGAATGTGAGTTGTTTTGACATTGAGATGTCTCGGATTCGCATCTGTTATGCGGTGAAATACCTAGCGGTGAAATACCTAAAGGGAGCTTATAAAAAAGCCCCAATACCGTTAAGTATTGAGGCTTCTGATTGTTTTCAATGAAAACTAAAGGGGTTTGAACGTTCTCTTTGGCCCTTAAGTTTTAAATTGAGACGCTAACGTTTGTAGTTCTTTAGAGAGTGACAACAAATGCTCACTGGCTTCAGAAGTTTGTCTTGTGCCATCCTGCGTTTTATCCGTTAACGAGCTAATGCGGACGACATTCTGATTGACCTCTTCGGCAACAGAACATTGTTCTTGGGAAGCAGCAGCAATCATGGTATTCATATTATCGATATCAGCCACTTTCGATTCAATATTCGCTAATGCTTCACCAGCAGAAACCGCTTTCTCAAGGCCTAAGTTAGCCATATTACAACCCTCATCCATCACCTTAACGGCTTCTTTGGAGCGGCTTTGTAATTGGTCAGTAATATCCTTGATTTCTTGTGTGGCATCCTGTGTTCTGGCGGCCAAGGTACGGACTTCATCTGCGACGACGGCAAAGCCGCGGCCTTGCTCACCGGCACGGGCAGCTTCAATGGCGGCATTCAGTGCCAACAAGTTTGTTTGTTCAGCAATACTCGTAATAACAGCCAAGACCGATCCAATACTTTCACTGTCTTGATCTAGATGGTTGATGACACTAGAAGCGGCAGTTAAGTTGTCAGCTAATTCTGTCATAGTTGAGACGGTCTCATTGACTATTCTTGTACCCGCTTTGGTGTCTTCATCGGCAACCCTCGTTGCCTCAGCACCTTGCTTGGCGGTATTCGCCACTTCACCGGAAGAGGCAGCAAGTTCAGTAATGGCCGTTGCGACTTGTCCTGTTTCAGCGCTTTGCGTCAACATATTGGTGTTTGAATCATGAGATAGCGCTTTGACTTGCTCTGTTGAGACAGAAATACTATCGGTCACTGTCGTAAATGTTTTAAGCACTGCAGCGAATTTTTCTAACATAGTATTGATGCCAGAGGCCATTTCATTGGCTAATTGACTATTTCTTGGTGGGTCCAGTAGCTGGGTTAAATCGACATTATGAGCCTCAATATCTTTGGCAATAAACTTTAATGAGCCGGTTACGTAATGTAAAGGTGCGACATAACGAGCTGCATATTTAGATGCAACATAGGCAGTGAGTAGTCCAAGCACGGTTAGAGCGCCTAAGAGCCAAAATAATATACTTCCACTAGGTTCTCCATTTTGCTGACTGGAAAACCAGGCAACAAATCCAGCTAGGAGTATGGCAGGGATAAGGCCAAACATTAAAAAAATACGTGCGAGTTGTTTTTTCATTATTCTAAAATCCTAAAAAAATGCAAATTCCTTCAATTCCTTCGATACTGCCAGTGAAACGTCATTGTTGCACTGTTAAATATGCCTGCTCTAACCTACTTAACGAACATCAATATAAAGAATAGGTTGTGAGTATTAGTTAAAATAATAATTAATTTTTAAGCTTTGACGCATGGTGACTGATAAAAAGCCATAGCCCGTTTTGTTGTATTAAGATTAATTATCGACCATCATCCATGAAACTGTAGTGATGAGAGTCACAAAATAGCAGTCAAGCAAGGGGTTGTTGTTCAAAAAACTAAACCTAGTTAGCAATTAGCTGACAAGAAAATAAAAATAACAATGTTTAGGAACACACCAATGAAAAAACAGTGCTATCTCGCTTTACTTATATTATTGCTACCAGATTCAAGTCTGGGCGGGGTTAGCGACCTCGGTGTCGGTTGTCAGTGGAGATAAGACCAATATCTTTCCCGGGGTAACAACACGGATAGAAATTACGCTAGGCAATAACAATGAAGCTTCAAACGTTAGCAGTGTTCAATTCAATAGTGCTTTAGCGGCGTGATTTCCTGATGGTTTAAAAATCAGTGATGTTTTTGCTATGAATGGGGCCATTTGGTCGACATAACAGTTGATACCGATAACGGCGCTTGTGTTCGTTAAGGTCTGTTACGCCAGGCTTCTTCCCGTTAGCTCGCTTTGTAGCCAGATCAAAATTGTGACGTGCATCACGCAAAAATAAAAAAATAAAGATCAAAATGAACCAAACAGCATCAGCCGTGTACTAACAAGTGTACGCACAACAATAGAGATGAAATGGCGCCTCCAATTAAGTCATTGCATTAGAACGTTGTTGGTTTGACACGAGATATAACTGACATAACATTGATTAAATCTTGCCTCTATTATCATCCAAGATTAATTGAAATGTCTCGTAAGCAGTGTCTAAGGGCAGCCCCGTTCAGGCTGCCCTTTTTTTATTTTAAACCCCTTATAACAAGCTGATCCTCGTGACCTGAGTCTGTTTACGTTAAAATGATACGTTATCAAGTCCAGAGAGGTGTCAGCGTGAGTGAAATAGCAGGAAAGGTGTCGAAAATGTCAGTGTCGCTGGCTGAAGCGTCTGGCTTGGCAAACTATGAAATGGTGCTAGGTGAAGAGCGCCAGCTAATGAACAGTCTCGTCGGCCAAGCCATTACCTTAACCTTTCAAGGCGAAATCCATTGCCACGCATGTGATAGGCTCACTAAAAAAAGTTACAGTGGTGGCTATTGCTTTCCTTGTTCACAAAATTTAGCCCAATGCGATTTATGCATTATGCGGCCAGAAACTTGCCACTACGCAGCCGGTACATGCCGTGAGCCTGAGTGGGGTGAACAGTTTTGTATGCAAGATCATATCGTCTATTTAGCCAATAGCTCAGGCATAAAAGTCGGTATTACACGCATCAACCAAGTCCCGATCCGGTGGATTGATCAAGGTGCGACACAAGCCTTGCCTATTTTCAGGGTTAAAACCCGTCTTCAATCGGGTTTAGTTGAGGTTATCTTCAAAAACCATGTCTCTGATCGTACGGATTGGCGAAAAATGTTGAAAGGAGAGGCTGAGCCATTAGATTTAGAACAAATTCGACAAACATTAATGGCTGAATGTGCTGAAGAAATAGCCGAGCTACAGCAACGCTTTGGGGATGATGCGATTACGCCGCTAGACAATGAAACAGGTTTAGAAATTCGTTACCCGGTTGAACAGTATCCAGAAAAAGTAAAATCACTTAATTTTGATAAAACACCAGAAATTAGCGGCGTCTTACAAGGTATTAAAGGCCAGTACCTTATTTTAGATACCGGTGTACTCAACATTCGAAAATTCACAGGTTATCAACTCAGTTTGGCAACGGCGTAATGTTATATCAATTATTACGCTCACTTTTATTTAAGCTAGATGCCGAAACGTCCCATCATCTTGGTATGTCGGGCATTAAATGGGCACACAAGCTAAAACTGTCATCATTGATTTATCCACCCACGCCAGCGACACCCGTTGAAGTGATGGGGCTGACTTTCCCCAATCGCGTCGGCATGGCGGCAGGCTTAGATAAAAATGGCGATTACCTGCCTGCACTATCAGCATTAGGGTTTGGTTTTGTTGAAATAGGGACTGTCACACCACGGCCGCAAGCAGGAAACCCAAAACCACGGCTTTTTCGTTTACAAGAAGCCAATGCCATTATTAACCGAATGGGCTTCAATAACTTAGGCGTCGATCATTTGATCGAGCAAGTTAAAGCGGCACAAGTTGACGCTTTAGTCGGTATTAATATTGGTAAGAACATTGATACTGCCGTTGAAAATGCCTTGTCAGACTATTTGATTTGCCTTGAAAAGGTCTATCAACATGCGGATTATGTCGCGATCAATATCTCATCGCCGAACACACCCGGCTTAAGAAAATTGCAATTTGGTGAATCATTAAAAGCGCTGCTGGGTGGTTTAAAAGCCAAGCAAACAGAACTACACCAACAAACCAACCGCTACGTGCCAATGGCAGTGAAGGTCGCGCCTGATTTAACGATTGAAGAAGTACAAGAACTGGCTGATACTTTTATTGAATTCGAAATAGATGGCGTTATCGCTACCAATACGACCATGGCCAGAGATAAAGTGACAGGCCTGAAACAGGCAGAGGAAGCAGGCGGTTTAAGTGGCCAGCCTGTTTTCGAACAGTCGACCGAAATCGTACGTCAGTTCAAGCAGGCATTGCCTGAGTCGATCCCCATTATTGCAGCTGGCGGCATTATGTCTGGTCAAGATGCGGTGCAAAAAATAGCAGCAGGTGCGAGCTTAGTTCAAATCTACAGTGGTTTTATTTACCAAGGACCAGAGCTAATAGCAGATATTATTAATTCAACCGAGCGAGAAAGTTAAATAACAATGGAAAGTAACTCAATAATCAATGGTTTATGGCAGATTGCGATTGCAATCGCCATTATTTTTATCGGACGAATCGTCATTAACTGGGTTATTCAGTTACTTGGAAAAATGATGAGGCGATCGGACATCGATGACATTCTCATCAATTTTGTCAGTTCGATTACCAAAGCAATATTATTGTTATTGGTTTTTATCGCAGCACTCAATCAAGTGGGCGTAGATACCACCTCGCTAATTGCCTTGATCGGTGCCGCAGGTTTAGCGGTTGGTTTGGCATTGCAAAATTCACTACAAAATTTTGCAGCGGGCGTCATGATGATTGTGTTTCGACCTTTTAAACTTGGCGATTTCATCGAAGCGGGTGGCGTGGTTGGCGTAGTAGAGCAAATCAGTATTTTCAGCACAGTGCTTAAGACCGGAGATAACCGTGAAATCATCGTACCCAATGGCCAGATATATTCAGATGCCATTACGAATTACTCGGCACGTGAAACAAGGCGAATCGATATGGTGTTCGGTATTGGTTATGACGATGATATGTTAGCGGCCAAAAAAGTAATGGCATCAATTCTAGAGGCTCATGATTTGGTATTAACAGAGCCTGCCCCCGTTGTTGCCGTGACAGAATTAGCGGATAGCAGTGTCAATTTCAATGTGAGGCCGTGGGTGAAAACTGAAGACTATTGGGCTGTGCGGTCAGATTTGATTGAGCAAATCAAATTGACATTTGATGAACAAAACATTTCTATTCCTTACCCACATTTGAGTATTGTGCGAGAAGGCTCGGAGAGCTAAAAGCTATCTTTCCATTGTCGGAGTGCTGTAAATACAGCTAACTCATCACTGAGGCGTTGTGAAACATGCTGCTCGACAGCTTTGATAACAGCTGGCTCATGACAGCGTAAAAAAGGGTTGGTAGTGAGTTCAAGTGCGAGCGTCGAAGGGAGTGTGATGTGACCTTGCGCTCGTAATTGTGTGACATGTCGAAGTCGTTGCTGTGTCTCAATATTATTGGGTTCAACCGTGCGTGCAAACTTCAAATTGGCGACAGTGTA
Source organism: uncultured Gammaproteobacteria bacterium (assembly GCA_905479985.1). Taxonomy (GTDB): domain Bacteria; phylum Pseudomonadota; class Gammaproteobacteria; order Nitrosococcales; family Methylophagaceae. The sequence goes on along the minus strand of CAJQOM010000005.1, from coordinate 93,991 downwards.
TTCATGGGCGCAATAGATTTTAGTCTCTAATGGCAAGGTACTGATGTCTTTGAGTGAGGCCAAAAGTTGCGCATGCGTCCCCCCAAGCAGGCGCCCACAACCTGCAGCAAAGAGGGTGTCGCCACAAAATAAACAATCATTGATTTTATAAGCAATATGGCCGTGAGTATGGCCTGGTACTGCGATGACTTGGCAGTCTGGAAAATCGGCATGAATCGATAAGTTATCGGTGGCTGACAAGGGCTGAGTCATCCCGGGTATCGATTCGCCATCAGGGCCAAAAATGGGCACGGGATACTGTGCTAAAAAAGGCTGAATACCATCAACATGATCATAATGATGGTGGGTGACGAGTATTGCAACGGGCACTAGATTTTGTTGTCGTATAAATGCAATGACCGGTTCTGCATCGCCAGGGTCAATCACGATAACGGATTGAGACCCATTGGCCTGCAAGAGCCAGACATAATTGTCTTCAAGGACAGGAACCGCATGAACAGTGAACAATGTCATCGCTTAAAAATAATCTCAGTATATACGCGTGTTCTTTTAAAGTGCGTGTTTTTGGTGCTGTTAATCGCTACATTAGCAAGGCATCATATCCATGTAATAGTTGTTCTATTGCTGGATATGATAACGCAGATAATGAAGCGAGTAGCTGTGATACAAACAGGTAATTTGAAAGAACACGGGTTTATAGGTTGCGAGTCACTCGCTTGAGAGTAGAATAATACATTAACCGCAGTAAGCATCTTAACGCTTTTCGGTTTATCAACGCGACCTAAAAAGCGATGAAGGTAAAGGTATGGCGGATTCTGACATTGATGACGATATTGACCCGTTAACACGTTGGTGGCATAGCCCGTTGGGGCAAGCTGTCTTAAAACAAGAGCAACAACTGTTTCAAAGCACCCCGGAACATTTCCATGGTTATTACCAGCTGCAATTAGGCTGCGAAACGAGTCTATTGCCTGATATGACCATGCCTAAGTTTAAAAGGCATATGGCAAAATCAGCGGATGTCGACGGTGATAATGAATCATTACCCTTCAAATCAAAGAGTCTTGATATTATATTACTTAGCCATGTACTTGAGTTTTCAGCCGATCCACATCAAGTGCTAAGAGAGGCCGAAAGAGTCTTGGTGGGTGATGGTACAATGATTATCTGCTGTTTCAACCCTTGGAGTTTATGGGGACTGAGACGGCTATTCTCCCGTAAAACGAGTGCGCCATGGCATGGCCACTTCTTTGGTAAATCGAGAATAAAAGATTGGTTATCATTATTAAACTTTGATGTAATAGCCTGTGAAAAGTTAATGTTTAGACCGCCATTGAAGAAAGAAAAATGGTTAAATAGAACACTAAAACTAGAAACTAAGGGTCAGCGCTTTTGGCCTGTTTTCTCCGGCGTTAAAGTATTGGTTGCGACCAAAAGAACGGTACCATTAACCCCAGTGACACAGCGCTGGCGGGCAGGACAAATTTTCCCCAATACAGGTTTGGCGACCAAACCAGCGACACGAGAAAAAATAAATGGACCAAGTTGAAATGTTTACCGATGGTGCCTGCAGTGGTAATCCCGGCCCCGGCGGTTGGGGTGCGATTTTACGCACTAAAGGGACAGAAAAAGAATTATCAGGCGGCGAAAAAGACACCACTAATAACCGAATGGAAATGATGGCAGTGATTGCCGGCTTAGAAGCATTACAACGTGAATGCAGCGTGAAAATCACCACCGACTCACAATATGTGATGAAAGGGATGATGGAATGGTTGCCCGGTTGGAAAAAGCGTAATTGGATGACGGCAGGCAGAAAGCCGGTTAAAAATGTCGATCTATGGCAAAGAATGGAAAAAGCGGCACAAGGTCACCAAGTCGAATGGGAATGGGTTCGTGGTCATCAAGGCCATGTTGAAAATGAGCGCGCCGACCAATTGGCCGTGGCTGCCCGAGAAGCCTTAGTTAATTAAGGTGAAGCTTTAATCAATTAGGCCAATTAGGCCAATTAAGCTAATTAATAAGGACAACACGTGGCAGAAACGCAAAACAAACGACAAGTTGTACTGGATACTGAAACCACGGGTTTAAGTACCGCCGATGATCACCGTATTATCGAAATTGGCTGTGTCGAATTGGTTAACCGCCGATTAACAGGCGAAACCTTCCACCAATATATCAATCCACAACGAGACATCGATGCGGGTGCGATGGAAGTGCATGGCATCACCAATGAAGCATTAGCCGATAAGCCAAAGTTTGCTGATATTGCCGATGACTTCATGCAATTTATCGATGGCGCCGAACTTATTATCCACAATGCGGCTTTTGATGTTGGCTTCCTCAATCACGAACTGGCTAAGATCCGGTCAGAAAAGCGGACAATCAATGCCATTTGCACCATTTTAGATACACTTAAGCTAGCAAGAGATAAACATCCGGGCCAAAAAAACAATCTCGATGCCTTATGTCGTCGTTACGATGTGAATAATTCAAACCGAGAATTGCATGGCGCTTTACTTGATTCAGAAATTTTAGCCGACGTTTATTTAGCGATGACCGGTGGTCAGACAAGCCTCTCGCTAGCGGCTGAAGTAGTGAGAAAAGATAAAGGAAAAGCGACTAAAGCAGGTAAAGCGCTGATAAAAAAACGCAAACCATTAAAAGTGATTAAGGCCGATGACGCCGAGATGCTTGAGCATGATACACATTTACAACGGCTTGAAAAAGCCAGTGATGGCCAATGCCTGTGGCTTAAAATGTCAGAGTAAAATCAAGAAACGGCCACACTTCACAAAAAAATGTTACCCAAACGCTTGAAATAACCTTTTTTGACCCCAAATAGCTGACTTGTCATCAAGTAATTTGGAAACACGTCATTATGAGTAATGAAGAAATCGACAATAACGAAACGGACAATCTTGAGCCTGAGCATGTCGAGACAGAAGCAGAGGCATCTGCCGATGCCGAGTCAATTGAGACCGGCGAAGATCTGACTGTTTTATTAGAGCAAGCACGTCAAAAGGCCGATGCTAATTGGGATGAATTATTGCGAGCACGCGCCGATATGGAAAATCTACGTCGTCGTCAATCACGCGATTTAGAAAATGCCCATAAACACGCATTAGATAAGTTCGTATCAGAATTGTTACCTATTTATGACAGCATGGCACTAGGTGCGAATGCAGCATCAGGCGAAGAAGCCTCATTAGAAAACGTTCGAGACGGCTTAGATATGACAATGAAAATGTTTTTGTCATCGATTGCTAAGTTTGGTCTTGAGCAAGTTGATCCTGAACACGGTGATGATTTCGATCCTGAATGTCACCAAGCGATGGCAATGCAGCCCGTTGAAGGCGTTGAAGCCAATAAAGTAGTTACCGTGGCTCAAAAAGGCTTCCAATTCAATGGCCGTTTACTACGCCCTGCAATGGTCCTCGTTTCACAATAACCCCACCGTTTAGTAGTAAAGGGCTTGAAATAATTTTTTCATCCCCCACATAACTACTCAACAGCTAGTGTCACTAGCAAGAATTATGAATACTGGAGAAAAAACAAATGGCTAAAATTATTGGTATTGACTTAGGAACAACCAATTCCTGTGTCGCTGTATTAGAAGACGGTAAAGCACGCGTTATTGAAAATAGCGAAGGTGATCGCACAACGCCATCAATTGTGGCATTCACAAAAGATGATGAAGTCTTAGTCGGTCAATCTGCAAAGCGTCAAGCAGTCACTAATCCTAAAAACACATTATTTGCGATCAAACGTTTAATTGGTCGTAAATTTAAAGACGATGTTGTTCAACGTGATATCGACATGGTGCCGTACACAATTGTTGAAGCAGACAATGGTGATGCATGGGTTGAAGCCAATGACAAGAAAATGGCGCCGCCTGAAATCTCTGCCCGTGTTTTGATGAAAATGAAAAAAACAGCAGAAGAGTTTCTAGGTGAAGAAGTCACAGAAGCGGTTGTCACAGTACCTGCTTACTTTAATGACTCACAACGCCAAGCAACTAAAGATGCAGGTAAAATTGCCGGTCTAGAAGTAAAACGTATTATCAATGAGCCGACTGCAGCAGCATTGGCTTATGGAATGGACAAAAAACGCGGTGACTCAACGGTTGTCGTTTATGATCTAGGGGGTGGTACTTTTGATATCTCTGTTATCGAAATTGCTGATATCGACGGTGAACATCAGTTTGAAGTACTAGCGACCAATGGTGATACATTCCTCGGTGGTGAAGATTTTGACCAACGCATTATTGAGTTTTTAGTAGATGAATTCAAAAAAGACCAAGGCATTGATTTATCAAAAGATCCTTTAGCATTACAACGTCTTAAAGATGCCGCTGAAAAAGCGAAAATCGAGTTGTCTTCAAGCTCACAAACAGACATTAACTTACCGTATGTCACAGCCGATGCGTCTGGTCCTAAACATATGGAAGTGCGTTTAACACGTGCCAAATTAGAGTCATTGGTTGAAGACTTGATCACACGCAGTTTAGAGCCATGTAAAGTCGCATTAAAAGATGCCGGTTTATCACTGTCAGAAATTGATGATGTGATTTTGGTCGGTGGTCAAACAAGAATGCCGAAAGTACAAGAAGCGGTTGAAGCTTTATTTGGCAAAGAGCCTCGTAGAGACGTTAACCCTGATGAAGCAGTCGCAGCCGGTGCAGCAATTCAAGCAGCCGTATTAGCCGGTGATGTCAAAGACGTTCTATTATTAGACGTGACACCACTCAGTTTGGGTATCGAAACCATGGGCGGCGTGATGACCAAATTGGTCGAGAAAAACACCACGATCCCAACCAAAGCAAATCAAGTTTTCTCAACAGCAGAAGACAATCAACCTGCCGTGACAATTCACGTTATGCAGGGTGAGCGTGAAATCGCATCAGCGAATAAATCATTAGGTCGTTTTGACTTATCAGATATTCCTGCAGCACCACGTGGCCAGCCACAAATCGAAGTCACATTCGATATTGATGCCAACGGTATTTTGAACGTGTCTGCCAAAGATAAAGCGACAGGCAAAGAACAATCTATCATCATCAAAGCATCAAGTGGTTTGTCTGATGAAGAAGTCGAACAAATGGTACAAGATGCTGAAGCGCATGCTGAAGAAGATCGTCTATTCCAAGAATTGGTCGGCGCACGTAACTTAGGTGACGGCTTAGTCCACAGTACTGAGAAATCAATTACTGAGCTAGGCGATAAGTTAGATGCTGACGAAAAAGTGAAAATTGAAGCTGCGGTTGCCGATCTTAAAGAAGCGTTAAAAGGCGAAGATAAAGCAGAGATTGAAGCGAAAACAACAGTATTAACAGAAGCGTCATCAAAACTAGCAGAACAAGCTTATGCAGAAAATGCAGAAGCCGGTGATGCAGAGCAAGATGCACCAAAAGCCGATGCCGATGATGTTGTCGATGCGGAATTTGAAGAAGTTAACGAAAACGACGATAAAAAATAATCGTTTAACAATATAAGCAACAACAAACAGGCGTAGGGTTTTCCTACGCCTGTTTTGTTCTATCAATAGCAAGGTGCAATGTAGATGGCCAAACGAGATTTTTACGACGTATTAGAGATTTCCCGTACCGCGACTGAGGCAGAAATTAAAAAAGCCTATCGTAAGATGGCGATGAAATTTCATCCAGATCGCAATGTGGGTGATACCGATACCGAAGAAAAATTTAAAGAAGCCAAAGAAGCCTACGAAATCTTATCCAATGCCCAAAAGCGCACAGCTTATGATCAGTTTGGACATGCCGGTGTCGATCAATCAATGGGGGGTGGCGGCCAGCGTGGCGGTGGCGGCTTTAGCGATGTGTTTGGTGATGTCTTCAATGATATTTTTGGCGCATCAGGTGGCGGCCGACAAGGGGGTTATCGCGGTGCCGATTTACGTTATCACCTAGAAATGTCATTAGAAGATGCTGTCTCGGGTAAAACAGTCGAAATTCGTATTCCAACCAATGTCGAGTGTAAAACCTGTGATGGTTCAGGCGCGAAATCTGGCACAAAACCGGTCACATGTACGACCTGTGGCGGTCATGGCCAAGTACGGATGCAACAAGGATTTTTCTCTGTACAACAACCCTGTCCGCACTGTAATGGCACCGGACAAATGATTCAATCTCCTTGTTCTGATTGTCATGGCGAAGGCCAAATTCAAGAACATAAAACCTTATCAGTGAAAGTCCCCGCCGGTGTTGACACTGGCGACAGGATTCGACTATCTGGCGAAGGCGAGCAAGGACAAGGCGGCGCAGGCCCTGGCGATTTATATGTCGAAGTGCAAGTACAACGCCATGATGTCTTTACCCGTGATGACAATAATCTGTTTTGCGATGTACCTATTAGCTTTACAACAGCAACATTAGGCGGCGAGCTAGAAGTGCCCACCTTAGCGGGTAAAGCAAGCTTAAAGGTGGCAGAGGGCACGCAAACAGGTCAACAATTTAGACTACGAGGCAAAGGGGTTAAATCAGTTCGCAGTGGCGTGACCGGTGACTTAATGTGCCGTGTGATGGTTGAAACGCCAGTTAAACTCTCGAAGAAACAAAAAGAGCTATTAGAACAGTTTGCACAAACGCTAGAAGGCAGTCACAGTAAACATAGTCCTCAACACAGTTCATGGTTAGACCGAGTCAAAGAATTTTTTGATTAAGCCTTTATAGCTGAGACCGCTTAACGATACAATAAGCCCAACACTGACAGACAAAAAAGGCCAAACATGACAACACGTATTGCCGTTAATGGTGCCGCAGGCAGAATGGGTCGGTGCTTGATTCAAGCCGTTCAACAAACCGAAGGCCTTGTACTTAGTGCTGCCATTGATCGGGCTGAATCAAGTTTAATCGGTGCAGACGCCGGCGAACTCGCAGGTGTCGGCAAGTTAAATGTGGCTATAAGCAGTGATGTGGCAGCAGCCACAGCCAATTCAGACGTCATTATCGACTTTACCTTGCCTGAAGTCACAATGGCACTAATCCCCCATTGTTTAGAAAATCAATGTCGCTTAGTGATTGGTACAACAGGCTTTAGCAGCGAACAAAAAGCTGAGATCGAACAAGCGTCGAAAGATGTTGCCATTATCCTAGCACCCAATATGAGTGTAGGCGTTAATTTATCTTTGAAGTTATTAGATATTGCGGCAAGAGTATTAGGTGATGATGTTGATATTGAAATTGTCGAAGCCCATCACCGTCACAAAGTTGATGCCCCATCAGGCACCGCTTTACGCATGGGTGAAGTCGTTGCCGATGCACTCGGTAGAGACTTAAGCAAATGTGCCGTCTATGGCCGTGAAGGTCGGACCGGCGAAAGAGATCGTGACACCATCGGTTTTGCCACCGTCCGTGCTGGGGATATTGTCGGTGATCACACCGTGATGTTTGCAGCTGAAGGTGAGCGGGTCGAAATTACCCATAAAGCCTCAAGCAGAATGACTTTTGCACTCGGTGCAATGCGAGCATCAAGCTGGTTAATGAATCAGCAATCAGGTCAGTATGATATGCAGGATGTGTTGGGGCTTTGAGTTGATAATTTATAACCTATCTTGTTGATGTTGATATGTAGAAGTATTTTGTGATTCTACCTTTTATAGCTATGATACATTAGCGGTCAAAGCGTTAGCTAAAACCTAGTTATGTTTAAAAACTAGAAATATTTTTTAAAAGGAATTTCAATGAATAAAGTGACTTATATTATTTCAATTCTCTTATTGAGCTTGATTCCCAAGAGCATCCTAGCTAGTCCAGTAATATACACAGTTGAGGGTTCAGTATCCGGCATTTACGGAAATGGCCCGTCCGTTGATGGTTTGGGATTTTCATTTGGAAGTGATGTTACTTATCAATTTTTAATCGATACCGATCGCTCTGGCTTTGTAGAGCTAAGTGATGGCTCAATTGAATACGTGCCGGATTCATCATCTACTGATTCTTCATATACAAATTTTTATGCGGAATTAGTCAGTATTTCATATTCAGTTACGGACACGTATTATAACTGGGGTTTATCTAATTACTTCGCGGCAAACATCAATTCACCAGCATTTTCGTCTCCACTAGGCAGGGTAACAGTCGGGCCTGGCCTGCTATATTTAGATTCCGCATCATATATTGAAAATTGGCAGATCGGAGATGCTTTTGGAGGAGCTCATTTATGGCACGATTCAGTAAGCAGTGATTTCATCACATTGCATACTCAATTAAGCCTGACAGATATAACAGCTGTGCCTTTACCAAGCTCCCTATTATTGTTTTCTTCAGCAATACTAATTCCATTATTTATCCGTAGAAAAACACACACATAACAAGTCGTTCAAGTAGGACAAGTCATAAGAAAAAGGGGACAGATTTATTTTCGTTCTTCTGTGCCACTAATTGCGCTTATTTCGACTAAGGTCGAGTTAAGGAAATGCGTGGCCATTTCCCTAACAACCCTAGGCCACCCCTTGTACTGGCCTACGGCTACACTCCGCCATATAACCAGATTAGATAGTCGTTCAAAACTCGCTAGGCTCAAACACTGAACGCCCCCACGGCAGTGGGAATCAAATAAAACCTAATACCATCTCGCGACAGCGTGTAAGAGCAGGGCAAAAAAATAGCTAAGTAGACACCTGGGATGAATAGAGACTAGACTGCATTTATAGTTTGCTTTATTGAAACATTAACAAAATAGAGGAACAAGTCATGGTAACTTACGAATGTAAACAATGTGGAATGGCCGTGAATGCAACCTGTGCGAAATGTGATGCGCCATTGGTGAATGGAAGTTTAAAACTAGATGACAACTCTGAAGTGCAAATTTCGGAGTGTCCCAATGGTCACGGTAAAATAAAATCTCCAATGTGTTGCGGCGAAGACATGAGTTGCGCAACAAATTAAGAGACATTGAGTGGTAAAAAGGGGACTGATTTATTTTTGTTAACTGAAGCGAGTTAGGGTTAATTTTGTCTCGGTGGTGAATCAGGAAAATAGTCCCAAATTGCCCTTATGCGAAGCCGAGCTTTGAAGAGCTATTTGAGAATAATACGACGAGTGTTTGAGCGTAGCGAGTTTTCGTCGTATCTCAAATAGATTGAAAAGCGAGGGAACCCGAAGGGCAAGCATGGGATGCCTTTTCTTTTGGTTCGGTTTTCTTTGGGCAAACAAAGAAAATGAACGCCCCTCGCGGCAGCGAATATAAATAGCGCCTCCACGGTAGTGGTATCAAATACTAATACCTACTAGCCCTATACTCCGCCTTCTCAGCAGCCACAATATCCCCCGACTGCATTCGAATATCAGCAATTAAAAGCCAAAACTTACGCAGTTGACGAGTTTGCCCCTGCACAATCGAAACACCCTTCAGAGCGACTTGTTCAGCTAAACGGTAATCTTCCAAATTACGGTGGGTCACAGCCAATTTGTAATAGACCTCAGGATCGCGAGGCGCAATACGTTGTGCACGCTGTAGTGTGGTTTGAGCTGACTTAAAATTCCCTTGCTGCTGTGCGGTATCAGCAGAATTTAGTAAAGCAATGACAGCAGGACTTTGTTGGCCGCTGGCGATAGTAGAGGGGGATACCGGTACAAGGTTAGGGTTAATATCAGCTTGATTGGGTAGCTCAGAAATCACCGCAGAATCAGGTGCTGGAATACTGACCGCAGGTGCTGGCGCACGCGGTATTTCAATCTCAACGATAGGCGGTGGCGGCGTCACGGGTGTTGTTGAACAAGCACTGACAATCACCAAAGTAAAACTGCCAATAAGGCGACGTGAAGCCTGTTTATAATTAATCATGTGACGCATTTTTCCTAACATTATTGAAACCAACGTTTTATCCAGTTATCAAGGATGGGTAAGGGGTTCTTGGGATCGACAAAGCCACATCGAACATAGTCAGTCGGGCTATTACCCATTAAAAAGGGCAATTGCTGCGCGCCTGGGCATTGTGCATCCGTCAGCATACCAGTTTGTTGATCAATCCAAAGGTATTCTATTTTTTCGGGCGCCGGTGCAATAAAAGGATCTAAGGTTTCGTTGGACATATAATCCGTCCATGCCCGTAAAGCACCACTGGAACCAGTGAAAGGAACGGGATCATTATTATCGAGCCCAAGCCAAACGACGGCTAAGCGATTACCGGCAAAGCCAGCAAACCAGCTATCGCGCTGCAAATCTGATGTGCCGGTTTTACCCGCGACATTGATGTTAGCTGGTAAACGCGAGTATATGGAACGGGCGGTGCCTGTTCGCGTCGTCTCTTGCAGCATATATTGTAATAAATGCATCTCACTGGTCTCAACCGTTTGTTCCAGTTCAAAGGGGTAACGAGAGAGCTCTTGGCCTGTGCTATCCGTGACGCGTCGAATAGCGCGTAGCGGCATTTGGAAGCCATTTGACGCCATTGTTTGGTACATTTTAGCGACTTCTAATGGTGACAAGCCTTGTGCACCCAGCAGTAATGACGGGTAGGCTTTTAGCTCACGCTCAACACCTAGGCGGTGCAAGGTATCAATCACATTATCTAAACCCAATTCCATGCCGAGTCGCGCTGTCGATAAATTATAAGATTTAGCCAAAGCTTGATGCAGCTGCACATTGTCATGGGATTCGTGATCAAAGTTTTCAGGTTGCCATATTTCACCATTAGGCATGGTGAGTTCAAATGGCGAGTCATCCATGGGACTTGCGAGGTGATAACCTTGCTCAACTGCGGTGAGATAAACTGCTGGCTTGACCAAAGAACCAATGGGTCGCAAAGTATCTAACGCACGATTAAACCCTTGATAACGGGTTTCGCGCCCACCAATAACGGCAATGACCTCGCCTGTTTGGGGGTTGGTGACAACCATACTGCCCTGAAGATCTTTAAGCCGTTCACCATGACGTTTTTCAAGCGATGAAATCGTTTTCGTTAATGCGGCTTCTGCTTTATTCTGTGCAATCGGGTTTAAGTTGGTAAAGACCCGCAGGCCTTCAGAGTTCAACGCATCATCAGGGTAATCATGTCGTAACTGACGTTTTACTAAATCTAAATAAGCGGGGTATGCGCCTTTGAGTAAGCTAGCTTGTTTAACCACACCTAAGGGCTTCAAACGTGATGTGTCATAGTCGACTTTTTCAATCACACCTTGGTCGTACAGCACTTTTAAAACTAAATTACGCCTTGTTTCGGCCCGTTTAGGGTGACGGCGGGGTTCGTAATAAGAGGGCCCTTTTACTAAACCAGCCAGTAAAGCCAATTGGTGTAACTTCAACTCGCGTAAGGGTTGTGCAAAATAATATTGTGCGGCGAGGCCAAAGCCATGAATGGCACGTGCGCCTTCTTGACCGACATACACTTCATTGAGATAGGCTTCTAGGATTTCATCTTTACTATAATGAAGCTCCAATAACATCGCCATTGGGATTTCTAATAATTTCCGTGACAGCGTGCGTTCCGAGCTGAGGTAAAAGTTTTTAATGAGCTGTTGTGTCAGGGTGCTGCCACCTTGAATAAAACGACCGGCCTTAATATTCGCCAGCATAGCGCGGCTAATACCGCGTATTGAAATACCGTGATGATCATAAAATCCGCGGTCTTCAATGGCCACCAGGGATTCTATTAATGCGCTCGGCGCATCACTTAACTGAATAAGGTCACGGTCTTCATTGTTTAGCGGGTAGATCCCACCAATCAACACCGGCTCTAACCGGAGTAACGAAATGGCCTGACCTTGGTAAGTGGTGATATTGCCTAACTGACCGGTGGAAAAGTCGAGCACTAGGCGTTGAGATGATTCTAACCCGTCGGTAAATTTAAACCCGCGGCTATGAAGCACCGCTTTGGTTTTTGAAAAGGCGGCTTGCCCTGGCATTGTGACCTTTTGGACAAATTGATAGCCTAGACCCCGGAGTTCAACCTTTAATTCTGCCAATGTCAGCGGCGAGCCAGCATAGAGCTCAAGCGGCCTGGCGTAGACCTTTGCCGGCACTGCCCAACGTTTCCCTTCAAATTGCTCACGGATATGGATGTCTAAATACAGCAAGCCAAGACCGCCCACCAATAACAGGCTAAGGAGTAACTTAGTCGCAAACCCTGAGATGTGGCGCCGGGTTGGGAATGAATTCATTATGCTATTGGGCCTTTATTACAATCTACAGTGTGACAAGCAATGATCGGGTTTAGTGTCCGATGCTATCAATATTATTATTTAAGTCAAAAAAACAATATCGAAAAAGCATGAGGAACAGACAACAAGTCATTAATATTTTTAGGGATTAATTTTACGCTTTCAAGCGGTGGAGGACAAATCTATAAAATGTGGATGACAGTAACGTAATCGAAGGGTGCAAATCAGTAAGGCAAAAAAAGGCTAGAACAAGTTGTGATAACGACCGGAGAGGTCGCATTGCCAGCGTTATTCTGATAAGATTACACGCTGTTACCGACATTTTCGAACCATCTTTTAGCGCTGTATAAAAACAGAAAAAGACGATATTGAGCAAGAAACTATGGTCAGTTTAGAAACGCCAGTATGTGAGTTTGGCTTACCCGCCATCGATTTTTCACTACTCGGCACAGATAACAAAGTGTGGACATTAGACGAGTGCCGCGGAGAAAATGGTTTATTAATCATGTTCATCTGCAATCACTGCCCTTATGTCCAAGCCATTGTGGATCGCCTCGTTCGTGACGCCAAGGCCTTAAAGCAATTAGGCGTTAACACCGTCGCAATCATGTCAAATGACCCAGCCGATTACCCAGAAGATGGTTTTGACAATATGCGACATATTGCCGAGCAACACCAATTCTCATTCCCATATTTAATTGATGAAACACAGCAAGTAGCCCAAGCCTTTGGCGCTGTTTGTACACCCGACTTCTTTGGATACAACAAAGATCTTCAACTGCAGTATCGTGGCCGCTTTGATGAAAGCAAAAAAATGGCAGCCGCAACAGATGTACGCCGAGACCTTTTTGAGGCTATGAAAATGGTCGCTGAAACAGGGCAAGGTCCAGAACAACAAATCCCAAGTATGGGCTGCTCGATTAAGTGGCGAGCAGCGTAATTATTTTTTTAACAGGAGAATCGTAGATGGCTACACGTAGACATTTAGCTAATGCAATCCGTGCTTTAAGTATGGATGCAGTACAAAAAGCAAGCTCAGGTCACCCGGGCGCGCCAATGGGTATGGCAGATATTGCCGAAGTTTTGTGGAATGACCACATGAACCATAACCCAACAAACCCAGAGTGGGCAGACAGAGATCGATTTATCCTGTCTAACGGTCACGGTTCTATGTTGATTTATTCATTGTTGCATTTGTCAGGTTATGACTTGCCGATGTCTTCATTGAGCTCATTCCGTCAGCTACATTCACAATGTGCCGGTCACCCTGAATACGGCTATGCGCCAGGTATCGAAACAACAACAGGCCCATTAGGCCAAGGTATTACCAACGGTGTTGGTTTTGCAATGGCTGAAAAATTAATGGCGGATCAATTCAACCGTCCAGGTCATGAAGTCGTTGATCACAACACTTATGTTTTCCTAGGTGATGGTTGTTTAATGGAAGGTGTTTCACATGAAGCATGTGCCTTAGCGGGTACATGGGGATTGGGCAAATTAGTGGCGTTCTGGGATGACAACAACATCTCAATCGATGGTCACATTGACGGTTGGTACACAGATGACACAGTAAAACGTTTTGAAGCGTACGGCTGGCATGTTGTCTCTGTTGATGGCCATGATCCTGAAGCCATTAATGCAGCTGTTACTGCAGCAAAAGCAGTGACAGACAAGCCTTCTATGATCTGTTGTAAAACAGTGATTGGTTTTGGTTCACCGAACAAATCAGGTACGCATGATTGTCACGGTGCGGCATTAGGTGAAGATGAAGTTGCATTAACACGTAAAGAATTAGGTTGGGATTCAGCACCATTTGAAATTCCTGCTGATGTTTACGAAGGTTGGGATGCAAAAGCAGCAGGCGCAGCAAAAGAAGCAGCTTGGAATGCTAAATTTGATGCTTATGCAGCAGCACATCCAGAATTAGCAGCAGAATTCAAACGTCGTATGGCGGGTGAATTACCAGCAAACTGGAAACAAGCAACGGATGCAATGATTGCTGATACTAACGAAAAAGCAGCCAGCGTTGCTTCTCGTAAAGCATCACAAAATGCAATTACAGCATTAGCACCAGTACTACCTGAATTCTTAGGTGGTTCAGCTGATTTAACCGGTTCTAACTTAACCAGTTGCCCTAGCTTTACGCATGTATCAGGTAAAGAGCCTGGTAACTACATCTCTTATGGTGTTCGTGAGTTTGGTATGTATGCCATCATGAATGGTATGGCGTTACACGGTGGTTTAATTCCATTCGGTGGCACATTCCACATGTTCTCTGACTATGCTAAGTCTGCTTTACGTATGGCTGCATTGATGAAAATTCGTACCATTGCTGTCTTAACCCATGACTCTATCGGTCAAGGTGAAGATGGTCCTACGCATCAACCTATCGAAAACACAGCTGCAATGCGTTATATCCCGAACATGGATGTATGGCGTCCTGCAGATTCTGTTGAAGTCGCCGTTGCTTGGACAGCAGCAGTGGAACGCATGGATGGTCCTTCAAGCTTAGTATTAAGCCGCCAAGGTATTCCTGGTCGTAGCCATGATGCAGCTGATTTTGATGCAATGCGTAAAGGTGCTTATGTTTTATCTGAATCAAATGGGGACGCTGATGTCATCATCATTGCAACCGGTTCAGAAGTAGACCTAGCTGCAAAAGCACAAGAAGCCTTAGTGGCTGACGGTGTCAATGCACGCGTTGTCTCTATGCCTTCAACTAACGTCTTTGATCGTCAAGACCAAGCTTACAAAGACAGCATTTTAACACCGGGTGTTAAGCGTGTTGCCGTTGAAGCGGGTGTGACTGATTTCTGGCGTAAATATATTGGTCTAGAAGGCGCAGTTGTTGGTATCGATACCTTTGGTGAGTCAGCGCCAGGTGGTGCATTGATGGAACACTTCGGTTTCACCGTCGACAATGTCGTTAAGACAGTCAAATCAGTACTATAAATTTTAGCCAAGGCTAAAAAAGTATGATGTAAAGAAATATGGCGAGTGTGCATTAAGTGCACTCGCCATTTTTTGTATTAGACACAATAAACTTAAGTCATTTAAAAACGAGCATTTTCAACAAGACACTCGTTTTTAAATGGGATTAAAAATTGGAGAGGAAGTATGACAATTAAGGTGGGTATCAACGGGTTTGGCCGAATTGGCCGCATGGCGTTTCGAGCTGCAGCCAAGGATTTCCAAGACATTGAAATCGTTGCGATTAATGATTTATTAGAGCCTGAATATTTAGCGTACATGCTAAAACATGATTCGGTACATGGCCTATTTGATGGTGATATTGAGGTTGTAGATGGCAACTTAGTCGTCAATGGTAAAACAATCCGTATTACAGCAGAACGTGATCCAGCCGACTTAAAATGGGATGAAGTGGGTGCCGACTTAATTCTTGAATGTACCGGTTTCTTTTTAACCGAAGAATCTTGCCAAGCCCATATTGATGCTGGCGCCAAAAAGGTCGTGCAATCGGCACCCTCTAAAGATCACACACCGATGTTTGTTTATGGTGTTAATCATAATAAGTATGCCGGTGAAGCCATCGTCTCTGCAGCATCATGTACTACCAATGCCTTAGCGCCAGTCGCCAAAGTATTGCAAGATAGCTTCGGCATTAGACATGGTTTGATGACCACTGTTCACGCTGCCACAGCAACGCAAAAAACAGTCGATGGCCCATCAATGAAAGATTGGCGTGGTGGTCGCGGTATTTTAGAAAACATTATTCCGTCTTCAACCGGTGCAGCCAAAGCGGTCGGCAAAGTATTGCCTGAGCTCAATGGCAAATTAACGGGTATGGCATTTCGTGTGCCTACATCAGATGTCTCTGTGGTCGATTTAACCGTCGAGCTTAAAACAGATGCCACTTATGATGATATTTGTGCGGCAATGAAAACGGCCTCGGAAGGTGAATTAAAAGGCGTATTAGGGTATACCACTGAAAGCGTAGTATCGACGGATTTCCGAGGTAATACGGCACCCTCTACCTTTGATGCCAATGCTGGGATTGCACTAGATAATACTTTTGTTAAAGTCATCGCATGGTATGACAATGAATATGGTTATACCTGCAATATGATGCGCTTAGTACAGTTTGTTGGGGGTTAAGCGTTAGCGAAGCACAAGATAAAAAAGGCTTCCTTTTCAGGGGGCCTTTTTTGTATATAAAGCGCCGTGACATCAATTCGTAATATAAATTTGTTTAAATGGCTTATTGGCCCTAAAACAACCTACTCAGATAGCAGACAATATAAGGGTGAAAAACATGACAGTAATGAATATGGCTGACCTTGATTTGGCCGGAAAACGCGTCTTGATTCGTCAAGACCTCAATGTGCCGTTGAAAGAGGGAGCGGTTGCTGATGACACGCGTATTAGAGCATCACTACCAACAATTAAACAGGCATTACAGGCCGGCGCTAAAGTCATGATCATGTCGCATCTTGGCCGCCCGACAGAAGGTGTTTATGATGCTGAATTTTCGTTAGCAGCTGTGGGCCAACACCTCAGTACTTTATTAGGTCAAGAAGTCCATCTGCAGAAAGACTGGATAGATGGCATTGATATGACCGATAAACAAGTTGTGCTGTGCGAAAATGTTCGTTTCAATGTCGGAGAAAAAGCCGATGATGCGGCCTTATCACAAAAAATGGCAGCATTATGTGATGTGTATGTGATGGATGCGTTTGGCACCGCGCATCGTGCCCAAGCCTCAACACATGGTGTGGCGAAATACGCCCCTATTGCGTGTGCTGGCCCGCTATTATCTGGCGAATTAGAAGCCCTAGGCAAAGCCTTAGATAATCCAGCTAGGCCGATGGTTGCTATTGTTGGCGGCTCAAAAGTCTCGACGAAATTAACGGTATTGGAATCGTTATCTAAAGTGGTCGATCAGCTCATTGTCGGTGGCGGGATTGCCAATACTTTTATTGCTGCAGCCGGTCATAACGTAGGCAAATCGCTTTATGAAGCAGACCTAATCGAGACGTGTAATACTTTAACGGCTGAAGCAAAAGCACGCGGTGGTGATATTCCAGTGCCTGGTGATGTCGTCTGCGGCAAAGAATTCTCAGAAACAGCTGAAGCTACCTTGAAAGCAGCGTCAGACGTTGACGATGACGATATGATTTTTGATATTGGGCCAGCGTCTGCAGCAGAGCTAGCAAGCATATTAAAAAATGCCGGCACCATTGTCTGGAACGGCCCAGTTGGCGTATTCGAATTCGATCAGTTTGGAGAAGGCACCAAAGCAATTGCGATGGCGATTGCCGAATCAAAAGCATTTTCTATTGCTGGCGGCGGCGACACCTTAGCTGCAGTGAGCAAATATAACATTAGTGACGATGTCTCTTATATTTCAACAGGCGGTGGCGCATTTCTAGAGTTTTTAGAAGGTAAAAAGTTGCCCGCTGTTGTGATGTTAGAGTCACGCTCAACTTAAATTTACAAGGGAAAACTATTGACAGCACTGAGAAGAACCAAAATTGTCGCGACCTTAGGGCCAGCTACGGATAAACCAGGCGTATTGGACGCGATCATCAAAGGCGGAGTCGATGTTGTTCGCTTGAACTTCTCCCATGGCGATGTCAATGATCATATCGAACTCGCAAAGACGGTTGCAAAACTGGCTAAACAACATGGAAAACAAGTGGGAATTTTGGCTGACCTACAAGGTCCTAAAATCCGTATTGCACGTTTTAAAGAAGGCAGCGTCATACTTGAACAAGACCAGCAATTTGTTTTAGATGCCGGATTCGATAGTCATGAGGGTGATGCTCAGCAAGTCGGTATTGATTACAAACAGTTAGTCGATGATGTGCACCCAGACGATACCCTATTGCTGGATGATGGGCGTATTGTGCTGACAGTCGAACGTGTTGAAGGCCAGCGTATTATTTGCCGGATTATTGTTGGAGGCGTGCTTTCTAATAATAAGGGTATTAACCGCCAAGGCGGTGGCTTATCGGCCGCGGCTTTGACAGATAAAGATAAGGCAGATATTAAAGTTGCGGTAGAAATGAAGGCTGATTACATCGCCGTATCATTCCCGCGCTCAGCTGAAGATATTCACTATGCTAGGCACTTAATAAATGATGCTGGCGGTCGCGCGGGCATCATCGCTAAGATAGAACGGGCAGAAGCGATTGAGGTCATTGATGAGATTATTGAGGCGTCCGATGCCGTGATGGTTGCGCGGGGTGATTTAGGCGTTGAAATTGGTGATGCGGCGCTGCCGCCGATCCAAAAGAAGATCATTACAAGAGCGCGCCAACTCAACCGTGCTGTGATCACAGCAACACAAATGATGGAATCAATGATTGAAAATGCAATTCCAACACGCGCCGAAGTATTTGATATTGCCAATGCGGTGCTTGATGGTACGGATGCGGTCATGTTGTCAGGTGAAACGGCCGTCGGTAAGCATCCACTTAAAGTCATTGAAGCCGTTGATCGTATTTGCTTACAAGCCGAACAACAACGCGAGATTCGGGTATCTAGACACCGGATAGACTCGCATTTTGAATCGAGGGGCGAAGCTATTTCAATGGGCGCAATGTATCTAGCCAACCACTTGGACGTCAAGGCGATTGCGGCATTAACACAGTCTGGTTCGACGCCGCTATGGATGTCACGTATTAGCTCAGGGATCCCTATTTTTGCGCTGACACCGACGGAAGAAACAGGCCGTAAAGTGACGTTATATCGCGGAGTTTATCCTGTGCATTTTGAGCCTGGTGAGGTAGATCACTTGGGGTTAAACAAGGGGGCCATTGATATGTTACAAACCAGTGGTGTGGTGAATAAGGGCGATATAGTGATTCTCACCAAAGGCAATTATAAAACTAAGGGCAGCACGGATATGCTCAAATTAGTCCGCGTTGGTGAGTAAGCGGAACGAAAATGGCGTAAGATAGTCCTAATTCCAGTTATATATTTATAAGGAAGTCTACTATGGCGCTCGTTTCCCTACGACAATTACTTGATTATGCTGCCGAACATCAATTCGCAGTGCCTGCCTTCAATGTCAGTAATATGGAACAAGTCCATGCCATTATGCAGGCAGCAGATGCGGTAGATAGCCCGGTCATTATGCAGGGTTCAGCAGGGGCACGTAAGTATGCGGGAGAACCTTTTTTGCGCCATTTAATTTTGGCAGCAATAGAAAGTTACCCACATATTCCTGTTGTCATGCATCAAGATCATGGTGCTTCTCCCGAAATTTGCGCAAGAGCAATCCAATCCGGTTTTAGCTCTGTAATGATGGATGGCTCACTGTTAGAAGATATGAAAACCCCCTCCAGTTATGAATATAATGTCGATGTGACGAGTACTGTGGCTAGAATGGCGCATGCTTGTGGAGTATCAGTTGAGGGTGAAATTGGCTGCCTTGGGTCACTTGAGACAGGCATGATGGGGGAAGAAGATGGCCATGGTTCGGATGAAAAATTAGATTTGAGCCAATTACTGACTGATCCAGACGAGGCTGCAGCGTTTGTTGAACAAACACAAGTTGATGCGTTGGCAGTGGCGATTGGCACTAGCCACGGTGCATACAAGTTTACCAAACCACCAACCGGCGAAGTGCTGGCGATTAGCCACTTAAAAGTATTACAACAACGGATGCCAAATACACATTTCGTGATGCATGGTTCTAGTTCAGTGCCGCAAGACTGGTTACAAGTGATCAATAACCATGGTGGCGATATTGCTCAAACTTACGGTGTCCCCGTTGAGGAGATTGTAGAGGGTATTCAATATGGCGTCCGTAAAGTGAATATCGATACCGATTTACGCATGGCTTCAACCGGTTCGATACGCCAGTTCCTAACGCAGGCTGACAATGCTGCTAACTTTGATCCAAGAAAGTTTTTAAAAGCGTCAACAGCTGCGATGCAGGCAATTTGTCAGGCGCGTTATGAAGCCTTTGGCAGTGCAGGCCATGCCAGTCGAATTAAAGCGATTCCTCTGATTAAGATGGTAGAGCGTTATAGTTCTGAATGATTAGAACGGATGTTGAAAGTAGCATGACGACATCATTTTGTGAGTAATATCACAATGATAATGAACAGAAAACACGAAATGCTTTTCCAGAATAGGATAGGGTGACGCTCTATCAATGGCGGAGACTTTTTATTGAGAAAAGCCTTGTTAGGTTTACGTAAATCGAACAAAAATTCAGATAGTTCATCGTAACGCTTGTATGGGTCGGCTTGTAATGCCTTTTTGAGTACGTCATCAATCCATGCTGGGATTTCACGATCATCGCTTAATACAGAATGATAGACTAATTGTCGTTGTGCCTTTTTGCTTCGGGCCTGTGAAACGCGTGTTCCATATGGGAGTTTATTCGCTAGCATTTGATAAGTGATCACGCCTAATGAAAACATGTCAGACCAAGGCGTACCTGCTTCACCTAAGAAATATTCTGGGGCAGTGTATTGCGCGGTACCTAAAATATGTTCACGTGATAGAGGGCTTGAAATTTCTTCGAGTCCGGCGACTTTTGTGGAGCCAAAGTCTATGATCTTCACCGTGCCGGTATTATCGATCATGATATTGTCGGGGCGTAAATCTTGATGCAACATCTCTAGTCGATGAAAAGCCATCAAGCCTTTCGCAATTTGTTCAATGATTTGACGCACCATCTCAATTTCAGGTTTGGGGTTATCTCGCATCCATTGGGTTAAGGTTTGTCCTTCTATATATTCCATCACAATATAAAGGGAATGACGTTGACGAGATTGCATGCATGGCTTTAATACGTAAGGGCTATTAAGCCGGCGAGCAACCCATTCTTCCAACAAGAACCGTTCTAAGTAAGCAGGATCATCTTGTAAATCAACAGAAGGTGTTTTGATAATAACAAGTTTATGGGTCTCCACATCTTTAGCAAGATAGACATGACTTCGACTACTGGCATGAACACGTCTAATAATCGTGAAACCTTCAAATGTCGAGCGGGCTTCCAAAATGGGTGGAAATGGCAGTACGGTTAATTGTTGATAGAGTTCATCAACATTCTGCATGGGCAAGTTGTCGATACGGATGATTTGTGTGGTTAAGTTATCATCGCTGCCTTGTTTCAAGGCTTCTTCAACAAGGCGGTTAGCCGCAGAGCTTAAGTCAAGGTCGTCTTGCTTGAGGATATCAATAATAAAATCGGTGTTTGTAAACTCATAGATGCCATCCGTGGCCAGTATAAAAACATCGCCTTGCGCTAATGCATGCGTTTGATAATCGATTTCAAGCTCTGGGTGTATTCCCATAGCACGACTTAGATAACTCTTTGTTTGACTAGTCCAATGACGATGGTCTTCAGTTAACTGTGTTAATTCATCGCCGCGTAGGCGATATATCCGTGAATCGCCAATATGAAAAAGGTGAGCCGTTGTGGATTTCAGGATAATAGCGCTTAAGGTACAGACATACCCTTTATCTTTATCATAACGATACTCACTACGATGTGATTGTGAGTGTAACCATGAATTGGTTGCGGTTAAGACCTGTAGTGCCGATTTTTTAACGGACCATGTTTCAGCAGTACAAAAGTAATCCATCAAGAAGCCTCGGACAGTCGCTTCACTGGCGATCTGACTGACCGAACTACTGCTAATGCCATCAGCAAGCGCGATAGCAATGCCTTTTGATGTCAATATCGGTTCCTTGGGAATATAAACGCCGTGAAAATCCTGGTTTATGGGTTTTCTACCTTTATCTGAGTATTGGCCAACGCTTATTTTTAAGGGATCAACCATCGTCGTATTCTCGATCTATTTAATTCAACAAGAAAGTGTATTTTTTGCAATAAAATCACCAGCTTTTATAAGGCAAGAACTTACCATTCATCGTCACTAATACCCGGTCACCTTTAGGATCCTCTATCTTGTCGACATTCATTGAAAAATCAATGGCACTCATAATGCCATCACCAAATTTTTCCTGAATGACGGTTTTTAATGTCGGACCATACACGCCCGTAATTTCGTGGAAACGATAAATCAAAGGGTCAGTTGGGATTTGTTGATCCCATGTTTTAGTTGGATACTCTTCAAGCGCATTCGCCACTTCAGCATCTAGCCCAAGATAGTCCGTAATGGCTTTCGCTTGTACTGATGTCGCACTATTCATCCCCAGACAGGCGGAGGCTAACCAAACGGGAGAAAGGTTTAAATCATCTCCCATCGTTTCCCATGTCAATCCTTTTTCAGCTTTTGTACTAACGATTACATCTGTCATTGTTTGTTTATTCATTTGATGTTCCTAAGTGAGAATTAGTGGAGGAGTACGACTCTCCAACATTAAAAAAGCCCCAACTAATTATTTAGATGGGGCTTAAGGTGCTTAATTATTGAAGGTACTCGCTTGTTCAGTCGTGTGTTTATTGACACGACTAGGGCTTGTTCTGACATGCGTGTAATAAAGTGGCAAGGCGACAAAGACAAAACCGCCAACCAAGTTACCTAATACGGTGGGTAATTCATTCCAAACTAAATAATCGATCACAGTGAAGTCGCCACCCATAATCATAGAAAATGGGAAGAGGAACATATTCACGATTGAGTGCTCAAAGCCCATGAAGAAGAACAACATAATAGGCATCCACATCGCCATCATTTTGCCACTAGCAGAAGTAGAAATCATCGCACCCACAACGCCCATTGAGACCATCCAGTTACATAACATGCCGCGGATAAAAATGGTAAACCAACCTGCAACACCATGAGCTTGATACCCTAAGGTTCTGGATTCACCGATAGTGCTGACTTTAGCTGCAATTGCACCGCCATCGGTGTGATAACCATATGTCAGAACGAATGACATCATCAATGCAACAGACAATGCTCCGCCTAAGTTACCTAAGAAAACTAATCCCCAGTTTCTCAGAAGGCCATCGATTGTTACGCCTGGGCGTTTATCTAGCAGAGCAAGCGGCACTAAGGTAAAGACACCGGTTAATAAATCAAATTTCATCAAATACAACATAATGAAACCGACGGGGAAGAGGATAGCGCCTATTAAGGGAGACCCTGTTTTTACGGCAACAGTAATAGCAAAAACGGCGGCTAATGCCAAAATAGCCCCCGCCATATAGGCTCGAATTAAAGTATCTTTGGTGGACATAAATACTTTTGACTCACCGCCATCTACCATTTTGGTGACAAATTCGGTCGGTTCTAAATAAGACATTGGGTTTCCTCATAATTATGGGTTCGTAAACAGTCATCAGGCCATTTTATTAAGAAATAATGTTCATAATAATCTGGACATAAAGGATGAAAGCAGAATTCACGCCAGCAATGCCAGGAAAGCCTATGTGGACGTATCCATTTGAAAAATAAGGTTTTTAATTTTCTGCTTGTTATGGGCTGATGGACTTATTTGGTGCGATGCACCAATGATATGGTGCAGGTTGAGGCGGTTCTTGGCTTAGATTTATCCCGTGATCAGCGCTGGCAGATCTTGCAGATTGCTTATACCGTTGTTTGGTGGCACGATTTTATGTTTAATGAAACAATTCCATTTTACGGGCAGAAATACAATCAGTTATTAGTCTTTACCTTAATAAGGTAAACTAACGCCTTTGAACGATTGAGATAAAACAGTGCAGCAGTTATTAGCGATTGCAGGCGGTGGCGCATTAGGCGCAGTCCTACGTTTTGGCATGTCCAACAGTATTTATAGGTTATTAGGCCGGGATTTTCCCTATGGCACGATGGCTGTGAATGTTTTTGGTTCATTGCTGATGGGATTTTTATTCATTTTGTTTGTCGAACGAATGGTCGTGTCAGCCGAATGGCGTTTAGGTTTATTAGTCGGTCTATTGGGTGCTTTTACGACGTTTTCCACATTTTCGCTTGAAACGTTGGCCTTATTTGATGCTGGTGCACCTTTCAAAGCATTATTAAATATCATAGCTAGTGTGGTGCTATGCCTAGCTGCAACTTGGCTAGGTATGATTTTGGGGAGACAAATATGAACATGGTTGATATAACCATGGTCCGTATTTACTTGGCAGAAGGTCGAAGTGACTTAAGCGAAGTAGAACAGTGGCTACAAGATGAAGCACATGTCAGAGGCTACACAGTTTTTAGGGGTATAGCGGGCGTGGGAAGTGACGGCAAAAAACATACCGCTTCATTGCTCGATTTATCATCAGAGTTGCCGATAGTTATCGAATTCTTTGATAAGCCAGAGCGCATAGAACACATATTGGAAGATTTACAAAAGATCGTGAAGGCTGATCGTATTGTCAGTTGGTCCGCCAAATCAGGAAGTTAAGATGTTAGATCCAAAATTATTAAGAAATGAGCCTGAAAAAGCGGCTGAGTTATTAAGTCGCCGTGGTTTTGAGCTTGATGTACCGCAACTAGAAAAATTAGAGCAAGAACGTAAGCAAGCGCAATCAGAGGCACAAAGCCTGCAAACAGAACGAAATAGTCGTTCAAAAATGATTGGTAAAGCCAAGGCCTCAGGTGAAGATATTGCACCCTTATTGGCTGAAATAGATGATTTAGGCGCTAAACATAAACAAGCAGAAAGTCGGCTTGCCGATATCTTAGACAAGATCACCGATTTTGCCTTAGGTCTGCCCAATATTGCCCAAAATGATGTGCCTCAAGGTAAAAATGAGGATGACAATCAAGAAGTCTTGCGTTGGGGTGATTTGCCGGAGTTTAGCTTTGAAGCCAAAGACCATGTTGATCTAGGTGAAAACCTAGGTATGGATTTCGAAACAGCCGCTAAAATTAGTGGTGCACGGTTTGTCACGCTACAAGGGCCTTTGGCAAGGTTGCAACGTGCATTGACGCAATTTATGCTCGATACGCATACTGATGAGCATGGTTATACGGAAGCCTATGTGCCTTATTTAGTGAATGCGGATTCACTACAAGGGACAGGCCAATTACCCAAGTTTGCGGATGACCTCTTTGCCATTGATGATGCGGGTTTATATCTGATTCCAACGGCAGAAGTACCGGTCACCAATATCGTGCGAGACACGATTTCCACTGCCGATCAATTGCCTTTAAAGTTTGTTGCACACACGCCGTGTTTTCGGAGCGAAGCGGGTTCGCATGGTCGTGATGTTCGAGGATTGATTCGTCAACATCAGTTCGAAAAAGTCGAACTAGTCCAAATTGTGAAACCTGAAGACTCAGCCCAAGCGCATGAAACCTTAACCGGCCACGCCGAAGCGATTTTACAGGCCTTAAAACTGCCTTACCGTAAAGTGGTGTTATGTACCGGTGACTTAGGCTTCTCATCAAGTAAAACCTATGATTTAGAAGTGTGGTTACCGAGTCAGCAGACCTATAGAGAGATTTCTTCTTGTAGTAATTTCCATGATTTCCAAGCGCGTCGATTGCAAGCACGCTGGCGTAACCCGGAAACAGGAAAACCCGAATTGGTACATACTTTAAATGGTTCTGGCTTAGCGGTGGGACGGACATTACTAGCGGTGATGGAAAACTATCAAGATGAACAAGGCCGGGTTGTGATTCCTGAAGTATTAAGACCTTATATGGCCGGACGAGACACGATCAGTGGATGAGTTCTCGCTAATTCAGAAGATTATCATTTGGGCAATCCCAGTTTTATTTGCGGTGACCTTGCATGAAGTCGCACATGGTTGGGCGGCATTACAATTTGGTGATCGCACGGCACAAATGCTCGGTCGACTGACTTTAAATCCTATTAAACATATCGATCCCGTGGGTACGATCCTCGTCCCAGGCTTACTAGCAGCCACGACCGGGTTTATTTTTGGCTGGGCCAAGCCTGTCCCGGTCAACTCTCGTAATATGCGAAACGCCAAGGTCAATATGGCTTGGGTTGCATTAGCAGGACCGATGGCTAACTTAGTAATGGCCTTATTCTGGTCGCTGATAACAGTGATAGGTTTAACATATAGTCCCGCCTTGGCCTATATGGGTTTAGCAGGCATTTTTATTAATACCATGCTGATGGTGCTCAACTTATTACCTTTACCACCACTTGATGGCGGTCGCATTCTTATTAGCATCTTGCCGGGGCCATTGTCATGGCAGTTAAGCCGCGTTGAGCCTTATGGTTTTATCATTTTATTAGCATTATTGTATTTTGGCATTGTGGGGTTTGTATTATGGCCTTTTGTATCAGGCTTTATTAACCTATTACCTATTCCATTTAGTGCATCACAATTATTGGCCTTACTTTTTTAATTTATGATTGATCTCAATAAGATCAGGAGAACACTTTGGACACAGTAGCACTGCAGTCCCGCCGCATTGTTTCAGGCATGCGACCGACCGGACAGCTTCACCTTGGGCATTATCATGGTGTATTGAAAAACTGGGTTAAATTACAGCACGAATTTGACTGCTTCTTTTTTGTGGCTGATTGGCATGCCTTAACAACGCATTACGATGATTCAGGCGTGATCGAAGACAGCGTCTGGGAAATGGTAATCGATTGGATTGCTGCTGGGATTGAACCGTCAGCAGTCTCATTATTCTTGCAATCTAAAGTACCAGAGCATGCAGAGTTGCATCTATTACTCTCAATGATTACGCCATTATCTTGGCTTGAGCGTGTTCCAACCTATAAAGATCAGCAAGAAAAATTAAAAGAAAAAGATTTATCGACTTATGGCTTTTTAGGCTACCCATTATTACAAAGTGCTGATATTTTGATCTACCGTGCTGGCCAAGTCCCCGTCGGTGAAGATCAAGTTGTTCACGTTGAATTAACACGTGAAGTCGCCCGACGGTTCAACCATATTTATGGTCGTGAAAAAGATTTTGAAGAAAAAGCCGAAGCTGCGATTAAGAAAATGGGTAAGAAAAATGCCAAACTCTATAATCAACTACGTAAAGCCTATCAAGAGCAAGGTGATGCTGAAGCATTAGAAACGGCCAGAGCACTTTTGAAAGAGCAACAAAACTTAACGTTAGGCGATACAGAGCGTTTATTTGGTTTCTTAGAGGGCGGCGGTAAAGTCATATTGCCAGAACCACAAGCCCTGTTAACGCCGGCGTCAAAAATGCCCGGTTTAGATGGCCAAAAAATGTCGAAGTCGTATGGTAATACCATTGCCTTAAGAGAACCTGACAGTACATTGGCTGAGAAAATCAAGAAAATGCCAACGGACACCAATCGGGTTCGACGAACAGATCCAGGTAACCCTGATCTATGTCCTGTTTGGAAATTGCATGAAATCTATGCGACAGAAGATCAAAAAGAATGGGTACAAACAGGCTGCCGTAGTGCCGGAATCGGTTGTTTAGATTGTAAAGGGCCATTAATCGATGCGGTTTCAGCTGAATTAAAACCGATTCGTGAGCGCGCTGAGAATTTGAGTGAACACCCAGAAGAAGTAAGGCGTATCATTGAAGATGGCAATGAAGCAGCACGCGAAGTGGCACGTGATACCTTAGAAGAAGTCCGAGCAGCAATGGGCTTGAGCTACAAATAACCCGGTATCTATTTAAACAGATACCATTAACTCGCCGGGAGGCGCTTAACATGTCAGAAAGAATACAAAAAGTATTAGCAAGAGCCGGTTACGGTTCACGTCGTCAAATTGAGACCCTAATCAAAGAAGGTAAAGTCTCAGTCAATGGGACGGTGGCTAAATTAGGTGACCAAGTTGCTATGGGCGACAATATGCGCCTCGATGGTACAGCAGTATCAGCCAAACGTTTATGGCAGCAGCCGCAACAAGTGTTGTTATATAACAAACCCGTTGGTGAAGTCTGTACGCGTCGCGATCCAGAAGGTCGTAGAACAATCTTTGAGTCGTTACCCACACCAGAGGAAGGCCGTTGGGTCAGCGTAGGCCGCTTGGACATTAATACCAGTGGTTTGATTATCCTCACAACGGATGGCGAGTTGGCCAATCGCTTAATGCATCCCTCGAATGAAATGGATCGAGAATATGCCGTTCGTGTACTCGGTGCTGTGAGCTCTGAAGTCATGCAAACATTGCGAGATGGCGTTGAATTAGAAGATGGCAAGGCCAAGTTTAATGATATTCAAGAGTCAGGTGGCGAAGGCGCCAATCATTGGTATCACGTCGTCATTCAAGAAGGGCGTAACCGCGAAGTACGGCGGTTATGGGAAAGCCAAGGCGTTCAAGTGAGTCGCTTAATGCGCGTTCGTTACGGACCGATCATTATCCCATCACAACTCAAAATGGGCCGTTGGATGATGTTGGGAGGCCAAGACCTCGCTGCATTATATGAAGAAGTCGATTTAGTGCCGAAAGTTGAAGCGCCTGTCGGCCGTGCGCAACGTGAGAAAAAGGCGAGGCCAATCAGAGCGAACACAACAACCAGACCCGCACGTCAGAAAAGAGAGAGTGCGAATAACAAGCCGAAGCCTGAAAGTACTAACACCAAGGCTAAACCCGCACGTCAAAAGACGGATAGCACGAAAAAGAAACCGAAAAATTCGCCTAGAATTCGCGGGTATTAAAGTTCAATTAGGCTGAAACAGTATTGTTTCGGCCTAGTTTTTTCGCTTGGAATAAGGCTTGGTCAACCCGGTCAAAGAAAGTAGTGACATGTTCGCCTTGCTCTAATTCTGACACCCCTAAACTCACCGTAAAGCCAAAATTACGAGCGCCGTCGTTACAGCTTAGTTGAGACGCAGCAACACGAATCCGCTCAGCAACTAAATGCGCTGACGCTTTATCAGTATTACTTAAAACCAACGTAAACTCTTCGCCGCCATAGCGGAATGCGATATCACTGCGACGTAAAGTCTCAATGATAGAGTCGGCCAAAGTCCGCAAAGCGAGATCACCTGCACTGTGACCATAAGAATCATTGACCGTTTTAAAATGGTCAATATCTAATACGACCAATGACAAAGGCGTATGTTGACGTTGGGCCAAATCAACTTCACGCGTTAAGCTATTATCAAAGGCCGCACGGTTATTTAACCCGGTTAATTTATCTTGCAATGCAGCCCGTTGGGCTTGACGATAAAGTAAGCAATTGCGTAATGGATAGACTAATTTACATAAAAAATCTTCGACCAATTTAGTATCTTTATCGCTAAATTTTTTACCGCGGGTAAGGGTTAATTCACCGAGCCAAACAGCATTCATTTCTAAGCGATAAGTACAGTTATGGTGGCTTCGTTTAGCGGTATTAATATCGCACAACACATCTCGGTGCTGATAATGGAAGCTATCATAAGGAACGACTTTTTTTAGCTCATCTTGGAACAGTTGAACTAGATCATCCAATTCAAGCGTGGTTTGTAAAATGGCTGGCAGGCGATTAATGATCGCTTCTGATTGGTTGACATCGACATCAGGTGTCGTGAAGGCGACAGCGTGGCTGTGCTTACCCACCAGTGATAATTTTGCCGTTTCCGTTTGATTAACCATTTTCTTTAATCCTAATTCAATATTTGAATGGATTAAAGCTAAAACTATGCCAACCTTAAAATATAATTATATATCAATGGTTTATCATTATGCGTCAGCGAATTGACGAGGTGTTAATTTGCTTTTAGCTTGGCTAAATAAGGTGATGTAGCTGCATCTGGTAATGGAAAATCATTGGGATTGAGTGCTGGAAATGCCTGACTGAATAATTGGCTTTGAACTTGGCCGGGATCGATGCAGTGAACTTGAATGTGGCCTTGGGCCTCAAACTCATCTTGCAACTGTTTAACCAGCGCTTCAATACCCGCTTTGCCAATACCATAGCCCGACCAATAGGCTTTATCTTTATGCTCATCCGTCGTAAAGAGTATCGTTGCCTGAGTCTGCTTTTTCATCAGAGGTAAACAGGCTTGAGTAAGCAAGAAAGGCGCGGTTAAATTGATATGCAGGGTTTCTGCCCAAGCTTGTGGATCTTGATGTTCAAAGGGGGCCAGCTGACCAAGTGTTGCTGCACAATGAATAAGGGTATCTAGACGGCCAAAGTGAGATGTAATGGTGGCGATCATCTCAGCATAATCATTAACGCCGGCGCCTTTTAAATCGAGAGGATAAATGGCCGGTTTTGCATAGGCAGGATAAATGGCATCATAAGTGGCTTCGAGCCCTGACACATCTTTATCTAACAAAATGAGCGTCGCGCCAGAAGCCGCGTAAGCTTTAGCAACGGCAGCACCAATGCCATTAGCGGCACCCGTCACTAAAACAACGTGATCAGAAAGGGTTGTGTCAGTCATGGTTACTGTTTTTCGGTATCAGATAAAGATTTGAACGGGGTTTCCGCATTAAACTTTACGCCAGCGGCACTATCTTCTTGCGTGCGCTGAGATTGCGGCAAGCCGCCTTCCTCAGAAAGAGGCTCGACCTTATCGGTGTGCTCGCCGCTGCATGCGGTTAATAAAGCAAAGAAAGTGAGATAAAACAGGGTCAATAGGCGGGTCATCATATTTAAAGCTCAGTTGATGTTAAATGCGAAAGCAGTAATTGGGCACAGTGTTCTCCATTACGAATAGCCCCTTCCAATGTTGCGGGATAATCATTGGCGATATAATCACCGGTCAACCATAAGCCCGGTACAGCGGTCACACACTCCGGCCGGTCACGATGGTTTTCAACAGTACATTCGAACGTTGCCCGTTTTTCTCGAATAACAAACCCCTCATCCGCTTTTTCAGGAAAGTCGGGCAGCAGTTGATGCACCTCAGCACAAACATGTTCAACCAAGGCTTCTTTGGATAGTTTTTCATGCGGTCCATCTGAGCTAATGACGACAGCGATCATCCCTGGATGTTGTACGCTGCGATCAAATAACCAATGACTCATCGTACCCGTCATGCCTAATAACGGCTTGGGCAAGCGAACATGGGGTGGGTATTGCAAATAAACCGTCGTAATCGGCATCTGGCTAGGCCGAGGAAAGCGCAAATGGGCGGTCAGCAATTGAGCCGTTTGATCCGGCCCAGTCGCCAAAATAATATTTTCACTGTCAATGAAATCGCCATTGGTTGTGATCGCACCGCTGACTTGACCTTCTTCTGTCACAATTTCTGCAATACGAGTTTGTTTGCTGATCTTACCGCCTTGTTGCAGGATATAATCCGCGGCCGCTTGCGGGAATAAAGCGCCCAGTGGGATTTTAGGTATAAGTAAGTCGGCTGTCGGCTCGTCTTTACCTAGGCTATCTCTTAATACAATGGCTAAAACCTGGGCCGACGCCTTAGACACCTGTGTATTGAGTGTGGCAAGGCAAAGGGGTTGCCAGAGTTGTTCAATAAGACGTTCAGGTTGGTTAGCGCGTTGTAGCCAAGCCAACACGGTCATGTCTTGCCCTGCTAATAAACGCGGAATGTCTTTTTGTAATGTCACTAAGCTTTTTAAATTATTGAGTCCGGCGCTTTTGACTACATTCCAAGCTAGAGACCAAGGCCAAGGTAACCGACTTTGCCCTGATAAATGTAAAGTCGAATAATTTGGGTTATGCATTGAAATATCAATAGGCAAACGGTTAAAGGCTTGTTCAGGATCGACACCCACTAATTGCATCATCGCCAGCATATGATCATAAGCCCCAATCATAATATGTTGGCCGTTATCAACCATTTTCCCCTGCCAACTCACGTTACGCGCGCGTCCACCAAATTGTTTGGCGGACTCAACTAAATGGACATTATGTCCCTGTTGAATTAGAGAGATCGCAGCGGCAAGTCCACTCCAGCCACCACCAATAACCAGCGTTGTCATGCTGCTTTCTCCCGCCAACGTTTCTGTTCACGTGCGGTTGTCCAGGCAATCCAAAATTTACGTAAAGGTGTCAAAGAAACGCGATGTTGCATAACTTGGAAGTCATCATTCGCGATTTCCTGCAAAGTGGCTTGGTAAATATTTGCCATAATTAAGCCAGTTCGCTGGGTGTAACGATCGCAGTCTGGCAGCATTGTCATGGCTTTTTGATAATAGTGTTGGGCCCGTTCAGTCTGAAATTGAAGCAAGGCTGTGAGTTCGGGGCTACTTTTTAAAGCCAAAACAGCATCGACATCGACATTATATTGTGTCATTTCATCTTGTGGTAAATAGAGTCGACCACGTTCGGCATCTTCTCGGACATCGCGAATAATATTGGTCAATTGCATGGCCATCCCCAAACTTTCTGCGTAGCGCAAAGTATCCCGGGCTTGGTAGCCAAAAATTTCAGCGGATAATAAGCCGACAACCCCGGCAACACGATGACAATATAAAGTAAGCTGCGTGAAGTCTGGATAGCTAAATTGCGTTAAATCCATCGTCATGCCGTCAATAACTTCCATTAAATAGGCTTGCTGTAAATCATAGCGTGAAACGGCTGTCGTTAGCGCCTTGCCAATAGGATGTGTTGCATTGCCAGCATATACGCGGTCTATTTCCTGCCGCCACCAATCTAACTTGGTACGCGCAATGTCTTCTTCATGTACCTCATCAACAATATCATCGACTTCACGACAAAAAGCATATAAGGCAGTAATGGCTTGACGTTGCGGTTCTGACAAAAATAAAAAGCTGTAATAAAAGCTTGAGCCGCTTTCGGCCGTTTTATTTTGGCAGTACTCGTCTGGACTCATCGTTGCAGTCTTTCCACGACTTTGCCTTGTATAACATGGCTTTCGATGATTTCATCAATATCATCGGTCGTTTTATATTGATACCAGATACCTTCTGGATAAACCACTAACATCGGCCCAAGGGCACAGCGGTTTAGACAGCCAGAATTATTAACGCGGACTTTCTTGAGCTTAAGATCTTTGACACGTTGCTTGGCGTAATTACGAAGTGACACCGCATCATGTTCTTGACAATGCACTTTGTCTTCGCGTTCATGCGTGCAGAAAAATAAATGGTACTGATAAAAATCTGACATATTTTAAGTGACCAAATGATTAAAGTCGCCAATCCGAACGGTTTTTATTCTAACTTTAATAGTGACGTTCGACAGAAAAATCTGCCAAAGATAATAAGGCATCTTTATAAACTGAACTAGGCAGCATCGCCAAAGCAGACTTAGCAAGCTCCGCCTCTTTTAAAGCCGCTTGAGAAGTATAGTTAATCGCACCGGTATCATTGATAATTGTAATGATGTCATCAATACGGTCACGCTCGCCGTGTTCAATCGCATGACGAATGACTTGTCTTTGTGTCTCATCACCATGTTGCATGGCATAAATCAACGGCAAAGTCGGTTTGCCTTCCGCTAAATCATCACCAATATTTTTGCCAATGGTATCACTGGACTCGCTGTAATCTAACAAGTCATCCACTAATTGGAAGGCACTGCCCAAATGCATGGCATATTGTGCCATCGCTTGTTCGGTCTCTGCATCAGAGCCGCTAATAACGGCGCCTAGCTGTCCAGCAGCCTCAAACAGTTTGGCCGTTTTATGATGAATGACTTCGAGATAAGCGGCTTCACTGGTGTCTGGGTCATTGCAATTGAGCAGCTGTAAGACTTCACCTTCAGCAATAATGTTGGTGGTATGAGACAGAATCTTCATTAACGGCATGGAGTGCATCTCAACCATCATCTCGAATGAGCGAGTGTAGAGAAAATCACCGACTAACACGCTTGCTTCATTGCCCCAGAGATTATTAGCGGTTTCTTTGCCGCGTCGCATGTCCGAACCATCCACGACATCATCATGTAATAAGGTTGCAGTATGAATAAACTCAATAATCGTCGCGAGATTGGCATGTTGCTCGCCTTGATAACCGCAGGCACGCGCACTCAAAATCGCTAAAGCAGGCCGCAGGCGTTTGCCACCACTATTAATAATGTAGTGTCCCAATTGATTAATCAGTACAACATCAGACTGCAATCGCAAATGAATCATCGCGTCGACAGCTGCCATATCATCTTCGATTAGGGAATAGATGGATTGAATATCCACGGAGCGTAAATCTGCCTATAATAGTCGTCTGGAAATGCCGCTACTTTCTCATGCAAGACAGCAGATCGCAAATATTTTGATTAAGGTTTGATCTATCTCATGAAAGACGCTAAAATTGCCGGTCTTTTGCTGGACTATCTAGCAATAACTTAATTTTTGGAGACAGCGATGTACGCTAT
Organism: uncultured Gammaproteobacteria bacterium; assembly: GCA_905479985.1. Taxonomy (GTDB): domain Bacteria; phylum Pseudomonadota; class Gammaproteobacteria; order Nitrosococcales; family Methylophagaceae. Next base: position 59,836 of record CAJQOM010000005.1, on the reverse strand, counting down.
TGTCGCGACGGGCGGAAAACAGTACCGAGTTAAAGAGGGCGAGAAGCTCCGTGTTGAGAAATTGTCAGCTGAAACCGGTGATACAATTGAACTTGATAAAGTTTTAATGGTCGGTGAAGGTGATGATGTCAAAATCGGCGCACCTTACTTAGAAGGCGCGAAAGTCACAGCAACAGTTGCTGCGAATGGCCGTGGCGCGAAAGTTAAAATCATCAAATTCAACCGTCGTAAGCACTATCGTAAACAGATGGGGCATCGTCAGTCTTTCACCGAAATCGAAATCACAGGCATCTCAGCCTAAGATTACACGTTACAAGAGGATTTAGAGATGGCTCATAAGAAAGCAGGTGGTAGTACTAGAAACGGACGTGATTCGGAATCGAAACGTCTTGGCGTAAAACGTTACGGTGGCGAAGCTGTCGATGGCGGTAATATTTTAATTCGCCAACGCGGCACACGTTACCACGCAGGTTTGAATGTAGGTCTTGGTAAAGATCACACATTATTTGCAAAAGCAGCAGGTCGTGTTCTTTTTGAAAAGAAAGGCCCGAAAAACCGCATGTTCGTAAGCGTTGTTGCTGCTGACTAAAGCATTTGGTTAGCCCTAACTGAGGGCAAACGACTAAAGAGCCCTGCCAACGCGGGGCTTTTTTGTTTCTGGACTTTACGATTAAAAATGGCTATTTTGAATCGTAGATCGTTAAATGGTTGAATGGTATGAAATTTGTTGATGAAGCGAAAATAACCGTTAGTGCGGGTGGTGGCGGTAATGGCTGCTTAAGTTTTCGCCGTGAAAAATACATTCCTTTCGGTGGCCCAGATGGCGGTGATGGTGGTGATGGCGGCGATCTGTATTTAGAAGCCGATGAGCAAGTGAATACCCTGATCGATTTTCGTTATAAGCGTCGTTTTACAGCAGAGCGTGGTGAACATGGCCGTGGCAAACTGTGCAGTGGTGCCGCAGGTGAAGATCTCATTGTGAAAGTACCCATTGGAACAGAAGCATGGGACGATGATACGGATGAACTAATTGGTGATTTAACCAAAGCGGGTGACCGATTGTTAGTCGCGAAAGGTGGCTGGCATGGTTTAGGTAATGTGCGTTATAAATCAAGTACTAACCGCGCACCAAGGCAAACATCTGATGGGACGCCTGGCGAAGAACGCCGATTGCGGTTAGAAATGAAATTGCTCGCAGATATTGGGCTATTAGGTTTACCAAATGCGGGAAAATCAACCTTTATCCGCCAAGTGTCAGCGGCACAACCTAAAGTAGCAGACTATCCTTTCACCACCATGTATCCAAATTTAGGCGTGGTGACGATGAAAGATGTGCGCAGTTTCGTTATTGCCGACGTACCCGGTTTGGTGGAAGGTGCGGCAGATGGCGCAGGCTTAGGGATTCAGTTTCTAAGGCATTTAACACGAACTCGGCTGTTATTGCATATGGTCGATATGGCGCCGATTGATGCCAAACAAGATCCCGTTGATTCTGTCGAAATTATCAACCGTGAACTGGAAAACTACAGCGAAGCATTGGGTAAACAAGATCAATGGCTCGTATTAAACAAAATGGATTTAATACCAGAAGATATTCGTGAAGAGTTTTGCCAAGAAGTACTTGATAGGTTGAATTGGCCAGGTCGTGTTTATCGCGTGAGTGGTGATTCTGGCGAAGGCTGTGATGCGTTGTGTGAAGACATCATGGACTATCTTTATGATCTTAAAGAAGCAGAAAAAGCCGCTTTGGCGCAACAAAAATTAGATGCATTAAAAGCAGCATCAATAGAGGACTAACCGTGGCAAACACCCACCAACAACTTGTCGATACAAAACGTTGGGTCATCAAAATTGGCAGCGCGCTGTTGACGCGTGTGGGCGATGGTTTAGATATTGAGCGTGTGCGATGGTTAAGCGGTGAAATCGCCACATTGCGTGCACAAGGCAAGGAAGTTGTTTTAGTGACATCCGGCTCGGTAGCGGCAGGAATGCAACAACTCGGTTGGACTAAACGGCCGCATGCCTTACATTTATTACAATCTGCCGCCAGTGTGGGCCAAATGGGGCTAATTCAAGCTTATTCAGCTGCCTGTAAGCAACATAATATTCATACTGCACAGATTTTACTGACACATTCAGATCTTTCCGAGCGTGGTCGCCATCTTAATGCGCGTAGCACGCTACATAGCTTATTGGAATTGAATGTATTACCCGTGGTGAATGAAAATGACACCATTGCGACAGAAGAAATCCGTTTTGGTGATAATGATACCTTAGCCGCGATGACCGCTAATTTAGTCGAAGCTGATGTGCTGGTAATTTTGACAGATCAAGACGGCCTATTTGAAGCCGATCCACGTCAGAACCCAGAAGCGCAATTAATTACCGCTTCTGCTGCCAATAATCCTGAGCTAGATGGCATGGCAGGTGAAAGCAAAGGTGAACTAGGTCGAGGCGGGATGGCGACTAAGCTATTGGCTGCGCGTCGTGCTGCACGTTCAGGGGCAACCACCGTGATCTTATCTGGCAAACAAGCTGATAATTTACAAAAGCTATCTCGTGGTGAGACAGTCGGTACCTTACTCTGGGCTGATAACGAACCAATGACAGCACGCCAGCAATGGCTAGTAGGACATTTAAAACCAAAGGGCATTATCACTTTAGATGCAGGCGCGGTTAATGTCGTAAAACAGCAAGGTAAAAGTATCTTATCTGTGGGAGTTAAAGAGGTTCAGGGAAAATTTACCCGGGGTGAGCTCGTAATTTGTCACGATCTGTCAGGTCAAGAAATCGCCCGAGGTCTTGTTAATTACAATGCTGATGAAGCTAAAAAAATCATGGGCAGTTCAAGTAATGATATTGAAGCTATTCTAGGCTATGTCGATGAACCAGAGCTCATTCACCGCGATAATTTGGTGGTGACAGGGTAACAGAAGCTATTTTTTCGAAATAGCCAAAAATGTAAACTTTTTGAGACATATTTCTAGTTTACAGTCTTTATTTATGATAAAGTTCGCCGCTTTAAATAATAATAAATAAGAAGGATCTTTATGAAGATTAAGTTCGTCCGTTCATTAGTTGTTGGTAGTTTAGTACTTGGTTTATCAGCGTGTGCTTCTATTCTTAACGAAGAAACACAAAACGTTAATATTGTAAGTTCTAATGGCCAAAAAATTGAAGGTACAATTGATGGCGTGCCATTCAATGCGCCTGGCGTAGTGACAGTAAAAAGAGCTCAAGCAGATAAAATAATTCACGTCAGCACAGCAGGGTGTACTGAAACAACTGTTGCGAATAAAGAAGTTGATACAGCATTCTGGGTCAATATCTTATCTGGTGGTGCTTTTGGTTCAACAACGGATTACACAACTGAAAAAATGTGGCGTTATGATGATACGATTCATATTAGTTGTCATGGTAAATAGTATTTAGTTCGTGTTACAAAATATCAAAGGAAGCCTACGGGCTTCCTTTTTTATAGGCTTCCTTTTTTGTTTACAGCTTGGTTTAGTTTATGGGAGTCCATCAGCTTCTGATGATAAACAATGGCAAGCGTTAATACATAGCATTGATGGTTATAACGGCATTCGTGATAGTCGTTTCTCTCTAATTTCGCACTCTTCTTCTAAAAGTAACAGTGAGTTTGATGCGTCGAAAGAAGTTTTACTTTCTGCTCCGACAGCATCGCCAATCATATGCCGTTTTCCTGCTCGACAGTTGTGGCTAAGTAAAAAATTCGGAACAACGCAAGCAGATTTGTCTTATTGTTCTGGCTTACAAGAGTTTTTAGAGAAAGTCCCTACTGACAAGGTAGCACTGGTTTTCTCATCAGAAAATTTAGCAAGTCCATCGAGCATGATGGGCCATATATTAATCAAACTATCAGGCTTAGATAGCCAATCTCAGTATCGAGAATATGCGATTTCTTTTTATACTGATGTTACAGGGGTTAATGTCCCTAAAATTATGTTTGAAAGTCTGGTGACAGGTAAGAAAGGCATTTTTGCTCTAAGCACCTATAGCGAAAAGCTTAATTTATATTTGAATGATGAAGGACGTAATGTTTGGGAATATGATCTGCAGTTAAATAAGGATGAAAAACAACTGCTGATGCTCCATTTATGGGAGTTGAAACAAGCGTCATTAGATTACTTTTTCCACACTTATAACTGCGCGACACTCACCAATTTTATTTTAGCAGTAGCAAAACCAGAATTATTACCTGAAAAAATAGACAATATTACACCGATAGATGTTGTTAAAAGGGTTAATAAGACAGGCGTTGTAGCGGCCGCGAGAGTGTTATCTTCTGAGCAGTGGGAAGCGAGAATGTTAGGTGAAGCAGCGAAGCCTCATTTAAAAAGCATCGCGAGGCACTTTATAGCCGATGGGAAGGTAGAGCGAGTGCAGGAGATAAAAAATGAAAAGCAAAGATTTGTTGTTATTGAATTAACAAAGAAATATCTCTCAATCATAAGAAAATCAGAGAAAATAGCACAAGAAAAATACCAAGACAGAATGTCAGCGTTACAATTAGCCTCGGAACAGTTGAAAAATAGCTATAGTGTCGACATATCAGACTTTAAAATTCCCACTAAAACGCCGCCAGACTCTCAATGGGCAATGGGTGTTGTTCATGAACAAGGTAAATTATTTAGCACGTTTTCTTATCTTCCAACTTCCCATGACTTAGATGACGATAACCGGCAATATTTTAGTGAGAATGAGTTACAGCTAGGGGCCATTTCAATATTGGCAAATAGCGACAGAATTATTTTAGATAAGCTGCCATTATATAAAGCACAGTCGATTATTCCTTATGATCCAATATTAGGAGGGCTATCTGGCCGCTTTCATTTAGGGATACTAAGGAGCTATGACAAAGACCTGAAAAAGAAGCATAGCTTTGAAGTCGCTATTGCAGTGGGGAGGGCGGTAGAGCCGCATAAGTCGATAACACTCTACGGTTTAATGGGGACTGGTGCTGGCTATGGAAAGGGCAAAACCTTCTTGTATCTAAACCCTTCTATAGGCGTGATTATTAGAGAGAAAAACAATTATAAAACACGGTTGAATATAGACTATAGATGGAACGAGTTTAATGAGCATACCGGTATAACAACATTACAATTAACGCAGTCTAAATATCTTTCAGAAAATTTGGGCCTATTCTTAAGCTATGAAAGCGTATTAGGTCAGGGAGAAAGTGAAGATAGGTTTTCCTTAAAGGTAAAACATTATTTCTAAGGGTCCTGTCTTAGGCGATGCTAAAAGCCTGCTTCTTATGAAAATAAAAGACAGTAGCCATCGCAAAAAGCACCACAGGAATACAAATTAAGTTCATAACATGCCAGCCTAACGTCGCTTCTAACCAGCCGGAAGCGAGGGCAGAAAAGGTCACCATACTAAAAATAAGGAACTCATTAGCGGCTTGTGCTTTTGGCTTCTCAGCTTCTGAATAGGCCCCGGTAACAAGGTATGTGGCGCTGACAAACATAAAATTCCAGCCCAAGCCTAATAAAAAGAGTGAAACCGAAAAATGCAGTTCTGATTGGCCATTGAGATTAATACCAATGCACATCAACATAATCAAAGCCCCCACCATGAGAATACAGATGGTACCAAACCGCTTGATTAAATCGCCGGTGAAAAAGCCAGGCAAAAACATGCCGAGTGCATGTAACTCAATGACAAAAGCAGATTGGTTAAAGTGAAAACCATGATGGTGCATTGCTAAAGGCGTGGCTGTCATTAACAAATTCATGACAACATAGCTGACCATGCCAGCGACGACAGAGACAAGAAAAATGGGCTGTAAAATGATCTCTATCACCGGGCGAGTGACAACATCGGGTGCATGAACAGCTTGCGGCGGAAACTTTACCAGGGCGAGCACTAACATGGCGGCAATATAAAGGATAAGTAAGCCCCAAAAAGCACCTACAAAAGGAACACCTTGAACTAAGTCTTGGCTGAAGATAGCCAAGTTTGGCCCAGCGATAGCCGCCAATACGCCACCGGCCATAATGATGGAAATTGCTTTAGCGCGATACGGCGTTTCACACATTTCAACGGCAGCAAAGCGGTAAAGCGTACCAAACCCTATACCAATTCCTAAGAAGAAAGTGCCGACACAAAACAACCAAAAGGACGCAGCGTAAAGTGCTTGGATACTCAAAATGGCGCCGATGATACCCAGTGTATTACCGAGATAAAAACCATTCTTTCGGCCAATCTTTTCCATGACCAAAGAGGCCGGAATAGTCGCGCACATTAAACCAATAAATTGGAAGGCAACAGGTAAAGTAACCCAGAGAGGATCAGGCGCAAGGGATTGACCAATTAAAGCTGTGACAGCAACCAGCAACACATTACCAGTACTGAGTAATGCTTTACAGAAAGAGAGAGCGAGAACACCAAAATTCATAAAAAGTCAGAACCGTTAATGATGGGAAGGTGAAACGAAGTGGTTGCAGAGTTTTACAATAAAAGACAGGCATAAAAAAACCGACATGCCGTCGGTTTTTTACTAAAACAGGAACACGTACTATTAAAGTGCGCGAACTGCTTTATTTAAACGGCTTTTACTACGAGCAGCTGCGTTTTTATGAATAAGCCCTTTGCGTGCTAGACGGTCTAAAGCAGGAACAGCAGCTTGGTATGCAGCGGTTGCTTGCTCTTTATCACCAGCTTCAATGGCTTTTTGAAGTGACTTAACACTTGTGCGCATTGCTGAACGTTGACTTGCGTTGCGTTGGCGGCTATCTTCCGCTTGACGAGCGCGTTTTTTTGCTTGTGCTGAGTTGGCCAAAGTGTGTCTCCTGAAAACCAGCTTATATACTTAAAGAACAGAGCATTATCCTGATTTAGATCTACTTTGTAAAGACCTAATTTCAATGAGTTCTATTGTAGGGCTAGCAGTCGCCATGGCGACCGAAAACCCAGCAAAAGCCCATCACGTTTGCTGTTATTCCTTGGTATGATAACCGACATTACAAATTTATAGGGTAAAACAATGAAAATTGTGACAGCCAATGTCAACGGTATTAGGGCTGCAGGAAGAAAAGGCTTTTTCGATTGGGTGGCAAAAACGCAAGCTTATGTGGTCTGTATTCAAGAAACAAAAGCCCAAGTCGATCAGCTGACCGATGCGCTTTATCACCCTGATGGCTACCACTGCTTTTATCATGATGCGCAAAAGAAGGGTTATAGCGGTGTTGCACTGTACTGCCAACACAAACCAGATGAAGTGATTGTAGGTATGGGGAATGAGGAGTTTGATAGCGAAGGCCGCTATATCGAAGCGAAGTTTGGCAATTTAAGCGTCATTTCCCTCTATATGCCATCAGGTTCATCGAAAGAAGAGCGCCAGCAATTAAAATATCGCTGCATGGACCATATGATGGCGAAGTTAGAGGAGATGAAGGCATCTGGCAGGGACTACATTGTGTGTGGCGATTGGAATATCGCCCATAAAAATGAAGATATTCGGAACTGGAAAGGTAATTTAAAGAACTCGGGCTTTTTACCAGAAGAACGGGCTTGGCTGGATACCTTGTTTGATGACATGGATTTTGTCGACGCGTTTCGAGAAATAGAACAAGAAGAGCATATGTACACATGGTGGTCTAACCGTGGACAAGCGAGGGCAAATAATGTCGGCTGGCGGATCGATTATCATATTTTATCGCCAAGCTTAAAAGGTGCGGTACAAACGACAGAAATTTATCGTGAAGAAAGTTTTTCTGACCATGCACCACTGATTATTGATTATGACTACGTTATCCCCGGCGAATGACCAACGACGTACCGACTAGAAGCTGGGGAGATAGTGTAAAAGCATTTTGTCACCCCAGAGTGGTGACAATGCTTTTTCTAGGTATCTCTGCCGGTATTCCCATCCTATTGATATTCTCATCATTGAGTTTATGGTTACGTGAAGCGGGTGTCGAGCGTTCAGCGGTAACGTATTTTAGTTGGGCAGCATTAGGCTATTCATTTAAGTTTGTTTGGGCGCCATTGGCCGATAAACTGGCCATTCCATTCTTAACAAACTGGCTTGGTCGCCGACGTGCCTGGCTCTTATTGTCACAGCTCATGATCATTGCCTCGATTAGTTTAATGGCATCGATCAACCCAGCAACGGACACGCTAACAGCGATGGCTTGGGCTGCGGTCTTTCTAGGTTTCTCAGCAGCAACACAGGATATCGTGATTGATGCCTATCGAATCGAATCGGCAGACATTGATTTACAACCTTTAATGGCATCGAGTTATATCGCGGGCTACCGTGTCGGGATGTTATTAGCCGGGGCTGGGGCTTTATATCTGGCGAGCTATTTTGGTTCAACGCGAGAAGTCTATGACTACCAAGCATGGCAAACAACCTATCTCCTGATGGCCGCCGTCATGCTTATCGGCGTGGTAACAACGTTTATTATTGATGAGCCAGATGAACGACAAAATGACCAATTGGTTCACTCCCAGCAAGATTACCTGTCTTTTTTGCTCTTGTTTGTGTTGTCAGTAGCAGGCTTCATCGCTGCTTTTTATTACAGTGCTGAGCTGTCACAAACTGCAAAAGCAACATTGAACGAGTGGTTTGCCAATAGAAATTTAGCCAGCTTTCTAGTTGAGCTGTGCCGCCTTAGCCTTGCGTTGGGGCTGGTTGCAATCATTGCAAAAGGGCTGATAACGTTAGGGGTGGTAAGACAGCAGCAAGTGGCACAAACCTATATAGCCCCGATAAGAGATTTTTTCCAGCGTTATGGCTTAACACTCGCATTATTATTATTGGCTTTAGTGGGCCTGTACCGTATTTCAGACATTGTACTGGGTGTCATTTCTAACGTTTTTTATCAAGACTTGGGGTTTAGCAAGCCCGTTATCGCCAGTGTTGTAAAAAGCTTTGGGTTAGCTATGACTATCATGGGTGGTTTTTTGGGGGGCTTATTGGCCATTCGTTTTGGTGTAATGCCCATTCTATTCCTAGGGGCTGTGTTATCAGCGCTCACCAACCTATTATTTATGTTATTGGCACAAATGGGTCATGACATCACCATGCTTTATATTGTGATCGCAGCAGACAATTTGTCGGCAGGCTTAGCCAGCGCTGCCTTTATTGCTTTTTTATCAAGCCTAACCAATATTTCATTTACCGCCATGCAATATGCCATTTTCAGCTCTTTGATGACATTATTACCTAAAATACTTGGCGGTTACTCGGGCACGATAGTCGAAAGCATGGGTTACGAGCAGTTCTTCTTGATAACGGCATTGATGGGCCTACCTGTTTTATTACTGATCGTATTGGCGAATAAATACTTAGAGCTCAAAGGCCATTCATAATGGGTCGGTTATGGGTCGTTGGTTTTATGATTTTCGTATTGTGGAAATTAACCAGCGGTAGTGATGAGGTGACATTTGAGCCAGGTGTCAAAGCGCCTGAATCGCCAATACAACAAGTGATAAAGCAAGCCAAACCCTTCAAATTCAAAGAGCATAAGATAACGCCATTGGCAGACTTCAAGTTACAAGCGAAGGTATTAGCTAAGGAAAATTATCACTTAGGCCAAGCAAGTGAATTATCGCCCGTCGATCTTGCGTTAGGTTGGGGAAAAATGTCGGATCAAAAAGTGATCGACCAAATAGGTTTTTCACAATCTGGTCGTTGGTATCGCTGGTCTGTTAAAGCGTTTCCCATTCCACGCAGAGAGATCGAGACGCAAAGCGCCAATATGCATATGGTGCCATCCGAGGATTGGATAGCAAATAAACTAGATAGCGTGAAAAAGGGGCAAGTCGTGGCGCTTAAAGGCTTTTTAGTGAGAGTAGATGCAGAAGATAGCCAATGGCATTGGCAAAGCTCATTAACCCGCGAAGACACCGGTGATGGTGCCTGCGAGTTAATTTATCTAACGGACTTTCAGATAATAGAAGAAAGCCCGTTAGATTAAAGAATGATTACAACGCGTTATTGTACGCCGCAAGTTGATCTTCCAGAGGCCTAATAATAACCTTCTTAGTATCTAAGTCTCTTTCGACAATATAATGTGTACGAATCAAATCTGATTCCAAAACATCTTGTTTGCCTAAACGTGCTTTTGCTTCGACAAAGGTCTCAACATCGGTATAGGTCGTCAAAAACTCTGTTTCTGCAGAGACACCATACGACGTTATAAGCAGCGCAACTGATAATAATTTCTTAGATAACATCATAGTTTTCTTCCCATCATTGGCATTAAGCGATAATCCAATTTAATGCGAAGTGTGAACTAGATCAAGTTTTTAAGTGATCCGTTAACGCTGATCCTACGGGTAACTACGTGCCTTTTGTTGCAAAAATGTGACAAAACTAAGTAATTGACTTAGAAGGGAATATCATCATCCAAGTAATCAGCACCGCCTGAAGGCATGCCATAATCTGGCCCAGCAGAAGGTGATGCCGGTTGTGGAGAAGCCGCGGCTTTTGGTTTTTGAGGGGCTGATTGGTCATATCCTGTACTACCACCAGACCCACTTCCGCCACCGCCTAACATGGTCATGCTATCGCCCATAATTTCAGTCGAGTAGCGATCTTGACCACTTTGATCTTGCCATTTATTAGTGCGGATACGACCTTCGATATAGACCTGAGAGCCTTTGTGTAAATATTGTTGAGCAACTTCACCTAAGCGGTTTTGTAAGACCACACGGTGCCATTCTGTCCGCTCTTTACGCTCGCCGGTTTGCTTGTCTTTCCATGATTCTGACGTGGCTAAACGTAAATTACAAATAGAGCCACCATTAGGGAAAGAACGACTTTCCGGTTCTGCGCCGAGTCGTCCAACAAGAATCACTTTATTCACTGACATGGTTTGCTCCTGAATTTGATATTAAGTTTATGAGGGTATTCTACGATGATGAAACGCGAAAAGCATCTAGATCATCGAGATTGAGTTCTTCGGGTGCATATTTTACATAAGCCACTTGCTCACTGGCGACTATCATTGTTTCAACAACACCATCGATAGCGTTCAATCGCGCAGCAGTGTCATTGGCATTGTCATCAGTTAACGTGGCGAGCTCAAGAATTTTAGTTGATAAATGGCGCGGTGGCGTCATTGGTAAAACAAAGAATAACCACACTAAGGTAATGATGGCACCAGCAATAAAGACACCAGTGACGCCAAACTGACCATATAAAAAGCCGCCGGTCGCGCCGCCAATAAAAGCGCCTAAGAATTGTGCTGTCGAATAAACCCCCAGTGCGGTTCCTTTATTTGCCAGCGGACTAAGTTTGGACATCATTGATGGCAAACTGGCCTCAAGAATATTAAAGGCGGTAAAGAACAGCCATAGGCCAATTAAAATGCTGGTGGTAGAGCTAGGTCCGAAAGCCCAGATAAGCTGCACTAGGCCTAATACAATCACGGCACCAAGGAATACCGCTTTCATTTTCCGGCGTTTCTCAGCAATGATAATGAACGGCACCATTGCAATAAAAGCCAAAATCAGCACGGGTAAATACGCCATGGCATGGTCGCTTTTGGCTAAGCCGGCATGCTCGAATAAGGTGATAGGTAGGGCAAAAAAACTGGTGGTTAACAATAAATGCAACATCATAATACTGAGCACTAATCGCATGATCTCGGGGTTACGCAGTACTTTTATAAATTGTTTTGGCGCTGGCTCCATATCGCGATGTGTCGTAGAGCGTGTCGGCGTGGGCACCCACAAATGCAAAACAGCAATACCGACCAAAGAGAATGCCGCGGTTGCCCAAAAAATGCCCGATAAACCGATCCAGCTTTCTAATGCCGCTCCGGTTGCTAAGGCAACAGAAAAAGACAGGCCAATACTTATGCCAATACTGGCCATTGCTTTTGTACGGTGCTCATCACGTGTTAAATCGGCGGTTAAGGCCATCACGGCGGCTGAAATAGCACCGCTACCTTGCAATAACCGGCCTAAAATCACCATTTGAATACTGTCAGCAGTGGCCGCAACCACACTACCTGCCGCAAATAATAATAAACCGGCGGTAATGACCCGCTTGCGACCAATTCGGTCAGATAACATGCCAAAAGGGATTTGGAATAAAGCTTGAGTCAGGCCGTAAGCACCGATAGCTAAGCCGATTAATAGCGGCGTTGAGCCGGAATATTGTTCAGCTGCCAAAGAAAATACCGGCAAAATCATGAATAAGCCGAGCATTCTGAGCGCAAAAATACTGGCTAGGCCAGAAATGCTACGCTTCTCAAGTGAGGTCATGCTAGAGGCTGTGTTTTGCTTTTGCGTCATTATAGTGAGTAGGGGTATATTAATCGGTTCGGCCTTATTCTATACGGAAGCTTAATGAAAAGCATAAGTATTCGTGGTGCACGCACGCATAATTTAAAAAACATTGATCTGGACCTGCCGCGTGATGCGTTAATCGTAATCACCGGCCTGTCAGGTTCAGGAAAATCGTCACTGGCATTTGATACGCTGTACGCCGAGGGGCAGCGACGTTATGTCGAGTCATTGTCCGCTTACGCGCGTCAATTTTTATCGATGATGGAAAAACCAGATGTTGATCATATTGAAGGGCTATCACCCGCGATTTCAATTGAACAAAAGTCGACTTCTCATAATCCACGGTCCACTGTTGGCACGATTACCGAAATTTATGATTACCTGCGTTTATTGTTTGCCAGAGCAGGCGAACCACGCTGCCCGACACATGACGAGCCTTTAGCGGCACAAACCGTTAGCCAAATGGTCGACGCAGTATTAGCCATGCCGGAAGGTGAACGGATGATGCTATTGGCACCAGTAGTACAAGATCGTAAGGGTGAACATAAAGATGTTCTAGAAAACCTGAGAGCACAGGGTTTTGTGAGAGCACGAGTCAATGGAAAAGTGATCGAATTAGAATCACCTCCCGAATTAGAATTACGTAAAAAGCACACGATTGAAGCGGTTATCGATCGGTTTAAGATCCGAGCAGATTTACAACAGCGACTGGCTGAATCATTCGAAACAGCTTTGAAAATGGCCGATGGTGTGGCCCGTGTTGCCTCAATGGATGACGCCGGGGATGAGACCGTGTTTTCATCGCGGTTCTCTTGCCCAAGTTGTGGTTATTCAATTGTCGAACTTGAGCCGAGGATGTTTTCATTCAACAATCCAGCCGGCGCTTGCGGCACCTGTGATGGCCTAGGCGTAAAGCAGTTTGTTGATCCAGAACGCATTGTGGCCCATCCAGAATTAAGCTTATCTGCCGGGGCTGTTAGAGGCTGGGATCGTCGTAATGCCTATTATTTTCAATTGATGAAATCCTTAGCGGCCCACTATGACTTTGACTTAGATAGCCCTTATGACAGCTTGTCTGAAGACATTAAAAAAGTCGTGCTTTATGGCAGCAGTCGGACAAAAATTGATTTTAATTACCTCAGTGATCGCGGCAAAAGCGTCAAACGGAATCATACCTTTGAAGGTGTTATCCCAAATATGCAACGCCGCTATCATGAAACCGAATCAAACAGTGTGCGAGAAGAACTGGCAAAATATCATACCGTTCGTGCCTGTCCGGACTGTGATGGCGCTAGATTAAATGAAGCATCGCGACATGTCTTTATCGGTCAAACCAATTTACCCAATGTGACCGATATGCCTGTCGGCGAAGTAAAACAGTTTTTTGATCAATTGACCTTACCGGGAAAACGCGGTGAGATTGCCAGTAAAATTGTGTCTGAAATCGGAGAGCGTCTCACTTTTTTAGTCAATGTTGGTTTGGACTATTTAACCTTAGCGAGAAGTGCCGACACCTTATCCGGCGGTGAAGCTCAGCGCATCAGATTAGCCAGTCAAATCGGCGCCGGTTTAGTCGGGGTGATGTATATCCTTGATGAACCTTCAATAGGCCTGCACCAACGTGACAATGACCGTTTATTAGCGACACTGACCCGCCTCCGGGACATGGGCAATAGTGTGATTGTGGTGGAGCATGATGAAGAGGCCATCCGAGCAGCAGATTATGTGCTCGACATTGGCCCCGGTGCGGGTGTGCATGGTGGTGAAATTGTCGCCCGAGGCACGCCAGAAGATATTATGAAGAGCGAGGTCTCTTTAACGGGCCAATACTTGTCGGGTCGTAGAAAAATTGCCTTGCCAGAAAGTCGTAAAACGTCTGATCAAAAACGTCTGATTAGTATGCGTGGGGCCTCAGGTAATAATTTACAACACGTCAACGTTGATATTCCACTGGGCTTAATGACCTGCGTGACGGGGGTATCTGGCTCGGGTAAGTCGACGCTGATCAACGATACTTTATTGAAACTAACCTCTAAAACGCTCAATAATGCCTCCGATGAACCGGCGCCTTATGACGAAGTGATTGGTCTACACCAGCTCGATAAAGTCATTGCCATTAATCAAAGCCCGATTGGGCGTACACCGCGCTCAAACCCCGCTACGTATACCGGTATTTTCACGCCTGTTCGTGAATTATTTGCCAATACACCTGAGTCACGTGCTCGCGGTTATACACCTGGCCGCTTTAGTTTTAATGTTAAGGGTGGCCGTTGTGAAGCGTGTCAGGGCGATGGACTCATTAAAGTTGAAATGCACTTCCTGCCGGACATTTATGTACCTTGTGATGTGTGTAAAGGCCAGCGCTATAATCGAGAAACGTTGGATATCCGCTACAAAGGTAAAAGCATTACCGAAGTATTGGACATGACGATTGAGGAGGCCAATGTATTCTTCACTAACGTGCCTGTCGTGGCTAAAAAACTCGAAACCTTAATGGATGTGGGCTTGACCTATATCAAATTAGGCCAGAATGCGACCACGTTATCTGGCGGCGAAGCGCAGCGGGTTAAATTGGCTAAAGAATTATCTAAGCGCGATACCGGAAAAACACTGTATATCTTAGATGAGCCGACAACGGGTTTACATTTCTTTGATATTGAACAGTTGTTAAAAGTACTGCATCGTCTGCGTGATCACGGCAATACCATTATCGTGATAGAACATAATCTAGACGTGATTAAAACAGCAGACTGGATTATCGATATGGGCCCAGAAGGTGGGTCAGGTGGCGGTATGGTCGTGGCAACAGGTACACCAGAAGACGTTGCCGAAAATAAGGCATCACATACCGGCCATTACTTAAAACCACTCTTAAGCTAACCATGGTATTAGAACAGGAATTAAAGTTATCGGTATTAGAGGGTGAGATAACTTTAAAGGACATTTCGCTCGAGGGTTATGAACAATCTGAGATAACGAGCCAAAGGTTAATCAGTACCTATTTTGATACGCCAAACCAAACATTAATCGACAGTGGCGTCGGCTTAAGATTAAGGTTTGATGGGAGTCACTGGTTTCAAACGGTTAAAGAAGCAGGTCAAGTCAAAAATGGCCTGCATGAGCGTCAAGAATGGGAACACGCATTGGAAACAAAGGCATTCGATGAAGCGTTATTGGCGTTAACGCCATTGAAAGCATTGATTGAAGATAAGGTAATGTGGGCAAGCGTGTCACCAGTATTTACCACAGACTTTATTCGGCAGACAATCGTCCTAAGATCTCAGGATCAGTCTGAAATCGAGCTTGCCTATGATAAAGGCAGCATCCACGCCGGTGAGAAGACAACATCAATACATGAAATAGAACTTGAGCTTAAAACAGGTGATGTAAATCACTTGCAGCAGATAGCGGTACAACTGATTTCTAAATTACCTTTGGAAACAACAAATAGTAGTAAAGCACAAAAAGGTTATGCCTTAGTACTAAAGTCCAATTGTCAGCAACATTCTGATTAACCTATAATCTTTACACGATTGACAATGGCGGCTAGCGTCACCCAAAAATGGGCTGTGACAGATGCACAAACAAACGGCGACGATCATGGTTTATGGACTAATGGTCTAGGCGGTTCAGAAAATGAAAAGCGTCACAGCTTTAATTCGGGCAGCATGTTGACTGAATATGATAATGGCACGGCACACTTAGTGGCTACAGCAACAAACCGTTTTGGCCGTGATGCTGAAATCAGTGTTTGGTTTGATGACCGTCAAGAGACTTACACTAAAAATAAAACGGGCGGTGGCCCGGTATTGGACTCATGGTATTACTATGCCAATATCCAAGAAAACTCAACGATTATGATTGACTCAGTGACCTACTACCTAGGTATGGTTATGTTAGGTCAGGGTCCTGTACTTCAAATTGGTACTGGCGCTAATGACAAGAACTTAGCATTTGGTGGGTCAACGTGGGTTGATGTATTTAGTGATCAAGCACGCCAAAATAAATTGTTTGGCAACAAGCATTGGGATCTAAATATGAATCTAACGGCAGTGCCAGTACCAGCAGCAGTCTGGTTATTGGGTAGTGCGTTAATGGGCTTTGTTGGCATGAGAAGAAAAGCCAAGCAAGCTTAATCGAAACGTCAGAAATTCAAAAAAGCCGCGATTGATTCGCGGCTTTTTTGTTTCGAGAACTTGATTAAATCAGCGGGCTTGCAGGCCCCGATCTGTCTCGAACTTCCACGTTCTAATGATGGTGATGACGTCATAATCTTGAGCTGAATCTTGCAGTACATCTTCTGGAATAGGGGCATAAGGTGCGCCTAAGCGTACAATTTTAATGGCCGCTTTATCCAAAATGTCATGACCAGATGAACGCGTAACGACGATACCATCAACAGGGACACTGCCATCAGGGTTGATATCTACCGACAACATTAAGCTGCCATTTAATCTTTTCCGCTTTGCCTCTTTAGGGTAATTTAAATTACCAATCCGCTCTACTTTTTTGCGCCATGCTTCATGATAAGCCGCGGCATTATATTGTTTGGTACGGCTCGATAAATACCTCTTACGTGGCTTTTTATTTAATACTTTGGCCGACATATCCAATTTTTGTTCGAGCATTTTGATATCACTTTTTACTTGTAAAATCAGGTCGCTGGCTTTTAATTGGGGCCGTGCTGGTGGCACGACTTCGGTGATCGGTTTAACGTCAGTATTAAGTTCTTTAGTCGTTTGAATTTTCCGTTCAGCCTTAGCCTGTGTGATGATTTTAGTTGATTTTTCAACAGGGGCTGGTGGAGTTGGTTTGACGATAGGTTGAGGTGGCGGTGTCGGCTTTGTGTTTGACGACGCTTGTGCCGTCACAGGATCTGCTTGATCTTCATTTGGCGTTGGGTCAGGCGCTTTCTTATCGGCTTCGCCCCCACCTTCATTGTTCGCCTGAGCAAGAAAGTCTGCTTCTTCTGGCGCTAGTTCTGTTTGCTGCTTGACGAGTGTGATATCAAGACTGGTTAATGGCGGATTATTAGGGGGAGATGAGACCGTAAAACCGACACCCAATAAAATAACCAAATGGAGTATCACCGAAAAGAAAAGGGTGAAATTCAGTCTCGCAGTAGGGACAGTATTTTCCATAAATTAAGGCAAAGAAAGTGGTCTTACAATCGCCGGAGCGTCATGATTTATGAAGGCAACGCGTTCAAGCATATCAGGGCTGATCTCTATTTCACCATCAGGTAGGACTAGCATAACATGCTTGATACCCATCAATGCAGCAATACGGGGCCAATCCTGACCCGCCACAAACAAGGCGGTTGCGGCCGCATCTGCGATAGCGGCATTGTCGTGTAATACCGTCACCGATGTTGCTTGATTTGCTGGCTGACCATTACGGGGATCAAGAATGTGCGGGTAACGCTGGCCTTGATATTCAAAGAAGCGCTCATAGTCGCCAGAGGTGAAAACACTTTCATCACCTTGAATCGCGATGGTAGCCAACATGCCATCTTGCCTAGGGTGACGGACACCAATAACCCAGGGCCGTTTGCCATGCATGCCGATAGCACGTAAATCACCGCCGATATTAACCAAGGCATTTTGAATGCCTTGCTGTTGTAATGCCAGGATAGCTTGGTCGACGGCAAAGCCTTTAGCAAAACCGCCAAAGCCTAATTTAACGGCATCGTTATCGCTGGTTAACTGACCATTTTCTATGGTCAGGGCATCCATTGAAGGCGCTTTTGCTAACCAATTATCAAGTTGATTCTGTGTCGGTGGCGAGCGTGAGTTAAACCAATCATCTTGATGGAAGCCCCATAACTCGAATAGCTTGCCAGCAGCAGGATTAAACAAATGCTCGCTGTTTTGAGCTAAAGTTTTGGCTAATAAAATAAGGGCAGCGACATCGTCAGTAACAAGGATTGATTTATTGTTTGATATCGCTTGGTTAATATCACTTAGCGTACTGGGCCGCCAGGCATGCCAAGTATTATCGATATCAGCAAAACTGGCTTCTAACGCGGAAACAGTCGCGCTTGCCTCTTCTTCAGAAACGCCATAAAGACTGACATCGATTTCAGTGCCAAAGGCATAAAACTTAGCCTGTCTTGCACTGGGTTCATTATCGCAAGCCGTCAAGACAGACAGGCAAAGACCAATGAGAATAAAACGAAGGAAAGGCATCATAAATGACGTGTTATAGCATCGATTAAGTCGCCAGCAATGTCGAGGTTAAATTGGCTGTCTAATTCGCGAATACAAGTTGGGCTGGTGACATTGATTTCTGTTAAATAATCACCAATCACATCAAGTCCGACGAAAATGAGCCCTTTTTCACGTAATTTAGGCCCAACTTGCTGACAAATCCAACGATCACGTTCTGTTAAAGGCCGACCTTCAGCTCGTCCACCCGCGGCCAAATTACCACGTGTTTCACCTTTAGCAGGGATACGGGCTAAAGCATAAGGGATAGGCTCACCATCGATCATTAAAATACGCTTGTCGCCATCAGCAATATCCGGGATAAAACGCTGTGCCATGATTGATTTTTGACCATATTCGGTTAGTGTTTCGATAATGACACTGAGGTTCGGGTCGTCCTGTTTCACCCTAAAGATTGAAGCACCGCCCATACCGTCCAATGGCTTGAGAATAATATCGCCGTGGGTCTGATGAAAGTCACGAATCAACGTGCTCTGACGAGTGACTAAGGTATCGGGGCAGCATTCAGGAAACCAAGCGGTAAATAATTTCTCATTAGCATCACGCAAACTTTGCGGATCATTGACGATCAAAACCCCTGCCGCTTGCGCTTGTTCTAGTAGATATGTGCTGTAGATGTATTCCATATCAAACGGCGGATCTTTGCGCATTAACACAACATCGAGTTCACTCAGTGCGATCGTGTCGGGCTCACTCAGCGTGTACCAACAATCCGCATCTTCAACTACCTGCAATCGTTTGACTGTGGCTGAAACAACCCCTTGAGACAGAAATAGATCGCTTTGTTCCATGTAATACAGCTGCCAACCTTTCGCCTGCGCAGCGAGTAACATCGCAAAACTACTGTCTTTTTTGATCGTGATCGCTGAAATAGGATCCATCACGATACCGAGTTGAATTTGCGCCATATTGACCTTCAGAGTTTGATGAATATGAACAGATTCTACCTGAAATTTATTTTTGACTGATCTGGTTTAATGAAAATCCCACACTTCAGAGGCTTACGCGGGCATCGCGAGACGAACTTCGCTATAATCAGAGCGTTTTGATTTCTAGATTGTGATTTTTAACTAATGACTACACATGCTACAACGGTGGCAGAAACGCCGAACACGTTCCAAGAATTAATTTTAAGGTTGCAACAATACTGGGCCGAACAAGGCTGTGTGTTATTGCAGCCCTATGATATGGAAGTGGGGGCGGGAACATTCCATCCGGCGACATTTTTGCGTGCCATTGGCCCAGAGCCATGGAGTGCAGCCTATGTGCAGCCTTCTCGCCGACCGACTGATGGCCGGTATGGCGAAAATCCAAACCGTCTACAGCATTATTACCAGTTTCAAGTGGTATTAAAACCCTCGCCAGATAATATTCAAGAGCTGTATCTTGAGTCGCTCAAAATGTTGGGTATTGATACGGGCATTCATGATGTCCGTTTTGTTGAAGATAATTGGGAATCACCGACACTGGGCGCATGGGGACTAGGTTGGGAAATTTGGCTCAATGGCATGGAAGTGACGCAATTCACCTATTTTCAGCAAGTGGGCGGTCTGGAATGTCGGCCTGTTACAGGTGAAATCACCTATGGTCTCGAACGGATTGCCATGTATTTACAAGGTGTCAGCAGTGTTTATGACCTAGTGTGGTCCGATGGGCCAAAAGGCAAAGTCACCTATGGCGATGTGTTCTTACAAAACGAAGTTGAAATGTCAGAATATAATTTTGACCATGCGCATGTTGAGAGTTTATTCACTACCTTTGATACCTGCGAACGCGAAAGTGCAAAAATGATCGAAGCAGGGTTACCTTTACCCGCTTATGAATTGGTTTTAAAAGCATCCCATACCTTTAATTTACTTGATGCACGAAAAGCCATCTCGGTCACCGAGCGACAACGCTTTATCTTGCGTGTACGAAAATTAGCTCAAGCAGTTGCACAAACGTATTACGAACGCCGTGAATCGTTGGGTTTTCCCATGTTGAACGCTCAAGATAAGGAGAGTCAATCATGAGCGAGACACGTGATTTATTGATTGAAATAGGGACCGAAGAGTTACCACCGAAGGCGTTAACAAAATTAATTAATGCTTTTGAAAAAGGCATCGGACAGGGTTTAAAAGACGCTGAATTAAGCTTTGAGAAAATTCAGGCTTATGCGGCACCAAGAAGACTAGCAGTGGTCGTGTCTAATGTAGAAATACGACAACAAGATCGCTTAATAGAACGTCGCGGTCCAGCCGTTTCCGCCGCATTTGATAGTGAAGGCCAACCGACCAAAGCAGTACAAGGTTTCGCCCGTTCTTGTGGCGTTGAAGTTGATGCGTTAGGAAGGCTAGAAACGGCCAAAGGCGCTTGGCTCGTATTCAAGCAACAGCAACAAGGCGCTGAAACAAGTAATCTCATCGGCGATATTTTACAAAAAGCATTAGCGGCTTTACCTATTCCTAAACGCATGCGCTGGGGAAATTTACCGGGTGAGTTTGTCAGACCAGTCCATTGGTTAGTGCTATTGTTTGGTGATGAAGTTATCCCTTTAGAACTCTTAGGCGTATCAGCAGGCAGAACAACACGCGGCCATCGTTTTCACCACCCTGAACAAATCACAATCACATCACCACAAGCGTATGCCAAACAATTGCTTGAGCAAGCTTATGTGATGGTGGATATGGCGGAAAGACAACAAGAAATCCGTCAACAAGTCGAAGCTTTAGGCAATAAGTTAGGTGGCCAAGCGGTTATTAATCAAAACTTATTAGAAGAAGTCACGGGTTTAGTTGAGTGGCCGGTTGCCTTGTCAGGCGAATATGATCGCCGTTTTCTAGAATTACCGGCAGAAGCCTTGATTTCTTCGATGGAAGAACATCAAAAATACTTTGCGGTCAGAGATAAAAACAATACCTTATTACCTTACTTTATTACGATTTGTAATATCGAAAGTAAGGATCCGGCGCAAGTTATAGCGGGTAATGAACGGGTTATCCTTCCGCGTTTAAGTGATGCTGCCTTCTTTTGGGAGACCGATCGCAAACGTCCTTTAGCGGATTCACAGCAACAACTCAAAACTATTGTGTTTCAAAACAAGTTAGGCTCGGTCTACGACAAGTCGCAACGTGTGGCTGATCTAGCGGCTGTGATTGCCAACCAAATAGGTGGGGACGCGCCACTGGCACAACGTGCCGCCGCTTTGGCTAAATGTGATCTAGTCACAGAAATGGTCGGTGAGTTTCCTGATTTACAAGGCATTATGGGCCGTTATTATGCAAGATTGGATGGCGAGCATGATGACGTGTGTGAAGCATTAGATGAGCAATATTTACCGCGTTTTGCCGGTGACAAACTACCACAGACTAAAACTGGGCAAGCACTGAGCTTAGCCGAGAAATTGGATACCTTAGTTGGCTTATTTGGTATTGGCCAGCCTCCAACAGGGGTTAAAGATCCTTTCGCCCTGCGTCGGGCTGCATTGGGTGTGCTAAGAATCATCATCGAGAACAAATTGGATCTTGATCTTGAACAATTATTGACATCAGCCTTAACGGGTTTAGGCGATATTGCGACAAAGCAAAACTGTGTCGCGGATGTGATGCAATACCTCTTTGATCGTCTACGTGGCTATGCCCAAGAGCAAGGCTATCAAGTTGATGTCTTCGAAGCGGTGTTAGCGATAAAACCAACGAAGCCAGTTGATTTCATGGATAGGTTAGCGGCGGTGGCCGGTTTCCGACAGTTGGAACAAGCCCAAGCGCTCGCAGCAGCCAATAAGCGAATCGGCAACATCCTGCGTAAAAATAATGTCGAACAGCGTGACTCAGTTATCGACACAAATTTACTCATGGAGCCGACGGAACAAGCTTTGGCGGATAAGGTACAATCGGTAAAAAATCAGGTTGCACCGCTATTGGCTAAATCTGACTACGCTGCAGTGTTAACAGCATTAGCGGATATGCGTGACACGGTTGATGCTTTTTTCGATCAAGTCATGGTGATGGCAGAAGATGAAGCGATTCGACAAAACCGTTTGGCGTTATTAAATCAAACGCGCGCTTTGTTTTTAGAAATTGCCGATATCTCTATATTACAGGCCTAAAATAGTGAGAATAATATTTAAGATGAGTATCCTGCCTTCGATACTGGCTGGGCATAACGAGTAAGGACTTGGAGCAAAGATAATGTCACTGATAATTTTAGATCGAGATGGTGTCATTAATAATGATTCAGATGACTTTATTAAAACGCCGGCCGAATGGGAACCGATTGAAGGCAGCCTAGAAGCCATTGCCAAGCTCACTTATGCCGGTTATCGTGTTGTTGTTATTACGAACCAGTCCGGCATTGCGCGTGGCTTATTAGATGTCGACACCTTAAGCCGCATCCATAGCAAAATGCGGCGTATGATCTCGCAAGTTGGCGGCAAACTGGAAGCAATCCTATATTGCCCGCACGGCCCTGATGATGGTTGCAGCTGTCGAAAGCCGCTTGGTGGTGCATTCAAGGAACTGGAACACCGTCTTCGTATTGATCTTAAAGATGTCCCTGCGATAGGTGATTCACTTCGTGATTTACAAGCCGCGCAATCAGTCGGTGCAAAGCCCATCTTAGTCAAAACAGGTAAAGGACAGCGGACTTTAGCAGATCCGAACCTACTGGATAGCGTGCCTGTTTACGCTGATCTGGCCGCGGCGGTAGATGCTTTATTAGAGACCAAACTGTAAATGCTATTCGTTCGTTCTTTATTATTCGTCTCTTTACACGCAATCACAGCGGTCGTCTTTTCCCTTATCAGCTTACTTGTCTGGCCTATGCCTTTTAAATGGCGTTATAAGATTGTCAGCCAATGGGCAGTACTTAATCTTTGGCTATTGAAAGTGATTTGCGATATTCGCTATGAAGTGGAAGGCGCAGAGAAAATCCCCGATGAGCCATGCATCATCATGTCCAAACACCAATCAACATGGGAAACGTTGGCATTGCAAGCAGTCTTCCCACCACAAGTCTGGGTATTAAAACGAGAGTTATTATGGATACCGTTCTTTGGCTGGGGCTTAGCATCGCTCAACCCGATTGCCATTGATCGAAGTGCTGGCCGAAAGGCTTTGAATCAGATTATCGAGCAAGGACGAGCAAGATTAAGTTCGGGCGCATGGGTGGTGATTTTCCCTGAAGGAACACGGATTCCCACAGGCCAAATGGGTAAATTTGGTATGGGGGCCGCATTTTTAGCTGCAGAAACCGGCTATTCTGTGATACCGGTAGCACATGATGGCGGGAAGGCCTGGCCAAGACATGGCTTTCTAAAATACCCAAATGTGATTAAATTAGTCATTGGCGATAAGATAACCATAGATGAACAGACCAAGAAAGCATCAGACATCAATAAAAAAGTTTATCAATGGATGGAGAGTCAAATGACACATCTAGAAGGTAAAAATCCTGATATAGCACCATTGAGAAAGGAACAGAATAAGTGACAAGATCTGATGGTATGTTAAGACTGTTATTGGTTGATGATTCTTTAACAGAAGCGGATAACGTAACGAATACGCTGCGGAGTGCAGGCCATGCCGTTCGTGCTTCGAGAGAAGATACATTAAATGGTATCGAGCAAGCTTTAGCCCAGCAAACATGGGACTTGTTAATTTGTCGTGCTGCTTTAACGAGCGTACCGCCCCGTGAATTGGTGAATATTGTTCATCGTTTAGGACGGGACTTACCGTGTATTGTATTAACATCGGGTCAGGATGAGATCGAAGAGCTCTACAATTTGGGCATGCAAGACGTTATCCCAATCGGTGATAGCAAACGGTTACAGTTTGCCGTGCAGCGAGAGCTACAAAGTTTATTCAACCGCCGCGCTGCAAGAAGAAATGAGCGGGCGCTAAGAGAAAGCGAAAAGCGGTCCCGCTTGTTATTAGAAAGTTCGAAAGATGCCGTAGCGTATATGCACGAGGGTATGCATATCTATGTTAATAGTGCTTACTTGGAATTATTTGGCTACGAAGAAGCAGAAGACGTCGACGGTTTACCCATCTTAGATTTAATCGCAGCAGATGACCAAAACACATTCAAAACTGTCTTTAGACAGTTTTCAGAGCAAGTCGAATCACAATCGGTGCATGTTTCTGTCCAAGGTGTCCGAGACGATGGCGGTCTCTTTAAGGCTGATATTGAATTCAGCCATGCTGAAGTCGAAGGGGAAAACTGTACACAAGTTGTTGTGCGTAATGAAAGTGAACACGAAGATGTAAATTCCGACCAACTTCAACTATTAAGAGATCATGATTTCTTGACGGGGCTCTACAATCGCGTTCGTTTTATGGATGAATTAGAAAAAGTAGCAGGCCGTGCTGGAGATAGCCAGGCTGATGCGGCTTTGCTCTATATCGTGTTAGATGATTTCCAGCTGATTAAAGAACAGTTGGGTGTTGCCGCCAGTGAGCAAGTACTGAAAGAAATAGGTGAAGTGCTCAGAAAAGGCATTGTTGACGGTGATTTATTAGCCCATTATGCCGATCAGGTTTTCACTGTCATAGTGAATAGTGATGATGATAATTATGTCGATGAACGCGCCAAAGCGTATGGCGACATCATTGATGGCTATCGCTCTCAGATCAGTGATAAACCGTTAGATATAAAATGTAGTATTGGTATTAGTCGGATATCCGAAACGAGCTCCAAAGTAGAGAATATACTCAATCATGCCGATAAAGCCTGCGCATTAGCACAACACAATTCAGATGAAAGGGTGATGCGTTATCAAGCGCCAACAATCGAATTAGAAGAAGCAGAGTTTGATGAAGCCGCCAGTTGGAAGCCACGTTTAGAAGTCGCGATAGAAAAACAAAACTTCACATTACACTACCAGCCCATTGTCAGCTTGCACGGTAAAGAACAAGAGCTTTATGAAGTATTGCTGAGAATGATTGATGAAGAAACGGGCGATTTAATTGTGGCCGAAGACTTTATCGATTTTGCTGCTGAATTCGACATGATGGGTGTGATTGATCAATGGGTTATTCCCAATGCGTTAAAAAGCTTGGCTGAACATAAACAACGCTTTCCCAGAACACGTTTCTTTTTGAAATTATCCAAACAAACTATCTGCGATCCAACCTTTATTGACTGGCTATTTGGTTTATTGAAAGAACATGGCATACCTGGCGAATCACTGACTTTTGAAGTGAGCGAAACCGATGCCATGGCCAATGTTGATGAAACGAAGGCAACGTTAACTAAATTAAAAGAAGCGGGTTGTGAGTTTGGTTTAGAGCATTTTGGTTCAGGTCTCAACTTCTCATCTAGCTTAGATTTACTCGATGTTGATTATTTGAAAATTAATGGTGCTTTTGTTGAGAATATGGCCAATGATGCAGAGAATCAAGCTGCAGTGAAAGCCATTATCGAGATGAGTAAAAATGCTGGTAAGCGTAGCATTGCGGAGTTTGTCTCCGATGCCAATAGTCTCGCCTTATTATGGCGGTTAGGTGTCGATTATGCTCAGGGGTATTACATTCATGAACCGTCAGGCGAGCTGAACTATAATTTCGAAGATGACGATTTTTAGAAGATTATAGAGGGATTTAAGTACATTTAAGCGGTATTATATGGCCGGCTGGTAATCTGCAGACTTATCTATGCACCCTCGTTTTCAAGTAAACCCATTAAAGAAAACACGCGCTGCTGGGTTTCACTCTCTGACTGTGAAAACGACATTAACGTTTCAACGAGTACTGTACAGATAGGCGCACCATTTTTGATTAGCGTCTTGGCTTTAGGCCGATCATGGTAAGTCTCAGGCCAATCAATAAAATCAGGCGTAATAAGATCACATGGCGCGAAAACAGTATGTAAATGCCTTTGTACGGGCGTGCTCGAAAATGCGCTCATTGATTGATCTAAACAAGCAGCAAGATGCCGCTCAAAAAGTGGTTGCTCAGTATCCATTAATTCAACGGAAGCACTTATTCTAGGGTTAATTTCTAAAACAAAAACATCATCATCGGTGGTGACAATAAAATCCAAACTATTAAACCCGCGTAATCCAGCATGCGCCACAATACGGTTAACGATGTCTTCGAGCCGACGTTGTAATGTAGTGGACAAAGACAGAGGTGTAGTTAAACCTGATAATAGAAAGGGTGTGTCAGAGAGAGCCCGCCGAAACTGTTGATTAAAACCACAAGTTTTAGCTGAGTGGCCATCAGCTAAAAATAACACTGAACCGTTTAAACCATTAATATAACGTTGATAATAATAGGGTTCTGAGTCAGTCTGTCCGTTTTGGTCAGAGATTAACCGTCCACCAAAGCCACAAATCGGCTTGCTGAGCCATCGATTAGGCTGGGCATCATCGGCAGCAAAAGACGTGTCAGGATAAGGAATAGCCAGCTGCTGCAATAGCGAGAAAAAGTGAGTGGGGTTTTTAACTTGCTTAATAGTCTCGGCCGAATTACCAATAATATTAATCGACTCTGGCAGTATATTGAGAGCAGGGTAGAAAGCTTCAATACCACTGCCATAAATGAGCAAGCAAGGCTGGTGTTGGCTTAGGTCAAGGATAGTTTTAGCGACAGCTGAGTGGTCATGGAGATCAGCAAGCAGGAGCCACCGTTCAGCGATAGCTAAAGTATCTTGGTCACCAAAGCAATCGGCTACCCAGATGGGGTAGCCGGCGCGATGGGCTAACTGGGCAAGAAAGCGCCCACTTTGTGCAACAATCAGAACGGCTGGTTGTTGCACGTGAGGTGGCTACTTAGACGAGCTTACGCGCATCGTTGAATGCATTACGGAAGTCCAGATAAACGGGTGTGTCATTTTCGAGGGTTTGACGTAACAGTTCATGTTGTAATTTGTATTTCACATTACCAACAGCCAGTGCACCCACCGCAACAGCACCTTCTGAATTTACGGCATGAACTAGCCTTGCACCCGAATCCATCAATTCGATACCTTCGATACCCAGTGGCGGTACAGCATTAACATCGCCGGCCACTTTTAATTGTTTAGCATCAGATAAAACGGAAGCGTTAAGGACTTGAATCCCGGCTTTAACGGCACAAAGAACTACATCGGCATCAGCGATTAACCGTGCCTTATCGGCATCAGAAGCCGCTGCGGTCGCAGTCAAATTAACGCCATATCGACGCTTGGCTTCGTTAGCAAAATCCAACGAAGTATCTAATGAAAAGTGATCGACAATCGTCGTGTTCGCACCTTGTTCAGCCGCAATGACTGCCGCGGCTAAGCCAACGGGGCCAGTCCCGCCGAAGACAATTGTTTTGGTGCCTTTTAAATCTTGTTTGAAGTGCTGTTTTAATTCACGTTCTACACTGGCAACCAACGCTGCAGCAGTAGTAAAAGCACCACTAGGATCAGCAAAAACAGACACTTCGAATGGCGGCACCATCGCTTTTTTAGCGGCATCGAGCATATCCATCGCAACGCCAATATCTCGGCCGCCAATGAAAATGCCGGTTTTCTTGACACCGGCAGGGCCACGAGAAAAGATAGCATCCTGTGTCATATCTGCAACGTCATTCAACTGTACATCTTGATGCGGAAAAGCGGTATCGTAGCCCGCATCAATCGCCATATTAATATCGAAAGGACTCGTATGCTTTCTGGGTGTAAACATATGCATAATCGAACGTTTAGGCATGGTGCTTCCTTTTATTAAAAAGTCTGTTATTTATCATAATCATGATGCCGTATTCAATTCAATGACAGCGCCTATTGTGTTAGCTTGTGCTGTCATAATTGAGTAATCAGCCTTATTATCAAAGTGTTGCTCAACCGTCTCTTCTAAGTGCTTTGTTAGCGTTAAAGCCGCGGCTTCACTGTCAACAAACACACACCCCGTTGGGCCCCAAGAACTCTGTGCAATACCAGTATGGCCTAATGTCGTAGCCTGGGCCAAGAGTTGAGCAATAGCAGGACTGGTATAACGGCCACCTTGAACTAAAGAGAAATGATCGCCGATCAGGTTCTGAATTTCTGTGATAGATTGTCCAAAAAGGGCAATGTCGCGTTCAAGCAAAGCGGGTAATAACGCCATTAGCGTAAGGTGACAAATCGCATGCGATTGCGATTGTGGAAAAGGGGGCAAAGTGCTAAATGCTTGTGTTTCAGCTTGACCGTGCACGCCTTGCCGCGTTTGTTCCATAATTAACACGATACGCCAGTCTTCAGGGTAAGTGTGTCGGGCCAAAAGAGGCGGCACTGCTGACTGTGCTCCCAAACCACCATCGACAATAAACCCACCTTGGTCGAAAGCAGCAATCCCAATACCAGAACGAGAGCCGCGATCCAAAATCGTCGCTATTGTTGGCGTATCGATAAGGATGTCATAAAGGCGACATAAGGCGGTGCCAACCGCAATCGCCAACTGTGTGCCAGACCCTAGACCTGCATGCTCAGGAATCGATTGTAGAATCGAGACTTGAACAGGGGACGGTTGTTGACGAACGATATCAGCAAAATGGCGACAAAAGGTATTGATTAAGGTGTCAACTTTTGTTCGTAAATGATCTGGGATGACATGTTGTACATCGGAAGTACAGAATCGTGCTTCTACAATAGTATGATGACTATCAATAGCAAGCCCAATACTGCCAAACTTTCTGCCAGCAGCCCCATTAAGATCCAAAAACCCCAGGTGAAGCCTTGCCGGTGCGGTGATCCGAACAACTGTGTCCAAAATAACTTACCTGATGACCGTGATAATAGCGTTATTGTTTATCGACTTTACAAGCAATATCGTAAATGGTTGTTTCATCTAGGAATTGATCATTACTTTCATAAAGTGACTCAATGGCGCCGCGGTGGACTTTCATTTTAAAATTACCAATGGCAATCGCACCGTAGAAACGAATACCTTCTCTTTCAGTCCCGTTATCCATCACTTCTAAGCCTTCGATTCCTTGTGGTGGCACCGCATTAACATCAGCAATGACTTCTAAATTATTACTATTCATCCATGCTGATTCGGAAATAACACAAACGCCCGCAGGGCCGGCAGCGATAGCGACATGCGCATCTTTTAATAATGCTGAAACAGATTCATCACTACGTGCTTCACCAAGTGTGATATCAACACCATAGGCGTCTTTCATTTGATGAGCAATCGCTTTTGAACGCGTGATATCACGGCTGGTAATAATGACTTCAGCAGCGCCCTCTTTTAGCAAGAATAAGGCAGCACGTTGTCCAACTGGGCCTGCCCCGACGATAACAACTTTTTTGCCAGTGACATCATAATTAGTCAGGACCTTGCGGACGATAGCCGCAGCAGTGGTATTTGACCCATTAGGATCGAGCATGACAGATACTTTAACAGGCCCAAAAAAAGCTTTTTTGACGGCTCGGCCCACCATTTCACTGGCCGAGACATTGGAGCCACCAATGAAAATTGCACTATTTTTCAAGTTTTTACCGCCACGGGTAAAAATCATACCGTGGACATGGGGTGTCACGTTATCACGTGTAATCCCACCATAAGCAATAATGTTATCAACATTTGAATCATAAGCTACGGCTTGATCAAAGGCACTTGGAATTGGGTCCGTATCAAGGTGTAGTAACAACTTTTTCATCAAATATCCCCATGTCGTTAATGTCTAAAAATTCAGCGTAAAAAATATTAATAGCGCGATTTTACAGTAACTTGTACATCAGAGGTAATAAAGTCAGTACTGATGACGCTAGGCCAGCATAATATTCGATCTTCATACTGGTACAATAAGCACTATTTTATATTTGAAGAGTGTGAGAGCAACAATCATGACAGTTCGTACCCGTTTTGCCCCTAGTCCAACCGGTTATTTACACGTAGGGGGTGCTCGCACAGCCTTATTTTCTTGGTTATATGCCAGGAAACATGGTGGACAATTTATTTTACGGATCGAGGATACTGATTTAGCGCGTTCAACAAAAGAATCGGTCAATGCCATTTTAGAAGGGATGACTTGGTTAGGGCTAACGTATGATGAGGGGCCATTTTACCAAACAGACCGCTTTGATCGCTATAAAGAGGTGATTGCACAATTATTTGAGCAAGGTGATGCGTACCATTGTTATTGCTCAAAAGACACTTTGGAAGACATGCGCGAGCAACAAAGAGCAAACAAAGAAAAGCCGCGTTATGACGGCCGTTGCCGACATTTGAAAGCCCCACCATCAAATGTAGAACCTGTTATTCGATTTAAAAACCCGACAGAAGGTGCTGTCGTGGTCAAAGATAATATTCGAGGCGATGTCGTCTTCAAAAACACCGAACTCGACGATTTAATCATTGCCCGCTCGGATGGCTCACCGACCTACAACTTAACGGTGGTAGTCGACGATATGGACATGGCGTTGACTCATGTGATTCGCGGTGATGACCATCTGAATAACTCACCGAGACAAATTAATATTTTCAATGCACTCAAGGCCGACGTGCCGGTCTTTTCCCATGTACCAATGATTTTAGGGGATGATGGGGCGCGATTATCGAAACGTCATGGTGCAGTGGGTGTCATGAATTATCGGGATGAAGGCTACCTACCGGAAGCCCTACTCAATTATTTAGTACGTTTAGGCTGGTCACATGGCGATCAGGAAATTTTTTCGTTAGATGAGATGATTCAGCTATTTGATATTGCCGATGTTAACAAAGCGGCATCTAGTTTCAATACCGATAAGCTGATTTGGCTGAATCAGCATTACATCAAGACCAGCACACCAGAACATATTGCCCGCCATTTGAGTTATCACATGGGACAGCAGGGAATAGATCCATCGCAAGGCCCCGCGTTAGTTGACGTGGTAGAGTTGCAACAAGAAAGAGCAAAAACCTTGGTTGAAATGGCAGCAAATAGCGTCTTTTTCTATCGGGCGCCAGAAGGCTATGATGAAAAAGCAGCCAAGAAAAACCTGACAGTAACCAGTGCTGTTTTTTTAGCCGATATGAAACAACGTTTATCCGGATTAGCAAGTTGGCAAGCAGAGCCAGTACATGATCAAATTAAAGCCTGTGCAGAACAATTTGAAGTAGGCATGGGTAAAGTGGCTCAACCTATCAGAGTCGCAGTGACAGGCACCACAATGTCACCGCCATTAGATGTCACGTTGGCAGTATTAGGGCGCGATAAAACGCTCTTAGCAATTGATAAAGCACTGGAGTGGATCGAACAAAACCGGGTGGCTTAGTCGGTTTATTTAACGATTTTCAGACTAGGTCGTTCTTTAACCGCAGGTACTTTTTTTGGCGAGGTTGGTGATGGTGGCGTGTCTTCGTCAGTAAAAAACATGCCCTCATTGTTTTCTTTGCCATAAATACCTTGAATAGCATCAATGGGAATAAACAGCTCCATCGGCCTGCCTGAAAAGCGCGCTGAAAAACTGATCCAGTCATTATCAGCTTGAAAGTGCTGTACCGCATCCGGCGCGATATTCAGCACTATTTTATCTTCATTAATATATTCTTCGGGCACTTTTACCCCTTCAATCAACGTATTGACTAACAAATAAGGCGTTAATTGGTTATCCAATAGCCATTCGTAAATAGCACGGATAAGATAAGGTTTTTGAGAGGTCATGGTCTCATCGCTCGTTCTTCATTAGTTAGACTGGTTTGAAAGCTTGGCCGCTCAAATAAGCGTTTCGCATACGTATCGACGGCACTCGCGCTACTCGGTAACGTAATATTAAGCAGTGGCAAACGCCAAAGCAAGGGCGCTAAACTACAATCGAGCATGGAAAAGGTGTCGCTCATAAAGAAAGGGGTGGCTTCAAATAGTGGTGCTAATACAGTTAAGTCTTCACGAAGCGTCCGTTTTGCTGTGGCCATTTTCGTCTTCTTCAGGCCAGACAAGGCATCCCAAAGTGAATACCAATCGCGATCGAGACGGTACAGCATCAGTTTGAGTTGCGCTTTAGCCGCGGGGTCGGAAGGATATAGCGGGGCTTGAAGGAAGCGCGCATCAAGATAATCAATAATGATGTTGCTATCGAACAGGACGAGGTCACGTTCAACTAAGACAGGGCTCGTTCCGTAAGGCACCGCCGCCGAAACTTCTTCTGACCATGGATCAGTACGACTATTACGAATACTGGCAGCAATCCCTTTTTCTGCGAGCGCAAAACGCGTGCGATGGCAAAGCGGGCAAAGTGGATCGGAATAGAGGACCATCATAGCTGAGAAATCGTGACAGGGTGTAAAGTCATGGCCTTATGATGGGGACTAGCAAGGAAAGGGAATTTTAACTTAACGATGAAAAGTGGCAGTGTTGCAGTAATATTAATGAACATCTTCCCAAAAGGCTTTTTTCAGCGGATAAGCAACGAAGAAAAACAGTGCGAGATATAATAACACCCATTTTCCTAATGCTAAACGCTGTATTTTGGAAGGCTCACCAATATAGGCTAAGAAATTGACTAAGTCGCGAACCATCATATTGTATTCTGATACCGTGGTTTGATCGCCAGCCAGTGCATGTAATTGATTATTACTGTCTTTGCGTACGTAGCCCTGTTCTTGCCACAATACATGCGGCATACCTACATCTTTAAACACGACGTTATTCGTACCTAATATTTTTTGTGTATCCAAATAATAACCACGAAGATAAGTGTAAAGCCAATCAGTCCCACGCGCCCGTGAAATGACCGATAAATCAGGTGGGACAACGCCAAACCATTTTTTCGCATCTTTAGGGCGCATGGCAACAGTCATGGTATCGCCGACCTTATCAGAAGCAAACATCAAGCTTTCTTCAACTTGTGCATCACTTAAGCCCAAATCTTTACCCATACGGTTATAGCGCATATAGGCAGCAGAGTGGCAGCTTAGGCAATAGTTCATAAAGATCTTTGCCCCACGCTGTAATGACGCTTTGTCAGATAAATCTATATCAACGGTATCAAGCTGCATTTTTCCAGAGGCAGCGTAGCTGTAACTGGAAGTGAATGCGATGAGATAGAGCAGGAAGCCGACGATTAATTTCATCTTATGTCACCCTATCGGGTACAGGTTTATCTTTATCAATTGCCGTGTAAAAGGGCATAAATAAGAAAAAGGAAAAATAAATGACAGAGAAAATCTGCGCCATTAAGGTATAAAGCCCTGTGGCTGGCTGGGTGCCTAAATAGCCAAGTGCGAAAAAGCTAATCGTAAAGAGCGTGAGTGCCGTTTTGAACAAAGGACCGCGATAACGAATGGATTTGACCGGACTGCGATCTAGCCATGGCAGCAAAAACAACACAACGATGGCACCGCCCATCGCTAAGACACCGAACAATTTATCTGGGACAGCCCGTAAAATCGCATAAAAAGGGGTGAAATACCATAAAGGCACAATGTGCTCAGGTGTTTTAAGCGGATCAGCGGGAATAAAGTTATCTTTTTCTAAAAACCAGCCGCCCATCTCAGGCATATAAAACAAGATGATCGAAAAGATAAACAAAAAGACAATCACACCGACGAGATCTTTCACCGAATAATAAGGATGGAAAGCAATACCGTCGACAGGAATACCTTGATCATTTTTAAGCTTTTTAATTTCGACGCCGTCGGGGTTATTTGAGCCGACTTCATGCAAAGCGATAATATGGGCGACAACGAGGCCCAGTAAAACCAGTGGCACCGCAATCACATGGAAAGCGAAAAATCGGTTCAATGTCGCATCGGCGACGACAAAGTCTCCTCTTATCCAGAGTGCTAAGCCTTCGCCCACATACGGGATGGCGCCAAATAGCGAAATGATGACTTGTGCGCCCCAAAAAGACATTTGCCCCCAAGGAAGGAGATAGCCCATAAAGGCTTCAGCCATTAAGGCCACATAAATGAGCATGCCGAAAATCCAGACTAACTCTCGGGGTTGTTTATAGGAACCATACAATAAGCCCCGGAACATATGCAGGTAAACAACGACAAAAAATGCCGAAGCCCCCGTCGAGTGGAGATAACGGATTAACCAACCCCAATTGACATCGCGCATAATGTATTCAACAGAAGCAAAAGCCAAAGCCGTATCGGGCTTGTAATGCATCGTTAAAAAGATGCCCGTGACAATTTGCAAAATCAATATAACCAAAGCCAAAGAGCCAAAGAAATACCAAAAATTGAAGTTTTTGGGGGCGTAATATTCGGCTAAATGTTCATTCCATAATTTCGAGGCAGGGAAGCGGGCATCGATCCAATCTAATAAGCGCATTAACCATACCCCACTGGATCAGCACCGATTAAGAGCTGACTATCGCTTACAAAATGATATGGCGGAACGACAAGGTTGTTAGGGGCTGGAAGACCCGCATAAACACGGCCAGCCAAATCAAATTTTGAACCATGGCAAGGACAGAAGAATCCGCCTTTCCAGTCAGGGCCTAAATCTTCAGGGGCAAGCTCAGGTCGGTGTGTCGGCGAACAGCCTAAATGGGTACAAATACCCACTAAAACAAGGATGTCATCGCGGATAGAGCGACTAGGATTTTTGCAGTAGTCAGGTTGTTGGCCGAGGTCATCGCTGTCAGGATCACTTAATTCACTGGCTAAAGTAGCGAGCGTCGACAATGTGTCATCAGAGCGACGTAGAATCCAAACAGGTTTACCACGCCATTCAATTATCAGCATTTGACCCATAGCCAGTTTGCTAATATCAAGTGCAACTGGCGCACCTGCGGCTTCAGCTTTAGCGCTGGGTGACAGGGAGGAAATAAAAGGGATTGCGACGGCGATTGCCCCAATTCCGCCGACAACTGTCGTGGCATTAGTTAAAAATCGTCGTTTATCGACATCAACCGTATTCGTCATCTATCTATGGCAACCTCTGGCGGTATGACCTAATTGAGTTGGTAAGCTCATGGCGAACTAAGAGCGATAGCCCAACGAAGGTCAAGTGATAGTACGAATCTTATCACAGACATTTGGTGTCTGATCAAGCAACTATGGGCAATTAACGGTTTCTACTTAGCCTAATCACGGCGATGGGAGCTAAAAATACCCTTAAGTTAGCGAAGTTGAAAGGTAAATAATAGTGAATTAGATCGCTTTCTTTAAAACCAAGATTTTGATCTTGGTAATCTCGCTTTGACGGATAACCAGAAAAGTCACTGTTGCTGACGACGCTTTAGTGCAAAGGGGATAGTCAGAGCGTTATTACTATTTATTAGGTATAATTGGCGCGTTAAATTGTAAGCGTAACTATTTTACTTAGCTTACTTAACATAGTAAGTGTGTAAAGGTGAAAAAGGGAAAAGGTACAAAACAATGCCATTATATGAATATCGCTGTGATACTTGCGAACATGAGTTCGAAGCATTACAAAAAATGAGCGATGAATCGCTGATTCATTGTCCAGCCTGCGATGAAGCAACATTAAGGAAGTTGGTTTCTGCTGCTGGTTTCCGTTTAAAAGGCGATGGCTGGTATGAAACGGACTTTAAAAGTGGTAAAAAACGTAATTTAGCTGAAAGCGATACAAAGCCAGCAAAAAAGTCTGATACCGCAGCTTAAAACTAAGCAAAATGTGAGTTAAACATTAAGTGAGTCACCATTATGCGTAAGTATGTCATCGCAGGACTGTTAGTCTGGATGCCGCTGGGCATCACCTTCTTGGTGATTCGAGCCATTGTAGGCTTGCTTGATAGAACATTATTATTATTGCCAGAAGCTTATCAGCCTGACAATTTGTTAGGCATCCATATTCCTGGCTTAGGGGTGGTATTAGCCGCCATGCTGGTACTTGCAACCGGCATGATTGTTGCGAACTTCCTTGGTAAGCGGTTAATCGCAACATGGGAGCATTTTTTAGCACGCATTCCACTAGTGCGGTCTTTATATGCTGGCATTAAACAAATTATGGAAGCTGTGTTGGCGACGGATGCCAAGTCTTTTCGTAAGGTATTGCTAATAGAATACCCGCGTAAAGGCGTCTGGAGCTTGGCATTTATGACATCAGATAGTTTGGGGGAAGTACAGGCTAAAACGGAAAGTGAAGTGATCAGTGTGTTCATTCCAACGACGCCTAACCCGACATCAGGTTTCATTTTAATGGTGCCAAAAGACGATGTAATCGAATTAGACATGGCTGTGGAAGATGGCTTAAAAATGATCATCTCACTCGGCGTTGCCGTGCCGCCTTGGCAAAAAGAGAAGCTGGCGACAAAGCAGGTGGATGTAGAGCGTTAAAGTCACCTATGAGCCAGAAATAAAGAGTCAGAAATAAAAGTAGCTTCAATGGTGTTATAGCGTCATTGAAAAGATTAATTATTAAGATAAATTAGGAAAAATCATGCGTAGCCATTATTGCGGCGATGTTAACGAAACATTAGAAGAACAAACAGTCACCGTATCAGGTTGGATGCACCGCCGCCGTGATCATGGCGGGGTCATTTTTATTGATCTCAGAGACCGTGAAGGGCTGGTACAAATAGTGTGCAACCCGGAAGATGTTGATAGCTTTGCCGTCGCAGAGCGGGTACGTAGCGAGTATGTATTGCAAATAACCGGTCAAGTTCGTCTCAGACCTACGGGCAGTGATAATGATGGTTTAAAAAGTGGCAAGATTGAAATTGTTGCAAAAGAACTCACGATTTTAAATAGTTCGGAAACGCCGCCATTTCCATTACATGAACAAGCTGAAGTGAGTGAAGATGTCCGCTTACGCCACCGCTATATCGATTTACGGCGTCCAGAAATGCTGCAAAAGCTGCGTTTCCGTTCGCAAATCACCAGCCGCTTACGTCGTTTCCTAGATGATAATGGCTTTCTTGATATTGAAACGCCGATTCTAACCAAGGCAACACCGGAAGGCGCACGCGATTATCTTGTGCCAAGCCGTACTCACGCCGGTGACTTTTTTGCTTTGCCACAATCACCACAGTTATTTAAACAGCTGTTAATGGTGTCAGGGATGGATCGTTACTACCAAGTAGTACGCTGCTTCCGTGATGAAGACTTACGTGCCGACAGACAGCCGGAATTTACGCAGATTGATATTGAAACATCATTCGTTGAAGAACAAGATTTGATGGCGATGATGGAGCAAATGATTCGTGAATTATTTGATAAAGTATTAGACACAGCTTTACCCAACCCATTTCCACGTATGACGTATGAGGATGCAATGTTGCGTTTTGGCAGTGACAAGCCTGACTTACGTATTGCACTGGAACTGGTCGATGTTAATGATTTGATGAAATCAGTCGACTTCAAAGTGTTTTCTGGCCCGGCCAATGACGAGAAAGGCAGAGTCGCGGCATTGAGAGTGCCAAATGGTGCTGCTTTAAGCCGAAAACAAATTGATGATTACACCAAATATGTTGGTATTTATGGAGCAAAAGGCTTAGCGTACATCAAGGTGAACGACATTGATGCTGGTATTGATGGCCTACAATCACCCATCTTAAAGTTCTTACCAGATGATGTTGTTGCAGCGATTATGCAAAGAACAGAAGCAAAAACTGGCGATCTAGTATTTTTTGGTGCCGATAAAGCGAATATCGTGAATGAAGCACTCGGCGCCCTACGTGTTAAGTTGGGACATGATTTAGAGCTGGTGTCAGGTGATTGGCAGCCACTTTGGGTTGTAGATTTCCCAATGTTCGAATGGGATGAAAAGTCAGAGCGCTGGACAGCATTACATCATCCATTTACTGCACCACAGGAGTCAGATTTAGCATTATTAGATTCTAATCCCGGCGAATGTCTCTCACGTGCTTACGATATGGTCCTTAACGGCACAGAGTTAGGCGGTGGTTCAATGCGTATTCACAAGGCTGATGTCCAAAATAAAGTATTTGGCTTACTGGGCATTGATGAAGAAGAAGCTAAGGATAAATTTGGCTTTTTATTGGATGCCTTGAAATATGGCTGTCCTCCACATGGTGGTCTGGCCTTTGGTCTTGATCGTTTAGCGATGTTAATGACCGGCTCAGCATCGATTCGTGATGTCATGGCTTTCCCAAAAACACAATCAGCGAGTTGTCCTTTAACGGATGCGCCAAGCGCGGTGAATGAAAGACAGTTGAAAGAATTAAATATTCGTTTACGCAAAGCGCCAGTGATAGCGGAAAGTACTGGAAATTAAGGTGAACTATGAGCGAACAGCAATCTAATACGCCATCGGAACGTCGCTACGAAGTACAACGTAGCGACTTGCCACTATCTTGCCCAATGCCTGCAATGTCAGGTTGGGACGCGCATCCTCGCGTGTTTCTAGATATTGAACAAAAGGGTGAGATTCTGTGTCCATACTGTGGTGCCTTATACGTGCTTACTGACGAGAAAGTTTAGAAAAAATGTCGCTGGTCCATGTTGCTGTGGCAGTGATAGTCAACGAGCACAAACAAGTGCTCATTGCACTGCGCCAACCGCATCAGCACCAAGGCAATTTATGGGAGTTTCCCGGTGGTAAGGTTGAAACAGGCGAAGCAACAGACGTGGCATTAGTACGTGAAATAAAAGAAGAACTGGGCATCAAGATTGTTAACCCGGCACCGTTGATTAAAATTAAATACGATTACCCTGATAAATCAGTATTATTGGACGTATGGTCAACCACCCATTTTGAGGGGAAACCACAAGGTCTGGAAGGGCAAACAATACAGTGGTGTTCGATTACAGCATTAACGAATTTTGATTTCCCCGCCGCAAACAAACCTATTATTGAAGCCATTCAAGCGACTGAATTTTAAGGTAAATCCATGAGTCTAGCTGAACAAGTCCCGCAAGGGTTACAATCGAAAATAGATAATATTATTGATAATGTTACGCCATCACCCTGGCTCAATAAAGATCAAAAGGCCGATTACATTGCCAAAATAAAAGCATTGTTAATTGAAAAAAATGCCGTTTTGATTGCCCATTATTATGTTGATGATGATCTACAAGCTTTAGCCGAGGAAACGGGAGGTTATGTATCAGATTCGTTAGATATGGCTAACTTTGGCGCCGAACATAAAGCAGACAAATTAGTCATCTGTGGTGTGCGGTTCATGGGGGAGACGGCCAAAATATTAAGCCCAGAAAAAGTGGTAATAATGCCAACATTAGAGGCAGAGTGTTCTCTAGATTTAGGCTGTCCAATTGACGAGTTCAGTGCCTTTTGCGATCAATACCCTGATCATGAGGTAGTGGTCTATGCCAATACCAGTGTTGATGTTAAAGCGCGAGCAGACTGGATTGTCACATCAAGTAATGCTATTCCGATTATTGAAAATTTGA
Organism: uncultured Gammaproteobacteria bacterium; assembly: GCA_905479985.1. Classification (GTDB taxonomy): domain Bacteria; phylum Pseudomonadota; class Gammaproteobacteria; order Nitrosococcales; family Methylophagaceae. The sequence continues at coordinate 20,134 of CAJQOM010000005.1, read as the reverse complement.
TGGCGCAGGGTAAAAAAATTATCTGGGCGCCTGATCGTCATTTAGGCCAATATATCAATAATAAGACAGGGGCCGATATGATCTTGTGGCAAGGTCATTGCGTGGTACATGATGAGTTTAAATTGCATGAGCTAGAGGTGTTGATAAGCCAACATCCAGATGCCGATATTCTCGTCCATCCTGAGTCGCCTGAGGCGGTTATCGCGAAGGCAGACTTTGTTGGCTCCACCAAGCAAATCATCGCTGCAGGGAAAGAATCTAAAGCAGACACATTGATTATTGCAACGGATCATGGCTTATTTTATAAGATGGGCCAAGCCGTTCCAAATAAACGTTTAATACCGGCGCCAACGGGTGACAAAAGTGCAACGTGTAAAAGTTGTGCCCATTGCCCTTGGATGGCAATGAATACCTTGATCAATCTTTATGAAGCGCTAAGAGATGAGACCAATACGATCGAAGTGGATGAGTCAGTCAGGTTAAAGGCGTTAAAACCCTTAGAGAGAATGCTAGATTTTTCACGGCAACAGGGTATTTTGACGGCAGGTGATGCTTAATTCGATTTAGTGGTAATCAAAATGATCTAAATCGTCAGGAAAAGCATCCTCTGTCTTTGGGCCTGCGACCCGATGATTTCCTTCTGCCCAATCACCCAAATCAATCAGCTTACAACGTTCACTGCAAAAGGGTTTCCACGCTGAGGTGTCATCCCAAGTCACGGGTTTTTGGCATTGTGGGCATTGAACGGTGGTGATCATATCGGTTTACATGGCACAACAGCTGAGCGAAAAGACAATATCATCTGTGGATTGTTGAGAACGCTGTGCCAAATCAAATTGCATAAACCGGACGGTAAAGCGGTGTTTGCCACCACTAATCTCAGGGTAATAAGGTACATTACTCGGAATCTGAACACGAATTAACTGATTGGGATGATTACCATCGAGACTATGTTGGTAGAAACCAGACACAGCAGTAGTCGGGACAAAGTGCGTGCTCTCGCGAACCAAGTGTAATGTAGTATTAATGGCTGCACGTACTCCCGAGAATTGTTCTAACCACGTTTTGAGTTGGGCTTGTCGGTCAGTGTCAGTCGTATGCTGTAACCAAAAATGATAGCTGGGCAAGTCAAAGTCACAGGTGCCACCAGGAATGCTAGAGCGCTGTCGGATACTGTATAAAAAATCACTATCGCGCAATTGCTGGCCGATGGCGGTTTTTTTGATATGTAAGCTATCTAAAACGTGATCTAATTCGGACAATAAATCATCCAAGGCTTTGGTATCAACACCGGGTGTATTTTCTAACGCCGTTAGTGTGGCAATAAGCCGCTCGAGTTCTTTGATGATCTCAGACTTTAAATCACTGCGCTCAAAGACGGACAAAATCTGCAATAAACTATCAATTGCATCGCGGTTTTGTTGTTCCGAACAGCCCAGTAAGGCAATATCAACGCGCGAGAATAGAAATTCTAACCTCAGAAAGGTGCGTATGCGCTCATTGAGCGGTTGTTCGTAGATAATGTTATCAGTCACAGTATTAGCGAGGACTTCATCAGCAAAATGACTATTCTCCATGACAATACACTAACTAGCAACTACCGCGGCCTGCTTAGCCAACTGTAGATAATGTTGGTGAAGGCGGCACGCCTGATCTTTAAGGGTATCGAGACCAAGATTATTATGGATAATATCATTTGCAATAGCCGCTTTATCAGCCGAGGAGGATTGCTGATTAATCATAGCCTGAGCAGTTTCGGTGGAGAATCCATCTCGTTTGCAAAGCCGCTGTAATTGTAGCTCTGGCGATGTCTTAATTACCAGAACGTGATTTAACGGATAAACTATTTTACTTTCGGCTAAAAGTGGGATGGCCAAAATACAATAAGCTGATTGGCTCAGCGCACTTTTAGCAACTAACTCAGCGTGAATAACCGGGTGTAAAATGGCCTCTAAGCTTTGTTTAGCCTGCGCATCCGAAAAAATAAGTGCGCGAAGTTGTGGTCGATCAAGACTACGATCGCTCAACAGAAAGGAAGAACCAAACTGCCCAACAATTTGTTGGTAGCAAAGTGTATCGATTTGAACCAATTCGCGCGCGATATCATCAGCATCAAAGACATCAATACCAAGTTCAGTAAAGTATCGGCACACAGTAGTTTTACCACTAGCAATACCTCCGGTGAGTCCGACTCTAAACATGATTTAGGCTAGTCCAGCCCAATTGAGATAAGCCATGTTAATGGACTCTCCCCAAATAAGGGCTATCCAACCCGCAGCAGCCAAATAAGGACCGAAAGGAATTGGGATATCAGATTGATGGCGTCGAAAAAGCATCAAGCTAAGCCCAACAACAGCGCCGACAAGCGATGACAGGAGGATAATAGAAGGCAGCATTGACCAGCCAAGCCAAGCGCCTAAGGCGGCTAAAAGCTTGAAATCACCAAAGCCCATCCCTTCTTTTCCAGTCACTAATTTAAAAGTTTGGTAAACAGACCAAAGTGACAAATAGCCGGCCAGTGCACCGATGACACTTGCTTCAAGCGTTGTATATTGACCATATAAATTAAAACTGATGCCGAGCCACAGTAAGGGTAGCGTCAGTGAATCAGGCAGTAATTGATGATCAGCGTCAATAAAAGTGAGGGCGATCAAAGTCCATGTTAATAATAAAGCCCCCAAACAAGCCCAACCAAAACCAAAATGTGTGGCGACCACCGCGGACAATATCCCCGTCAATGCTTCGATAATGGGGTAGCGAACTGAAATAGATGCATGACAGCCACGACATTTTCCACCAAGGAAAAGGTAGCTAATAACCGGAATATTTTCTAATGCCGTAATGGCATGTTGACAATGTGGGCAGGCAGAACGTGGTTGGCTAAGCGTAAAAACTGCTTTGTTATTATTTTCAATACCATTTAATTCATTGCATTGTATTTGCCATTCACGTTCCATCATCACTGGGAGGCGATAAATGACCACGTTTAAAAAGCTGCCGACTAACAAACCAAGAATAGTCGTGGCCGAAATGAAAAAAAGTGAAGAATTTTGTAATAGTTCGATCATGGGTAGTCAGTCAATATAATGAAGGATTAGGACTTTTACTTGAAACATGGGCTTTTTTAGATATTGCTTAAAGGGCAAGGCCGACCGATACCATAACCTTGCGCGTAATCGACGCCAATATCTTGCAAAGCAGCTAGGATATCATCATTTTCGACGTATTCCGCGACGGTTTTCTTCCCCATGACATGCGCAATGTCATTAATGGATTTTACCATCGCATAATCAATAGGATCAGTCACTAAGTCTTTAACAAAACTACCATCTATTTTGATAAAATCGACATTTAAGTTTTTTAAATAGCCAAAAGAAGAAACACCACTACCAAAATCATCGAGTGCAAATAAACAGCCGTGTTGAGAGAGTTCCCGTATAAACTTTATAGCGCCAGATAAATTAGAAATAGCGGCCGTTTCTGTGATCTCAAAACAAATCTTATGGCCTGATATATCAGGACGGGTTATTTGCGACAGGGCAAAGTCTAAAAAGCTCTCATCATCTAATGAGTTGCCTGAAAGATTGATAGTGCAGTATTGAAAGTCATTAACTTTAGCGCCTAAGCTGGCCAACCAGTTAAACGCATGTTCGACAACCCATTGATCTATTTTAGTGGCTAAATGATAACGCTCTGCTGACGGTAAAAAAGCACCTGGGAGAATAATGTCGCCATCTTCTTCAAATAAACGTAATAGCAACTCATAGCTAGGCTTATTGTGTAGCCCGGGTTTAACAGTAACAATTTTTTGTGAATATAAGTGAAATTTATCATTATCCAGTGCATCTTGTATGCGCTGCACCCAGCCCATATCAACACGGCGTTTAGTCATTTCTTGGTCTGTTTCGCTGTAGATAACGACACGATTTCGTCCAGCATCTTTAGCGGCATAGCAAGCTGTATCAACCGTACTCATAATAGAAACGATAGAGTCAGTATTGTCATCAATCCTCACCAATCCGATGCTGGCTCCGATGGAATAAGTTTTGTCATTCCAGACGAAATTAAAATCTTCAATAAGTTGGCGGATTGATTCGGCAATAGACTGCGCCTGCGTGATTGAGCAGTGCGCCATTAAAATACCAAATTCATCCCCCCCCAAGCGAGCTAAGGTATCTCCACGTCTTATTTTTAAGGTCAACAATGAAGAGATGTTTTTTAATAAAGTATCGCCGGCCAAATGTCCGCAACTGTCATTAATAATTTTAAATTGGTCGAGGTCGAGGTAGCACATGACATGTTGTGCTTTGTCTTCAATGATCGTATCTAATAATTGCTGGGTTCTACGCTCAAATTCATGGCGGTTAATTAAGCCCGTTAAGGCATCGTGTGATGCTTGATAAGATAGGCGCTGTGATAATTTATGACGTTCCGAAATATCTTCAGAAACAATAAACAATTGTTGCTGCTGTTTTGAATCAAGCACTAAGCGAGCCGTTTCTTTAACCCAGAGTGTTGTGCCGTTTTGGTGTTTTTTTCGAAGCTCCCAATGCTGGATAGTATCGGGGTTGGAGAAACAGTTATTGAGAGCGATATCAAGGTGTACACGATCTTCGTGATGGACAAAGGTACTGAGAGACTGGCCCACTAACTCAGCCATTTGATAACCTAATTCCGCCGCACCAAAAGCATTGACCGATTTGATTGTTCTATCAGTGCCAAGTGTAAAAAACATAGACGGGGTATCATCGTAAAGCGATTGAAGCCGTTGCTCACTCGCTAATAATGCGTCCTGTGCCGACTTCAATTCGCTGAGATCCCGAGCAACAACGGAAACACCGGTAATGTCACTATTGGCATCATAGTAAGGATTATATCTACATTGAATAAAATGTTTTGTGCCATCGGGATAAGATCGCCAAAATTCACAAGTGGCGGTGGCACCACTACTAATAGCAGTGTCGATGGTCTGTTTGATTAGCTGGAAAAGGTCAGCCCCATGGAGCTGCTTGACAGAATGGCCAATAATGTCTTGTTTAGAACGAGAAAATTGTACGCAATAAGTCTGGTTAATGGCCTTGTATATGTACTCCTTATCGATAAAAGCCATGAAATCATCTGTTGTCGACACAATGCCTGAATAATAGTGCAAAGCTTGTTCATTTTTCACACGTTCTATTTCGTAAGCGGCTTTATTTGCAAAGGCATGAAGGAGTGTTTTAATCCGCCCTGCTTGGGGTATCGGCTTTTGGTTGACTAAGGAAAATACCCCGATAGATTGATTATTGGCATCAAACAAAGGCACACCGATATAAGCTTCTGCATCAAGTTCTTGTAACAATGGAAAATTTGGGTAAAGAGCCTGTAAATCTGAAGGAAACGCCTCAGCTTGTTTGCCAACAACGGCATCACAAGGTGCATTATCAAGTGAATAAGTCATTGGGCCTAAAAATTGGCCGCGGTTGTATAGCGCGAGGGTTTCAATGACGCGGCTATCAGCGTTACTGTGTTGACCAATAAAAGCAAAGTTGATATCAAACGTATCGCCAGCCATTTGAACTAATTGTTTAAAACAGTTTTTACCAAGCGGTAAATTAAACCCTTTTGTTAAGATGTCGAGCGTCTCTTGTGTCTGCCTGCGTTCTAATTCTAGACTAGCAAAGTTAGCATAAGCTTCAAGAATGGCGCGAACCCGTTCTTTGTCTTGTAAGGGTTTAACATCTAAAATAGCTATGTGGCCAGAGACTTCGCGTTTAGAATCAAGTATGGGAACCGCGGCATAGCTGATAGCTTCTAGTGCTTCCAATCCAGGAGCCTGAGGGAAAAGGGCTTGTACATCATTGGCAAAGAAGTGAAATTGACCGTCTCCAGCAATGACTTCGCCACACGGCGTATTGTCTGGCATAAACTCAAAGTTGTCTTTTATTTGGTCGGTATCCCAGAAAGACAGCGTTTTGAGTTTAGAGACCGGAAAGGTGTAACGCTGCGTAATCATCACATAGCGCGTGTTAAGGGCTAAGGAAAGTTGTTCTGCAGCTTCAACAAAAAAATGCTCTGTGGAAAGGGATTTAAGACTTTCAAGGACCTGGTTATAAGCTAGAGTAGGTCCGTTTTCTCGAGTCTTATGAAGGTTTAAAGATACATTACTTTCAGGTAAAATCATGCATGCTAGTTTGTATGTAGTTCAAATTATAGTAGCCTTAAAGGTAGTGAATATAACGAAATTAAACTAACTATCTATACGACCGCACCCATTTTGAAAATAGGGAGGTACATGGCGATAACAAGCGTGCCGATGAGGCCACCCAAGATAACCATAATCATCGGTTCCATTAGGGCCGTCATATTATCAACAGCATCGTCGACCTCAGCCTCGTAAAAGTCCGCCACCTTAGCCAGCATAGCGTCTAAGGCACCTGACTCTTCGCCAATAGCGACCATTTGGACGGGCATATTAGGGAAGAGCTCACTACTCTTCATAGCAACATTCAATTGCGTTCCGGTAGCAACATCATCTTTCATGATAAGCGTAGCTTCGCTAAAGACGATATTACCGGTTGCACCCGCGACAGAGACCATCGCTTCGACCATGGGTACACCTGCTTTAAACATGGTTGAAAAGGTACGAGCAAAACGCGCAATCGCGCCTTTTTCGATGACGACACCAATAACGGGTATTTTGAGCAGTAGTCGGTCTAAGAAGTGTTGTACTTTTCTAGAGCGCTTTTTAGCTTCCTTAATGCCGATAACACTGGCAATGATGACACCAAAAATCAGCCACCACTTTTCCTGGAACACCTCTGAAACAGTAATGACAAACTTGGTTAAAGCCGGTAAGTCAGCACCGAAACCTGTAAAGAGCGCTTCAAATTGCGGAATAACGAAAATCATTAAAATGGCGGTGACAACAAAGGCAACGACTAAAATAGAAGCGGGGTAAACCATCGCCTTTTTAACTTTAGCTTTTAATGCCTCGGTTTTCTCTTTATAAGTGGCAATTTCATGGAGCAAGCTTTCTAAAGTACCCGATTGTTCACCCGCATTAACGAGGCTGACGTATAGGTCATCAAAGTGGTGTGGGAATTTAGCTAAAGAATCTGTCAGGCTAGTACCCGATTCGACATCGGCTTTAATCGATAAAATCATATCTTGCATACTGGCATTTTCATGGCCTTCGCCAATAATCTGCATCGATTGCATCAAGGGCACGCCAGAAGACATCATCGTCGCAATCATACGACTAAAAACAGCTATATCAGCGGGCTTAATGGCGGGTTTTCTAGCGGCAAATAAATCCTTAGGTTTTTTCTTAACCTTGATGGGCGTAATCCCTTGGCGACGCAAGTCAGCCTTCACTGCCGTGGCACTAATACCGGATTGCTCGCCTTTTAAACGGCGGCCTTGACGGTTAGAGCCTTGCCATTGAAAGATCGGATCAACTTGTGGTTTGGGTGCCTTACTTGTTGCTACGGCCACATATTACTCCTAAAATTATACGGTGATTACACGGTTAAGTTCTTCGAGGCTAGTTAAGCCTGCAGCTACTTTTTTCAGGCCAGATTGTCGGAGGTCTGCAACGCCTTCAGCAGCAGCTTGGTCACCAAGCTGCATGGCATTACCACCTTCCATGATAATACGTCCCATTGCTTCTGAGACTGGCATCACTTGATATATCCCAGCACGTCCTTTATAGCCTGCTGTGCAATTATCGCAGCCGACCGCTTTAAAAACTGTGACTCCTTCCTCAATCTGAGCTTGTGTAAACCCCTCTTCTATCAAGGCTTCTTTAGGAATATCTTCTGGTGCTTTACAGTGACTACAGAGTCGCCGCGCTAAACGCTGAGCAATAATCAAGGTCACCGCTGAGGCAATATTAAAAGGCGGGACACCCATATTCATAAGACGGGTTAGGGTTTGTGGTGCATCATTGGTATGCAGCGTTGATAACACCATATGCCCTGTTTGAGCGGCTTTAATCGCAATTTCAGCGGTTTCCAAGTCACGAATCTCACCGACCATGATGACATCAGGATCTTGGCGTAAGAAAGCGCGTAAAGCATCTGAGAAATTAAGACCAACTGTGGGGTTAACATTGACCTGGTTGATGCCCGGTAAACTGATTTCAGCCGGATCTTCCGCAGTAGAAATATTACGGTCATCGGTATTAAGAATATTGAGGGCAGTATAAAGCGAAACGGTTTTACCACTACCGGTTGGACCTGTTACCAAAATCATGCCGTAAGGATTGTGCATGGTCTCCATAAAGACGTCTTTTTGCTCTGGTTCATAACCGAGCGCATCAATACCGAGTTGTGCGCTGCTGGGGTCAAGAATACGCAGCACAATTTTTTCACCAAATAAGGTCGGGCAAGTATTAACACGAAAATCGATGGCTTTTGTTTTGGACAGTTTTAGACGCATACGGCCATCTTGCGGCACCCGGCGTTCAGCAATATTAAGGCGAGATAACACCTTAATACGGGCAGAAATACGGCCTGCTAATGCGATCGGTGCCGTTTTGTTTTCGTGCAAAATACCATCGATACGGGTTCTAACGCGGTATTTCTTTTCATAAGGTTCGAAATGAATATCGGAAGCGCCTGCTTTAATCGCGGTCGTTAAAATGCCGTTAATAAAGCGAACAACAGGGGTGTCATCAATATTGGTATCAGTATCGTCTTTATTGGTTTCGATTTCATCTGAACCCAGATCGATATCATCTAACTCGGCATCACCAAAATCATCAAGTTGGTCGTCACTGTTGTCGAGGGATTTTTCAATCGCAGCGGCCAGTTGTTGTTCTTCAACGAGCACAGGGCGAGTATTAGAGCCCGTGTTGAACTGAAACTCATCTAAACCTTGTAAGTTGGTGGGATCAGAAACGGCGACATAGAGGCGCTTTCCGCGTTGATAAAGGGGTAAGGCATTGTGTTGACGAATTAGTTTTTCTGAAATTAATTTTGTCGCAGACAGTTCGATATTCATTGTTTCAATATCGAACAGCGGAACACCAAACTCTTCAGAAGCAATCGTCGCGATATGCTGACTAGAGATAATTTTATTCTCAACCAAATAACTCACAAAAGCTAAATCGGCTTCTTTAGCCGCGAGTTGTGCGTTCTCAGCTTCTTGTTCGGAAAGTAAACCGTCATTGATCAGGCGTTGTGCCAAACCGCTTAATCGAACAGATGTCGCATTTGCCATTATTGGATAGCCACCTTAAAAAGAAGCGAAATTTATAAAATCAAAGGCTTATAGTATAAAAGTTAAAGAAGAATTTCTAGTGTTGTGTGCATGGCGAATCAGATCATTAATCGCTATACTGCACAACGAATTGAGGACGAGGATAAGATGCAATGCAAACATTAAATAAAATAGCACGCCTAACCGCCGTGGTTTTCCTATTGAGCTTGGCCAGTGCCTGTGGACAAAAAGGCGATTTATACCTCCCTGATAACACGGTTAACCAAGTGAACGCAGGATAGAAAAAGATGGATCATTTTCATTATCAAGCAGATACATTATTTGCTGAAGAGGTTGCCTTATCTGATGTTGCACAACAATATGGTTCGCCAACCTATGTCTATTCTAGGGCCACAATAGAACGTCATTGGAAAGCATTCGATACGGCTTTCTCAGCATTACCGCATTGCGTCTGTTACGCCGTCAAAGCGAATTCAAACGTGGCTGTGCTCAATGTGTTAGCGAGATTAGGATCTGGGTTTGATATTGTTTCTGGTGGCGAATTAGCCCGTGTTTTAGCGGCGGGTGGCCGCGCAGATAAAGTAGTTTTTTCTGGCGTGGGTAAAACGACAGCGGAAATTAGCGATGCCTTACAAAAGAAAATCCGCTGTTTCAATGTGGAATCAGTGCCAGAATTAGCACGCATTAATGATGTGGCGGCCGAATTAGGTGTGATGGCGCCGATATCAATACGCGTCAACCCCGATGTTGATGCTCAAACACATCCCTATATTTCAACCGGATTGAAAGAGAATAAGTTTGGCATTGCAATTGAAGATGCCGAACAGGTTTATCGACAAGCCAATGACATGGCGAATATTCAAATCATCGGCGTGGATTGTCATATTGGCTCCCAGTTGACATCGGTTACGCCGTTTGTCGATGCCTTAAAACGGGTCCTAGCTTTAATTGATCGTTTGGCTGCATTGAACATTAACTTGCATCACTTTGATATCGGTGGCGGTTTGGGAATTACCTACAAAGATGAAGTACCGCCAACACCAACAGAGTATGCGCAGGCATTAACAGGTTTATTAGCGGGTAGGAATTTAGAGATTCTAATGGAGCCGGGTAGAGCGATTGTCGGTAATGCGGGTGTATTGCTGACGCGCGTTGAATACTTGAAACCAACAGAAGATCGTCACTTTGCTATCGTCGATGCGGCAATGAATGATTTATTACGGCCAGCGTTATACCAATCTTGGCAGGAAATTGTTCCGGTTGAGCTAGATGAGACAGGAACCAAGCAACATTACGATATTGTCGGTCCTGTTTGCGAAACGGGTGATTTTTTAGGAAAAGATCGCTTATTGGCCCTTAAACAAGGTGATTTGCTGGCGATTAAATCTGCCGGTGCCTATGGGTTTACCATGAGTTCGAATTACAACTCACGTCCTAGAGCGGCAGAAATCATGATAGATGGTGATGCAATGCATTGTATTCGCGAACGAGAAAGCATTGCGTCTCTTTACTTAGGTGAACAGGTTTTACCTGAATGAGCGCGACGCTATTATTTAGCAAAATGCATGGCTTAGGGAATGACTTTGTCATCATCGATGCCATTAATCAGCTTTGCTCAGATCTAACCATCTCTCAACGTCGGTTTATTGCCGATCGCCAAAGAGGCATTGGTTGTGATCAATTATTATTAGTCGAATTGCCGACGCAACCCAATGTCGACTTTAAATACCGTATCTTTAATGCTGACGGCGGCGAAGTGAGCCAATGTGGCAATGGCGCGCGTTGTTTCGCTCGGTTTGTTTTTGAACAAGGCCTGACCACAAAGACTGAAATAACCGTTGAAACAGCATCTGGCATCATTAAATTATCCCTGAAAAAACAGGGTGAGATTGTCACCGCCGATATGGGTGAGCCGGAATTTAACCCTGAGCGAGTACCGTTTAAAACGCAACAACAGGCAGAGGTGTATTCCTTGGCATTGGCCGACGAACAAACCGTGACCGTAGGCGTTTTGTCGATGGGCAATCCCCATGCAGTGCTCATTGTCGATAATATTGATATCGCAGATGTGCAAATAGTGGGGCCGATGATAGAAAACCATCGTCAGTTCCCTGAACGTGTCAATGTCGGTTTTATGCAAATCATCAATAAAAATGAGATTAAATTGCGGGTATTTGAACGCGGTGCCGGCGAAACGCAAGCATGTGGTACGGGTGCCTGCGCTGCCGTGGTGAGCGGTATTCAACGCGGTCTATTATCTAATGAGGTGAAAGTGCATCTAACAGGGGGCGAACTTGATATAGTGTGGCAAGGATTTCAGACACCAGTATGGATGACAGGATCAGCAACACATGTTTTTGACGGGGAAATCGCATGGGCGACGATAAACACACTTTAACAGCAGAACACGTTAGCGATTATCTAACAGCACATCCAGATTTTTTTGTGCAAAACCCAGCTATTTTAGAGGCGGTGGAATTATCATCAGCACCTGAAGGCACCATTTCTTTAGCACAACGTCAAACAGCACGGTTAAATACCAAAAATAGTCAGCTGCAAGAACAACTGCAAACGCTTATCGACAATGCCCGTCAGAATATGCAATTACAAGCAAGAGTGCATGAGCTGTGTTTACAGTTGATGGATGCACATGATTTAACAAGCTTATTACCGCATTTATTTATCACATTGAAACAGGAATTCAATGCTGATGAAGTCGCCTTAAGATTATTTTATGGTGAATCAGAACATAGCTTGCCGCTCAATGAAGACAATATTGCCCAACTGCACCTTGATGACAACAGCTTAAAAGTCTTTGATAAAGTACTCGAGAAACATCAACCAGTATGCGGTCGGCTATCAAATGCCCAAAAAACAGTATTATTCCCAGACTCCCATGACAAAGTGGCCTCAATAGCTTGCCTACCTATCGGTCATGATCCCTGTGGCGGCCTACTGGCCATAGCCAGCTATGAGCAAGACCGTTTTCAGGCTAATATGGCAACAGATTATTTGGCATTTCTGGGTGAAGTGTTGATGCGTATACTGAGAACACATTACCACGTGTCGCATGGCCAATGAGTTAACCACTGAGATTGAACAGTTTATCCTGCACTTGGCGCAGGAGCGGCGAATGTCTGGCCATACCGTATCAAACTATCAACGCGACCTGAAGCGTTGCGCCAACTTTATGCTTGGACAAGCGCTCACACAATGGCCTAGCTTTAAAACCAAACATGTTCGCCAATTTGTCGCGCAATTAAACCGAGAACAGCTTTCAGCCCGCTCAATTCAACGTCATTTATCTTCAATTCGGAGCTTCTTCCGTTATCTGATACGTGAAGGTATTGTCAGTGATAACCCAGCCCAAGCGGTTCAGGCGCCCAAAGCACAAAAACGCTTGCCGTCAACACTAGATGTCGATCAAATCTCGGGCTTACTTGACCATGTTAATCAAAATACATTTATTGGCTGCCGTGATCGCGCCATCATGGAATTATTCTATTCATCCGGATTGCGGTTAGCTGAACTCGCGGGCTTAAATTGTCGTGACGTTGATTTAGCCGATCAACTGGTTTATGTCACAGGTAAAGGCGACAAAAAGAGGGTCGTGCCTGTTGGTGGGAAAGCAATTTCCGCGATTAAAGTTTGGCTGCAATGCCGAGATGAGCATCGCTTGTTCAATGAAGTGGCGTTGTTTGTTTCAAAACGAGGTGGTCGATTGGGTGTGCGTTCGATTCAGCAACGATTGCGTCATTGGGGCAAGCAGCAGGGGATATCAGATCGTGTCCATCCACACAGGCTCAGACATGCTTTTGCTTCGCACATGCTAGAAGCCAGTGGCGATTTAAGGGCGGTCCAAGAATTATTAGGCCATGCTGATATTTCGACAACGCAAGTTTATACCCATGTTGATTTCCAACACTTAGCCAAGGTGTATGACGCAGCGCACCCGCGCGCAAAAAACAAATAACGTTACCAGCCTAGTAAAACAACCGAAATAGGTATGACGGGCACAATGCAAGCACTGACTAATGGGCAACTTCCCAGTTAAGTCCTGTGCCAATACCGACCTCAAGTGGCACCGCTAATTCAGCTGCTTTCATCATATAGCTTTCAATCGTTTTCTTCGCAGTATCGACTTGTTCTGTTGGCACTTCAAACACCAATTCATCATGGACCTGCATAATCATGCGAATATCGGCCTTTTCAGTGGCTAACCAATGCTGAATATCAATCATCGCCCGTTTAATAATATCAGCGGCCGTACCTTGCATAGGCGCATTAATCGCCGTTCTTTCAGCGTATTGGCGACGTAGTCCATTACTGGAATTGATTTCAGGTAAATACAATCTGCGGCCGAATAAGGTCTCAACATAACCATCCTGTTTTGCCTGGTCGCGGGTGGTATTCATATAGTCTTTCACGCCGGGATAGCGTTCGAAATAGACATTCATATAATCGGCTGCTTGTGCCCGATCGATGCCAAGTTGTTTAGACAAACCGTGTGCCGACATACCGTAAATTAAGCCAAAATTAATGGCCTTAGCACTACGACGCTGATCATCACTCACATCATCCAAACTGACGCTGAAGATTTCAGATGCGGTATGGCGATGAATATCTTCCCCGGCCGCAAAAGCAGATAACAGGCCGGCATCTTGAGATAAATGCGCCATGATCCGTAATTCAATTTGAGAATAATCGGCAGCCAGAATGGTGTAGCCCTCAGGGGCGACAAAAGCTTCGCGAATTTTGCGGCCTTCTTCGCTACGAATAGGAATATTTTGTAAATTAGGATCTGATGACGATAAACGGCCCGTTGCCGTCACTGCCTGATGATATGAGGTATGAACGCGGCCCGTTGATTTATTCACTTGTTCTGGTAAGCGGTCCGTATACGTTGATTTTAACTTGCTCAGGCTACGATAAGTCATAATAACCTGTGGCAATTCATAGCCGTCATCGGCTAAATCTTGTAACACCGATTCAGCTGTTGAAGGCTGGCCCTTCGGGGTTTTCTTCAAAATAGGGAGCGCTAACTTGTCATATAAAATGGTACCCAGTTGCTTCGGTGAACCCAAATTAAATGTCTCTTCAGCAATGGCATAGGCTTGTTGTTCTGCCGCATCAATTTTGTGGGCTAAATGATCGCTTTGTTGCTGCAACATCCAAATATCAATATTAACGCCATTGCGTTCCAAGGCATTAATCACTGACAACAACGGCATTTCAAGTGTCCGATAAACCGACAATAAGCTTGGGATAGCTTCCAATTGTGGCCACAGCGTTTGATGAAGCTGCAAGGTGATATCAGCATCTTCAGCGGCATAAGGCGCGGCTTGTTCAAGATCAATCTGATTAAACGTCAGCTGTTTCTTACCTTTGCCGGCAATATCTTCAAAGTGAATCGTCGTGCGGTTTAAGTATTTTTCGGCTAACGAGTCCATATCATGACGGCTGGCGGTGCTGTCGAGCACATAGGACTGCAACATCGTATCGTGCTCAATACCTTGTAAATCAATGCCATGATTAAGCAGAATATGGCGGTCATACTTTAAATTCTGACCGACTTTATGTTGATTTGGATCTTCTAATAATGGCTGGAATAGGTTTAAAACAGATTCGAAATCAAGCTGCTCTGGCGCGCCAATATAATCATGCGTTAAAGGTAAGTAGGCCGCAGTACCGGCTTCAATCGCAAATGACAAGCCAACTAACCGGGCATCTAAATAATCGAGGCTGGTCGTCTCGGTATCGAATGCAAAAAGCGGTGCCGCTTTCAGCGCTTTTAACCAATATTGCAGCCGTTCTTCGGTCAGAATCGTTTCATAATTTTTCTCTGTGACAACTGCCGGTATCGCTGTAACTGCTGATGCATTAGGATTCTTTGAAAGATCGCTTAACCAGCCTCTGAATTCAAACTGTGTGAATAAATCTTGCAAAGCGGCAACATCACGCGGCTGATGAATCAGTTCTTCAACAGCAACATCCAAAGCAACATCACATTTAATCGTTGCTAACAAATAACTAAGATCAGCCATATCTTTATTGTCAGCCAGTTTTTCAGGCATCGTCTTAGCACCACGGAAGGCTAAAGAACGAACGGCTTCTAAATTGCTATAAATTTTGTCGAGACCGCCGAGGTTTTGTAATAAAGCCAAAGCCGTCTTTTCACCCACACCCGGCACGCCAGGAATGTTGTCGACTTTATCGCCCATTAAGGCAAGGAAATCGATAATTAACTCAGGTGGGATACCAAATTTTTCGTTAACCCCGGCAATATCTAACGTGGTTTCTGTCATGGTATTAACCAAGGTGACATGCTCATTGACAAGCTGAGCCATGTCTTTATCGCCGGTGCTGACGACGACATCTATGCCTTTTTCGGTGGCTTCTTGGGTCAACGTGCCAATAACATCATCTGCCTCAACACCCCCAATAATTAATAAAGGAAAGCCCATCGCCTTAATAATGTCGTAAACCGGTTGTACTTGTGAGCGTAAATCATCCGGCATTGGCGGACGTTGCGCTTTGTACTCGGTATAAATTTCATCGCGAAAAGTCTTACCCTTAGCATCAAAAATGACCGCAATCTGGCTTTTAGGATAATCTTTCTCAAGACGTTTTAACATCGCAATAACGCCTCGAATTGCGCCAGTCGGTTCACCGGCACTATTACGCAGATCGGCCTTAAACATCGCATGGTAAGCACGATAAAGGTAAGAAGAACCATCAACAAGAATAAAAGGATTAGATTGCGTCATAGGGCGATGTCTTCAATGTCAGTTAGAGTGAGTAGAGTTTGCTTTAATCATCGTAAGGGAAATGCTATCGTTATACGAAATGATAGGGAGCAATACTATGTTTAACAAGTCCGTTATTGTATGCGCAGTTGCATTATTAATGTCAGCGAATGTTTGGGCAGAGCCAGATTATCTCAAGCCGCCCGTCATTCCTGAACCTTTAATGGATGGTCAAAGTATAGAACCTGACGTTAATATTATTCAAAAACAAGACCGCACTATTGAAGAATATCGCGTGAATGGCAAGCTTTATATGATTAAAGTTGTACCGACAATTGGCCTGCCTTATTTCTTAATGGATACTGATGGTGATGGCTCTTTAGACACCACACAACACGAACTCGATTCTGGCCTATTGATCCCCAACTGGATCTTGCTTGAGTGGTAAATTAACCCGAGCCTAAATTATTTATGTCAGTTTATACAGAAGTTGAGCGCACTGAATTAGTGGCGTTTTTAAGCGATTACGCCGTGGGGAATCTAGTGTCTTATGAAGGCATCAGTGACGGCATAGAAAATACCAATTATTTTGTGACCACCGAACAAGGCCAATATGTATTGACCTTGTTTGAACAGCATGACTTTGAAGAGATGGATTACTTTCTTGACGTCATGACGTTTTTCTATCAACACGGCATTCCATCAGCGCATCCAGAAGCAGATAAGCAAGGCCACTATCTCAAAACCTTATCAGGCAAGCCTGCAGCATTAGTCGGTCGCTTAGACGGTAGAGGCGTTAGCGATATCGCCAGCGTTGCACAATGCCAAGCAGTCGGTGAGGTGTTAGGTAAAATGCATGTTGCTGGCTCAGCGTTCTCTGAGCGCCGTGTGACAGAACGTGGAGCCGGTTGGCGTCAAGACACGGCTGAACGTGTGTTACCAAAATTAGATGTTGAATCAGCAAAATTAATGACAGCAGAACTCGCATTCCAATCGGGTTATTCAACACTTAATTTACCATCAGGCCTAACCCATTCCGATCTATTCAGAGACAATGCCTTATTTGAGGGTGATAACTTAAAAGGCATTATTGATTTTTATTATGCCTGTGATGAATATTTACTCTATGACTTGGCTGTCACAGTGAATGACTGGTGTATTGATGAGTCGGGTTTGTTAGAAGCTGACCGTTATCAAGCTTTAATGTCAGCTTATACCAGACAACGCGAATTAACTTTGGCCGAAACAAACCATTGGAATTTGGTTCTACGTGCGGCCGCCTTACGCTTTTGGTTATCGCGTCTGCAAGATAAACATTTCCCACGTGAAGGGGAATTAACCCAAATCAAAAATCCTGATGCTTTCTTGAAAATATTACGCCAACATCAACAACAACCCCTGATTGTGAATGCAGCTTAATCGCAGGCCATCATGCGCGTCCTAGTTATTAAACTCACCTCCATGGGCGATCTGATGCATGCCTTGCCGGCATTGACTGATGCCGCCAATGCGATACCGGGCATTGAGTTTGATTGGGTAGTCGATAAAAACTTCTCAGCAGTACCGTTATGGCATCCTGCGGTCAAAAACGTCATCACCACCGCCCATCGCCAATGGAAGAAGAATTTTATACAGACATGGCGCACCGGCGTATTCAGTGATTTTAATCAACAGTTAAATCAAGGTGAGTACGACCTTGTGATTGATTTACAAAACAATATGAAAAGTGCCACCGTATCTTGGTTGTACAACGGCGATGTTCATGGGCTAGACAAAGGCTATTGCCGCGAAAAGTTTGCCTACAAAGCCTATAAACACCGTTACCAGATACCAGAACGTCAGCATGCAATTGATCGAATGCGACAGATTTTGTCACAGGCATTGAACTATCCCTTACCTAGCTCGCCACCGGATTACGGCACCGACTTTTCACAGTATGATTTACCAACACTCGACGTCGACTTACCAGAGAAATATTTAATCTTTGTCCATAACGCCAGTTGGTTGAGTAAGTTATGGCCTTTATCGGCATGGCAGCAATTGGTTACAAAGGCGACAGAACAAGGCTATAGCGTCTTATTGCCATGTGGTAATGATGAGGAATATCAGCGTGCGAAAGACATTGCGGCAGTCAGTAATCAGGCATTTGCGCTACCCCGCTTATCATTGAATGACGTCGCCGCCCTAGCACATAAAGCCAAAGGCGCTGTGTGTAGCGATACTGGCTTAGCCCACCTTGCGGCCGTGGCAGGTTTACCGGCTCAGACTATTTATGGCTCCACAGCCACACAACTCATTGGCACTGTCGGCGAGAACCAACATCATATTGTGAGTGATTTGAGCTGTGCACCTTGCTATAAAAGAACCTGCCCGAAACCAGAAGCAATTAACCGCGAGCCAGTTTGTATGGCAGAGATCAGTCCCGAAACGGTCTGGCATAGACTTGATGGACTTTTACAAGCACAATAAACGCTTTCCACATTCGCTCAAAGGCAACAAATAGCCCTTATGAAACAATCTTTTCCAAACCTACAAGGTCATCAAGTACTCGTTATTGGCGACGTGATGTTAGATAGTTTTTACCACGGTAAAGCGAATCGTATATCACCAGAAGCCCCTGTGCCGGTGGTCAATGTAGAACGGGTCGAAGACCTACCCGGCGGTGCTGCCAATGTGGCAATGAATATTGCCTCCCTTGGTGCCAGCTGCAAAATCAGTGGGATTACCGGACAAGATGCAGCAGCAGATACCCTAGAACAACGCCTCAATTCGGTTGGCGTTAACTGTGCGTTTCATCGTGCCGAAAACCGCGACACCATTATTAAGCGCCGCGTGATCAGTAATCATCAGCAATTGCTCCGCATGGACTTCGAGAAGAAGTTTGAGTCTCAAGAATGGCAAGCCTTAAAACCCATCGTCGAACCACTGTTAACTGAATCCAAAATATTAGTCTTATCAGACTACAATAAAGGCACATTAGCGGACCCACAGCATTGGATTAACTTAGCCAAGCAACACGATTTACCCGTCCTAGTCGATCCGAAAGGCACTGATTTTAACAAATATCGTGGTGCCGACCTAATCACCCCCAATATGACGGAGTTCGAAGCCGTTGTCGGCAAAATGTCGTCAGAAGCCGACCTAATCGATAAAGCACAGCAACTGATTAAGCAACTCGATATCAGCGCGATATTAGTCACACGCAGTGAAAATGGCATGTCATTAATCAGACAAGATCAAGCTGCATTCCACTTGCCAGCGATTGCCAAAGAAGTGGCTGATGTCACCGGTGCTGGCGATACCGTCATCTCAACATTAGCCGCCGTATTGGCCGTGGGCGAAAGCATTGAAACAGCCGTTACCCTCGCCAATGTCGCCGCCAGTATCGTAGTCAGTAAACTCGGCACCGCTACAGTGAGCGAACCCGAACTTAAAACGGAATACCAACGTCATCAAGGTGATAATAATACCGATAACAGCATCGGCGGCGTTGTGACAGTCGAACAACTCAAATTAGCCGTACAACAAGCCAAAAACCGCGGTGAAAAAGTCGTATTCACCAATGGTTGTTTCGACATTTTGCATGCAGGCCATGTCAGTTATCTTGAACAAGCGAGAGCCCAAGGTGATCGTTTAGTCCTAGCGATTAATACCGATGAATCAGTCACCAAACTCAAAGGCCAAGGCCGTCCGATTAACTCAGTTGATCGCCGATTGGCTGTGCTGGCGGGATTATCATCAATAGATTGGGTGACCAGTTTTGAAGGTGATACGCCTGAAGCTTTATTAAAAGAAGTTCAACCGGATATCTTAGTCAAAGGTGGCGACTACGATAAGACTGGCGTGGTGGGTTGGGAGATTGTTGAGGGTTATGGTGGGGAAGTTCGGGTGATGGGGCTGGTTGAGAATTGTTCTACTACGGCGATTGTTGAGAAAATTGGAAGGGATAAAACCGGCTGAATTTTAATTTAAGTCGAAGAAGTGTGTTTGCTCAGACTTGAACGGACATTTCTGGATATTTGGGTTTGATGCAATCTGACAGATTTCGACTGTGAGTTCAACCGGTCGACGCAACGCATATATTAAATCGTTCTGCTGGTGTTTCAAAGTTTAGTGTCTTTCTAGGGCGTTCATTCAGACGTCGTGCGACTGCATTTAACTTTGTTTGTGAGTGGCTGGACAAG
>CAJQOM010000004.1 GCA_905479985.1 uncultured Gammaproteobacteria bacterium | reverse complement strand
AAAAAGTGCAGGCTCAATAAGTGGATTAAAGGGTGCAGCGCTTAACGCTAGCTTCGCAACGTAAGCAGGCTCACTCGCTGGTGTGACTAATTCACTCATCTCGTCATTACGCCTTTCTTAATGTTCGAAATGTGCCAAAGTCTCTGCCAATTTAGCAGGCTCATAATCATCACTCATTATCGCCTGACCAACCGCTTTTAATAGCACCAAACGTATGACGCCTGCTTGTACTTTTTTATCCACAGACATCAGTTCCATAAACCCAGCCGCTGTCATCCCTGCTGGTGTTTCAACGGGTAATCCTGCTGCAATCAATAACGCTTTAATTCTGGTCACATCAACTTCCGTTAGCCAGCCTTCACGCCGTGATAAATCAGCAGCCATCACCATACCAATCGCGATGGCTTCGCCATGTAATATTTCACCATAGCCCATACCAGTCTCAATCGCATGGCCAAAGGTATGTCCTAAATTCAATAAAGCCCTAGCGCCATGCTCACGCTCGTCTTCAGCCACGATATCAGCCTTATCCTGACAGGAACGTGCAATCGCCTCAGCTAATAAAGCAGGTTCGCGCGCCACTAAGCCAACAATATTCTGCTCCAGCCATTCAAAAAAATTAAGATCATTAATAAGGCCATATTTAATCACTTCAGCCAAGCCGGAAGACAATTGTCGATCATCTAATGTCTTCAATGTATCGGTATCAGCAATCACACATTGCGGCTGATAAAAAGCTCCAATCATATTTTTGCCTAAGGCATGGTTGACGGCTGTTTTACCTCCCACTGAAGAATCAACTTGAGATAATAAAGTTGTCGGCATTTGAATAAAGGGCACACCTCGCTGATAACAAGCCGCAGCAAATCCGGCCATATCGCCAACGACGCCACCACCCAAAGCAATCAAAGTCACTTCACGTGAAAAACGGGACGTTAAAAGCTGATCAAAAACCTGATTTAACACGTCTAAATTTTTGTATTGTTCACCATCCGGCAACACCACGGATGCACATTCAAAATCAAAAGACAGCGCAGCCATTACCTGTTCTAAATAAAGCGGTGACACGGTCGTATTGGTCACAATGCAAACTGATGGCCCTTGAATATGCTGCGCTAATAACGCCGCCTGTGCCAATAAGCCCTCACCAATATAAATCGGGTAAGAACGTTCTCCCAAAGCCACCTGCAATGTTTTCATCATTAACCTTATTGATCTAACTGCTCTAATTTCTTAATCAAACCCGATACGACATATTGTATGGATTGCTCACCGGTGCGCAACTCGATATCCGCCACCCCTTGATACAACGGCACCCGCTCTGTCATCAATGTTTTAACTGTCTCTTTCGGGTCATCGGTCTGTAATAAAGGACGGTTTTTATCTTTGTTTGTTCGCCGTAATAATTGCTCAACCGACGCTGACAAATAGACCACATAGCCACGAGAACGTAATGCCAGTCGATTGTCTTCTGATAACACCACACCACCACCCGTTGCCAATACAATATTCTTACGGCGACTTAACTCATCAACGACTTTCTGCTCCCGCAAACGAAAACCTGCCTCACCTTCCATTTCGAAAATCCAGGAAATCGATACCCCTGTCCGCCTTTCTATTTCCTTATCAGTATCATAAAAATCGCGGCCTAA
Source organism: uncultured Gammaproteobacteria bacterium (assembly GCA_905479985.1). Classification (GTDB taxonomy): domain Bacteria; phylum Pseudomonadota; class Gammaproteobacteria; order Nitrosococcales; family Methylophagaceae. The sequence goes on along the minus strand of CAJQOM010000004.1, from coordinate 32,398 downwards.
CGCCTTAGCCAACTGTTTACCGACCGTCGACTTCCCCGCCCCCATAGGGCCAACAAGAAAAATATTACTCGTAATCACCTAAACATTATCTCAACTTTTACACCCATAAACAAAAAAGCCGGGCATTTGCCCGGCTTTTGCTCTGTCACTATAACGTAATGACTAGAAATTCAAACTATCCTTAACAATTTTAGGTGTCACAAAAATCAATAATTCTGCTTTATCATCTTGAATTAGAGTCGTTTTAAATAACACGCCTAAATAAGGTAAGTCACCAAAGAATGGCACCTTCGTCACGCTATCAAGATTAGTTTGTTCATAAACACCACCCAATACCACTGTTTCACCATTATCCACTAAAACCTGTGTCTCTACACTACGAGTGTCAATACTTGGTACGCCATTAAAAATTTGCCCAACAGAATCTTTATTAACTTTCAGATCCATCACAACACGATCATCTGGGGTGATTTGTGGTGTCACTTCAAGCTTTAACACTGCCTCCTTAAATGAAACAGACGTTGCACCACTTGAACTTGCTTCTTGATATGGAATTTCAGTACCTTGTTCAATAATGGCTGTTTGCTGATTCGACGTAATGACACGTGGACTAGAAACAATTTCACCCTTGCCTTCAGCCTGCATCGCTGACAATTCTAACTGCAAAATGGTCCCAAATGGTAGTTTCGCTAACGCAAGTCCAATTGAGCCTGCAGGTGCTGCAACAGGTAAATTGACATTCAAACCTTGGTTTGTCGCAACACTATTGGTAACAAGTGCGCCAATCTCCTGTGAACTGGTTACCTGATCACCTGATATTGAAATATCATTTAATGTCCCCGATACCGCATTATTCCCGCCTTCACTAGCCACACCAAACCGGACACCCAATTCATCCGTAAAGTCATTATTGGCAATCACAATTCTTGATTCAATTAATACTTGGCGAACCGGAATATCAAGCTTCTCGATCAACTGACCAATTTGTATTAATTGTTCTGCTGTATCACGCAAGAGAAGAGAATTAGTTCTTTCATCAACCGTCACACTACCACGAGATGATAAAAAGCCTGCACCAGAATCATCACCATCCCCACTATCCAAAATCGTGGCTATTTCGCCTGCTTTAGCAAAGTTAACTTCAACAATTTCTGAATAAAGCGGTTCTAATTCCACTAACTGCTTTTGCGCCTCTAATTCTTGTTTCTCTCGAGCGGCAATTTCTGTCGCCGGCGCGATTAGCATCACATTACCATTTTGGCGCATCGCCAACCCTTTGGTTTTCAAAATAATGTCCATCGCTTGATCCCAAGGCACATTTTTCAGCCTCAAAGTCACATTACCTTGCACAGTATCACTCGTCACTAAATTTAAACCGGTGAACTCGGCCAATAATTGTAAAACAGCCCGTACTTCAATATTTTGGAAATTAAGCGATAATTTCTCACCTTTATAACCATACTGATCTTTACGCACTTCAGCTTGTTCTTGTTTTTTCAACGCTTTAACTTCAATGATCAAGGTACGATCTGATTGATAAGCTAAATGCTCAAACTGACCCTTTGTCGATAAGACTAGGCGCGTGTTACCACCTTTATATTCTGTTTCTATGATTTGAACAGGTGTCGCAAAATCGACAACATCCAAACGTCGATGCAATTTCTCAGGCAAAGCGACACCAGATAAATCAACGACAACGGTATCTCTTTCTTGTCGCACATCAACAGCAGCACCGGCATCACTTAATTCAATCATTAAGCGGCCTTCTCCCTGCTCACCACGACGGAAATCAACATCAAGGACTTCTCGACCTAAACCAGATGCCGGCTCAGTCACATATTGACTACCACCTTCGACCGTAATCATCACGACATTATCATGGTGCTCAATGACATAAGGTGCCTTTTGTACTAAGTTGACCACCATTCGAGTCCGATCACCGGCTTCAACCGTAGAAATACTCCGCGTCATCCCAATATTCACTTGCTGGGTTTTCTTGTCTAACTCATTTTCAACACCTGCAAAATCGAGCACGACGCGAGCAGGCTCATCAATAGAAAAACTACTTGGTTCTTCTATTGGACCAGAAAAAGTCAACACAATCTGTGCCTTTTCACCAGGCAGTGAAGAGTAGCCCACTGACTCCAGTGCCGCCGCCATTAACTGAGTCGACAGTGAAAAAAAGCTCAAAGTCAGCAACATCAATAAAAAGGATTTAATCCCATTTGCTCGCCCATGACGTTGAGAAAGAGTCAATTGTTGTTTATTCATTATAATTCCATCATCGCTAATCATCATATTCAACTGCCTTTAATTCACTTCTACAATCGAGAGTGCCGAGTCACGTTCGATATACATACCATTACCATCAGCTACAATTTCCTTAAGCATAATTTTTGCTTCAGAAATGGCCAGTACCTTGCCATGGTTTTGTCCCATATAATTACCTACTTGGACACGATTGATAATCCCATCAGATGCCCTGACCAATGCCCAAACCCCATCCTGCTCTAATGTCCCTACGAACTGTAATTCGCCAAGAGAATACGACTCCAAGGCTTCCTTTCTCCTATGTGAATCTGGACGGATGCCATTGTCTATCAGCTCCGTCGTCTGATCCTCTCGAATCGCAACCTCAGTCACTGTTGCAATAAAAGGGTCACGCAAATTAGATGCGTCATAAGAGAATTTTTCATAAGGTTTCATCACCGGCATCGGTTCTATATCAACCTTTTGCTCGTTTTTCACCTTTGCGACATACTGTGCTAAATCAGGCTTATCATCCATACACGCTGACAATGACAAAATAGGCATCAGCATAAACACTTTCATTAATTTACCCATGCAAAGCCTTCCTTCTAATGCTTTTTTCTGACTCATCATCGCTATTCTTCTTCATCAAAATAACGATAAGTTTTAGCCCTGATGTCCATCGTCATTTTGCCGCTAGACTCACTGACGGGTGACATCGTCAAATTATGTAATGTGACAATACGTGGCAAAGCCGCCACTGCACTGACAAATTCGCCAAACTGGTGATATTTACCCGTCACTTTCATCGAGATAGGTAACTCAGCATAAAAATCCACTGGCCGCTCACTTTCAGGCTTAAACAACTCAAACTGTAAGCCATTCACTAAGCCAGTACGTGAAATATCAATCAGCAAATCAGCCACTTCACTTTTTCTGGGCAATTGTTGCAACATTGAGGTAAAAACCACACGCATTTCTTTCATCTGTTCGCGATAAGCATCCAAATTAAACGCTTTAGCTTGCTTCGTTTCAAACTCTGTTTTGAGCGTTTGTTCTTTTTGCTCTAAGCCAGCTAGCTCAACTTGTTTATCTTTAATAACAACATAGTAACCTGCAACCAACAAAGCCAAGCACAACGCTACCGTAGCAATAGTTTTAATAAGCTGCGGCCACTCGCCGGGCTCATTAATGTCTAATTCATTTAATGAAGGCATTTCCATTACAAGCCCCCCTCGTCAGTTTTTGGCTTCGACTCTTTCACATCGACAGTGAAGCTCTTCGTTGTTTTTGTTTTCGCACGCTGAATAACCTGCAAGCGAGAGTCTTCAAACTCATTATTCTCATCAATTTGTCGCATAAATACTGATACCCGTGCGTTCGACTGTGCAGCACCGTTAAAAGAAATATCTTCTCCTTGACGAGACACTTTATTCAAAGAGACTCCTTCAGGCACAATACGCGCTAACGAATCCAGAATTTTGACCACTTTGGGACGACTCGTCTGCAATTCCTGAATAACTTGCATCCGAGCCAACAGACGATCGCGCTCCTGTTCTAATGTACTGATTTCTTTTATTTCTTCATTTAAAGCGGCAATCTGCCCACCTAGAAAAGTATTACGGTCATTCTGTTCATCAATCATACTGTTAACAAACAAAACCCCTACATAAAAAAGCAAACCCGTAAATAGCACAGCGGCGACCACAGAAGTCAAAAACTGCTTCTTTCTTTCCTCACGTAATTCTTCACGCCAGGGTAATAAGTTAATACGCGCCATTAATCAAAACTCCTCATCGCCAAACCACAAGCAATTAACATTGACGGGGCATCATTACTCAAAGACTGTATTTTTATTTTCGACCCTAAAATCATATCTGAGAATGGGTTTGCTACCGAAGTTGGCGTACCCGTCTCTTCTTCAATCATGGCATCAACACCTTGGATTGAAGCGCAGCCACCAGCCAATAAAATATAATCAATGGATTGATACTGCGTCGACGCTGAAAAGAAAAACTGCAATGCACGTGTCATTGTCGTCGTCATAGATCGCTTGAAAGGCTCAAGTACTTTTTCTACGTAACCTTCTGGTAAGTTATTCTGTTTTTTCGCTAAACCTGCTTCCTGATACGACATACCATAATGACGTTCTATTTCTTCCGTCAGCATCCGACCACCAAAAGTCTGCTCGCGTGTGAAAACGATTTTGCCATCAACTAAGACATGTAACGTCGTTACCGACGCACCGACATCTAATACCGCGACCGTTAAACCTTGTCCATGATTAGGCATTTGCTCCCGAATCAACACAAAGGCATTTTCAATCGTATAGGCTTCGACATCGACTAATTTTGGTTTAAGTCCAGCTTCTTCTATCGCATCTGTCCGCGCATCAACATTCTCACTCCGTGAAGCCGCCAACAATACGTCTACGGCCTCAGGATCAGCAGCCGATGGGCCCATCACTTCAAAGTCTAGCCGAACCTCTTCAAGTGGATAAGGAATATAATTGTCTGCTTCCAGCATGATCTGTTCTTCCATTTCACGCTCTGACATATCAGCAGGAAATGAAATAATCTTGGTAATTGCTGAATTAGCCGAGACCGCAACAGCGGCATCTTTCGCCTTAGCACCCGATCTTTTCAGCGCACGTTTGATTGCACCAGCCACTTCCTCTACATTATCGATACGGCCTTCAACGACCGAATTGAGCGGAAGGGGTTCAACAGCGTAAGATTCAACACTATACTTACCATTTATTTGGCCGAGTTCTAGCATTTTCACCACAGATGAACTGATATCAATCCCAAGCAATGAGGTTTTTTTTTGTCCAAACATCAACGGCTTAACTCCCAATTAATACGGCTACACACTATAACTTACGGCTACAACTTAAAGTAGTTTGTTAGGACTATAGTGCATGTCTCTATAAAAAACAATATCTTGGCCTAAAATTTCTTTAGTTCTGTTTTAACCAATTCGTGAGATATACTTATAGCCATCGGACGTCCCGTTTTCAAGCGAACAATGATAAAAACCTTATGCTACGTCACATTAAACTACTATTATCCTTCATTTTTATCGCTTTTCTGATGTCAATCATCGCTGGCGTGAGCATCTATTATGTCTTAGCGCCGCAACTTCCGCCGACAGCGTCACTCAAAGAAATTCAGCTACAAACCCCCCTGAGAATATACAGTGCAGAAAACCAACTCATCGCAGAATTCGGTGATAAAAGACGTATCCCAGTTCGCTATGAAGCAATTCCTAATCAAGTCATCCAAGCTTTCTTAGCATCAGAAGACGACCGCTTCTTCGAGCACCCAGGCGTCGATTACCAAGGCCTACTGAGAGCCGCATATAGCTTGATAACAACAGGCCAAAAAGCCCAAGGTGGTAGTACGATTACCATGCAGCTTGCCCGTAATTTTTTCCTAAGCACAGAAAAGACCTTCTTACGAAAATTAAATGAAATCATTCTTGCCATTCAAATTGAACAGGTCTTAAGCAAAGAAGAGATCCTTACTTTATATCTTAATAAAATTTATCTCGGAAAACGCGCTTATGGTATCGGCGCAGCAGCCAAAGTTTACTACGGAAAACCCCTTCAGGATCTCAATCTTGCCGAAGCAGCCATGATTGCAGGCCTACCCAAAGCCCCTTCCAAGTTCAACCCAATAGCCAATCCAGAGCGCGCACTACAAAGAAGAAATTACGTCCTCCGCCGGATGTGGGAAGTCAATTATATTCCTGAACAAGATTATCGTGATGCGATGAAACTACCCATTTCTGCACGCTACCACAGCCGTGACATTGAAGTTTACGCACCTTATGTTGCAGAAGTCATCCGCACCCAATTAACAGAACAATACGGTGATAATGTCTATAATATGGGCTTAAACGTCTACACAACCATCCAAGCCAAACATCAACAAGCCGCCAACACAGCATTACAAAAAGCCCTCATTAGTTATGACCACCGCCACGGCTACCGCGGGCCTTTAAAACAAATATCCTTACCCAAAGAAATAACGGAAAACACCTACCAGACGCTCCTATCCGAAAACAGTAATATTGGCCCCCTTCACCCTGGTTTAGTACTTGAAACAGAAAAAAAGATGGCTTCCGTCTATATAAAAGACAAAGGCTTAACTGACATCGCCTTCGAAAATATTGCCTGGGCTCGAAAACAACTCAGTACCAACAGCATGGGCAAAAAACCTAAAAAAGTAACCGATGTCCTATCCCTTGGTGACATCAATTATTTTTATCAAAACAATAAGGGTGAATGGCAATTAGCCCAATTACCTGAAGTGCAAGGCGCTTTAATCGCCTTAGAGCCTGAAGATGGCGCTGTGACCGCACTAAATGGTGGCTTTGAGTTTTATAACAGTAAATTCAACCGCGTCACACAATCACGTCGTCAACCGGGATCTGGCTTCAAACCCTTCATCTATTCCGCGGCATTAGAAAAAGGCTACACACCTGCTAGCATCATCAACGATGCCCCCGTCGTATTAGATGACCCTAGCCTAGAAGACACATGGCGCCCATCGAATTACAGTGGAAAATTTTACGGACCAACGAGATTAAGAGTCGCACTCACCCATTCACGAAACCTGGTTTCCATCCGTTTATTACGCGATATCACCGCCCCATTTGCAACTGACTATGCAGCCCGGTTTGGTTTCCAAACAGATCAAATGCCCAGCAATCTATCACTTGCATTAGGCAGTGGCAGTGCCGCACCGTGGGATATGGCGCGCGCCTATGCTGCATTAGCCAACGGCGGCTACCGAGTAGAACCTTATCTGATCAAACGGATAGAAGATGCCGATGGCACAGCACTAATGCAAGCCGTACCTGACACTGCCTGCCCATACTGCTTAACGGATAAAGCACTACCCGATGAACAAGAAGCCCAGCCTCGCCCAGCGCAGCGCATCATGACACCACAAAATGCTTATATCATGAATAGCCTACTTCGAGATGTCGTCAAACAGGGAACTGGCCGCGATGCCATGCAAATTGGCCGTAATGATCTTGCAGGCAAAACCGGCACAACCAATGATCAAGTCGATGCTTGGTTTAACGGTTTTAACCCAAAACTCGTCGCCATCAGCTGGGTTGGCTTTGACTCACCACGTTCACTTGGCCGCTATGAAACAGGCGGTAAAGCGGCATTGCCAATGTGGATAGACTTTATGAAAATCGCCCTTGAAGGCACGGCTGAACAGCCATTAGAACTACCTCAAGACATGGTGACCATTAAGATAGATCCAGAGACAGGCTTATTGGCAAAAAATGGTACCGGCGGTATCTACGAAACATTCAGAAGTGAATATGCCCCGGTAGAATATAGCGAAAGCTACAATACAGTTAACCAAGATGGTACTAGCGTCGTCGAACCCCTTATCGATCTTTTTTAATTAAGACGACTTAATGCACCAATTTTGCTTTTTGGCCTGAACGCAGTTCACCAGAAGGGTATTGCCCATTAAGTAACCTAAGTTGTAACAATGGACTATTTGTAATCGGTGATGTTTTTGACCACGCTTGATAGTTATCACCACGGCCAACGGTTTTAACAACCAGTTTTTGGCCTTTTGCCAAAGCCATCTCATCACGACGTAAGCGGTGAAAGCTCTTAGCTGTAGATAAAAATCCCGCATCGAACTGATTAAATAAACGCTTATCTTTAGTCCCGCCGATAAAGATATAGGCCTTATCATCTAAATACAGCACACTAATACGAACCAAGCCGCCACCTTCTGCATCCACAAGTCCAGTATAACCATCAAGGCCATGCGTCTTAAGCGCTTGTCCTGCTTTTAAACTTTCAACCCCTAAACGCTGCTTCATAAATTGCGCAGGCGATAAACGACGGTTCTGATCTGCTGTCGTCATTTCAATAAAAGCCTTTCCACCCTCTGCAACAGATTGCACCCGGTCCGGTCGATTATTAACTTGCCATCCTTCGGGGAATTTAACGCCAAAGCCCATCTCTAAGTGATAAAAACTCTGGCCTGAACGCACACCTTGTTTCGCACTATCACCAAAAGCCATCCCGTTAACGCGCTCAAAATATACATCGCGTCTAACTTGAGCATTGGGTACAACATATTGATTTGCCGCGCCCACGACACTTTGTAAACGCGTGTCGTTATCAGGGTGGCTCGCAAACACCCCATGATAAGCGCGCGGCTCTTTACCTTGGCGTTTTGCTTCCGCTTCAGCAAAAGAGGCTTGATTTTTTAGTACCCGAATGACATCTAACATTGCTTTAGGCTCATAACCCGCTCGCGCCAGATATTCAGCACCTAAGCCATCGGACTCTAGCTCATGCTCACGGCCATAACCGCTTAATAAGGCCCCACTTAACATATTAAACAAATTTTGTGAGGCTGCATTCCCCAATCCCGGCACTAAAATCGCACCAATGGTATAACCAATATTAGCTGCTTGTGCCGCGCTCTGCTGCCTGACACCGTGTCGCGCTGTCACATGGCCAATTTCATGTCCCAGAACTGCAGCTAATTCTGCCTCAGAGTTCAAATACGACATCAATCCTCGTGTAATATAAATATATCCACCAGGCAAAGCAAAGGCATTTATCACCGGCGAGTCCAACACCGTAAAACGATAAATCAAGCCTTTACGATGACTCACCGCGGCTAATTTATCACCAACAGATTGGACATATTGCTGCAAAGCCTCATCTTCATAACGTCCATACTCAGCAACAATTTTAGGGTGATTAGCACGACCAATACTGATCTCACTATCTTCACTCATCGTCACAAAGTCACTTTTCCCACTAACGGGATTTTGGACACAAGCTGTTAGACTCAGAAGCAACAAAGCCCCCACTAAAAAGCGGAGGCTTTGGCATAATCGGCGACATGTACTCATCAGTACGGCCTCAATCATTAATTCATTTAAATCAACTCAGACACAATGTCTAAGCCGTATTTATTTTCCGTATTTCTGACGGAATTTATCAACACGCCCAGCAGTATCTAACATTTTTTGCTTACCCGTATAAAACGGATGGCATTCTGAACACACATCTAAAGTGAGTGCATTCGCACGTGTTGAACGCGTTTTGAATGTGTTGCCACAACTGCAGGTCACATTAATTTCATTATATTCTGGGTGGATATCCGTTTTCATATCGTTACTCATATCGTATTTGACTAATAAACTGCCAGACTAAAAGTAGGGCCGTTAGAACCGTATAATTCTACTGATCTATTAAAACAACAGCAAGTTTATTTACACTCACTACACATTCAAAGGCTTCTCCGCCATCATCCAAGCTTGATTACGCATCCCCGCATCATGCTGGCCCAACAAAGACTCTTCACGATACACGCGCAATTTCAAGCCCGGAAACAAACGCAGCAATTCGTTATCTGCTAACAAATAATCTGGATTATTGGGGCCAGAGTCTGACACCTTCTGCTGACAATAAGTCTGGTACAACAATAAACCACCTGGCTTTAATGCCGCCAACAACGCAGGACATAACTCACGCGCCAAAAATAAACTCACCAGTAATACATCGACACTATTTTCTTCTGGTGGTTCCGCAATCACATCTCTCACCTGAGCATCAATGGCCAATCCCCGTTGACTTGCTGATTGAGCTAAACTGGCAATCGCAACAGGAGAAATGTCCCAAGCCATGACCTGCAAACCCTTTTCTGCCAACCTCAAGGCATTACCGCCTAAGCCACAAGCCAGGTCTAACGCCACTCCCTGCCGAGGCAACAAATAATGATTATGTTGCAACACTTCAGCAACGCGAGGCTCACCATTTTGTTGTGAATAAACGCTATCCCATTTTTTTTGTAATGATTGCAAGGTTTAACGCTTCCAAAAGGCCGGCGTTAACACCACCAGCAAAGTAAAAATTTCTAATCGCCCTAATAACATCGCGATACACAATACCCATTTTGAAGGAGAGTTAATATTGCCATAGTTTGCACCCACTTCACCTAAGCCTGGGCCCAAATTATTCAGGCAAGCCGTCACAGCTGAAAACGACGTCACAATATCCAGCCCAGTCGACATCAAGAGTAAGTGCATAAAACTAAAACAAAAGACATAAAGTGCTAAAAAGCCCCACACCGCGCCAATCACTTTAGATGGCAAAACCTTATTATTGACCTTAATGGCAAAAACCGCATTAGGGTGAATCAATCGTAATACTTCACGATAACCCTGTTTAAATAACAACATCACCCGAATCACCTTCATACCACCACCGGTGGATCCAGCACAGCCACCGATATAACTCGCCATCAACAGCAATATAGGTAAAAAGCCTGGCCACAAATAATAATCAGTCGTCGTAAATCCTGTTGTCGTCCCAATCGATACCGCTTGGAAAACACCTTGATGCACCGCCGTCCAAGGCTCTTCAAAAGTATGCGTAAAATAAAGATACGTGGCTGTAACAATAGAAATCGTCAACAAAACCAAGACATAAACCCGTAACTCCGAGTCCATCCAATAATGTTTGATAGATCGATGCCGCCAAGCAAGGAAATGTAAAGAGAAGTTCATACCCGCCAACAACATAAAGAACACCGCAACCATTTCCACAGCTGCACTATCAAAATAGCCCATACTCATATCATGCGTTGAAAAACCGCCAATCGCCACCGTCGAGAAACTATGACCAATCGCATCAAACCAACTCATTCCAACCAAATAATAAGCAACCGCACAAAGAACGGTTAACGTTAGATAAATGTACCAGAGCGCTTTGGCCGTCTCAGTAATCCGCGGCGTTAATTTTGAATCCTTCATCGGGCCCGGCGTTTCGGCACGATACAGCTGCATACCACCGACACCCAACAAGGGTAAAATCGCTACCGCTAACACGACGATCCCCATACCGCCTAGCCACTGCAAAAACTGACGATAGAATAAAACTGCTTGCGGCAAATTATCCAAACCGACTAAGACAGTCGCACCTGTCGTGGTCAAACCCGACACCGACTCAAAGACAGCATCAGTAAAGGACATCGCCGGTACTTGTGTCAGAAAGAAAGGAACAGCACCAGACAACCCCAGCGTCACCCAGAACATCACCACGACTAAAAAGCCATCCCGGACTTTTAATTCTTTACGATGCCTGCGAACAGGGAACCAAAATACGAAGCCGGTAATCAGCAATAAAAAGAATGCCGAGACAAAAGCCTGAGTTGACCCATCTTGATAAAACAGCGACACCGCAATCGGCGGTAACAGCGTCAAACTGAACAAGCCTAACAAAATGCCTAAAATACGTTGTATTGTTAAAAACTGCATTAATGAGTCTGTGTTTTAGAGTTATTTTGCCGATAATACGCCCACACCAACAACATGAACAGCGCTAATCCTAATAACGGCCATCGCTGCCACTGCACATAGAACGTCGCACCTTGACGAGGCTGAACCTCACCTGTCAAAACCACCTGCTCAAACTGCGCTGTCGTTGCTTGTAATGCCCCACGGTGATCTATCAAAGCCGAAATACCATTGGTCGTCGCGCGAATAATAGGGCGGCCAGTCTCAAGCGCCCGGTTTTGCGAAATCTGTAAATGCTGATGCGGTGCGAAAGAATCGCCGTACCAAGCATTATTGGTGGCATTCACTAATAAACTGGCTTCCGGCACAGTCTCTAATACTTCATTCGAAAAAGTATCTTCATAACAAATAGAAATACCCACTTTCTGACCAGCTGCGGTCAACAAGGCTTGCCCATCCGACCCAATCGCAAACGACGACATCGGCAAATCAAAAAATGCAATCAAGCCGCGCAGCCATTCAAAAGGCACATAATCACCAAATGGCACCAAATGCCGTTTTTGATAGAACCCTATCTCCGAACCAAGCGACATCATGCCATTGTAATAACGTTCGGTCTCCGCCTCATAAATAGGCAGACCTAACAAAATATCGGTCTTATTCTCGCGTGCCGCCTCAGCCAATGGGTCTAAATAGAAGTCTTTCACCTGATGATAAAAAGCCGTCACCGCATTTTCGGGCCAGACCACCAAATCGCTTGACCAATGTTTCTCCGTCTCAGCTTGGTAGAGAGCAAGCGTCTTTATCACCTGCTCCTTATTCCACTTAATATCCTGCGGCACATTGCCCTGCACAATCGTCACCGTTAACGGCAAATCTTTCTCAGATGTCCATTCCACAGACTCCAACGCAAAACCGCCAGCCCAAACCAACACAATAACGAATACAGCAGATAGCTTCTTAGATTCCCAAGAATACGCCAATAAGCCTGCAGAAAATGCCATAATCAACGACACACCCAAAGCACCAACAACAGGTGTATAACCACTCAATGGGCCAGGAATTTGGCTCACCCCAACTTCTAACCATGGGAATCCAGTCAAAAACCAGGCTTTAAACCATTCAAACCCTAACCAAGCGACGGGCAACAACAACACAAAGTCAGCGCCAGAAAAGGTCACGCCTTGCGTAGCACGTTTCACTATCCAGCCCAAGCCCGCCGTATATAACGATAAAAAAGCAACAAAGATCGCCGTCAAAACACCGGCGAGTAGCACGCTGGCTTGGCCAAAAACATGGATAGCCACGTAAATCCATGACACCCCCACACCAAACAGACCTAAACCAAATAAGAAACCACGTAACGCCGCAGTACGCGCATCCACATGCTGCCAGCTTAAAAACAGTAACGTTAAACTAACAAGCGCAATCGGATAGTAATCAAAAGGTGAAAAAGCCAAAGGCAATAACAAGCCCGCGAAAAGCGCCACCAGATGTCCCTGCCAATTTGGCTTTAAATTGACAGCGCTTGCGTTCACTATTAACTGTCGCTAGCAGAATCAGAGTCTGCGAGCACCTTCATTTCCAGCAAATGTAACCGCCGATTATCAGAACGAATCACCGTAAAAGCAAAATGACCAATGGTCACCATCTCGCCCCGTTCCGGTAAATGACCAAATTGATTCGTCACATAGCCGCCAACCGTATCGAAACCATCATCACTCCAATCAGCACCGAAGCGATCATTGAATTCTTCAAGTTCGGTCAGCGCTTTAATCGCATAAGTAGATTCATCACGTTGCAAAATGGGCGCATCTATATCAATGTCGTGTTCATCTTCAATCTCGCCAACGATTTGCTCAAGCACATTTTCGATCGTCACCATCCCTGCGACACCGCCATATTCATCCACCACAATCGCCATATGGTTACGCCGAACTCGAAACTCACTCAACAACACATTCAGACGCTTACTCTCTGGAATAAACACCGCAGGGCGCAACAATTCTCGTAGATCAAACTCAAATTTCCCAGCAGACACTACCATCGATAACACGTCTTTGGCCAACAAAATGCCAATCACATCATCGCGATCATCATCAACAACAGGAAAACGAGAATGCGCCGTTTCCGTGATCAACTTAAGAATCGCTTCTGGCGAAGCATCACGTGACACCATCACCACTTGCGAGCGCGGAATCATAATCTCTCTCGCTTGCATTTGGGCCACACTCAAAGCACCTTCAACAATCGATAATGCTTCTGCATCTAGAATATGTCGTTCCGAAGCAGAACGAATCAACTCGACTAATTGCTCTTGATCTTGCGGCTCCAAAAACAGCTTACTTAGCCGTTGCGACCACGACTGTATTTTCGGTCGACTCTGCGGTCCCTCACTCATAGCTCATCACCCTGCACTTGATAAGGATCTTTAATCGCCAATGATGTCAAAACCTGTGTCTCTATCGTTTCCATCTCCACCGCATCCGCATCATCGATATGATCATAACCTAACAAATGCAAACAACCATGTACCACCATATGCGCCCAATGATGTTCACTCAACTTCGCTTGTTCTTTCGCCTCACGCTCAACAACTGGCACACAAATAACCAAATCACCTAACAGCACCGGCGTTAGTTTGACATCAGCATCAAAAGGAAATGACAACACATTAGTTGGCCCTGTTTTACCACGATAAGTCGCGTTTAAATCAGCACTTTCAGCTTCATCAACCAAGCGGATACTTAATTCACAATCCTCAGTCACTTCCTGTAAGCCATGCTCGGCCCAGCGCTGTATCAACGCCTCATCCGGCACATCACCCGTAAAAACTTGCTGAATATCAACTGTTACAGCCATTAACTGTCTCTGCCCGCCTTTTCATAAGCCACAATCACTTTTTGAACTAAAGAGTGCCGCACAACATCTTTGGCTTGAAAGAAGGTAAACCCTATGCCTTCAACGCCCTTAAGCACCTCAATCGCATCACGCAAACCCGACTTCTGTGACTTAGGTAAATCAATTTGCGTAATATCACCCGTAATGACCGCTGTCGAGTTATAACCCAGACGCGTCAAAAACATCTTCATTTGCTCTACCGTCGTATTTTGCGCTTCATCCAAGATAATAAAGGATTCATTGAGCGTACGACCACGCATATAAGCCAATGGTGCCACTTCAATCACATTACGCTCTATCAACTTGGCGACGCGCTCAAAGCCCAACATTTCATACAAAGCATCATAAAGTGGTCGTAAATAAGGGTCGACTTTTTGCGTTAAATCACCCGGCAAGAAACCCAGTTTCTCTCCTGCTTCGACTGCTGGACGTACCAAGACAATACGGCGTGCAAAATCACGCTCTAATGCCTCAACCGCACAGGCGACAGCCAAATACGTTTTACCCGTACCCGCCGGCCCAATGCCGAAATTAATATCATGTGTCATCACACGACGTAAGTAAGCATGCTGATTCTCGCCACGTGCTTTGACCAAGCCACGCTTCGTTTTAATCATGATTTCTTTTTGTTCTGGCACGACAATCGTTTCTGATCCACCCACTTCACGAATCGCCAAATGGACTTGCTCTGGCTCTAAAACGGATTGTGATGTCTCGGCATACAAGTCATGTACGACACCTTGTACATCAGCTAACACCAACGCCGGACCAATCACTTGAAACTTGCCACCTCGGTTATTCACCTCAACGCCAAAACCACGTTCCATCATGCGTAAATGTTCATCTAAATGGCCACATAGATTAGCCAAACGTGCGTTATCAATCGGGCTTAGTTCAAAGCTGATGGACTCAAGTGGAGCAGAAGAAGCAGTCAAAAATTGTGATTCCTTAAATTAAACAACGACACTGTCGGCCAACATCTCGCCACGCAATGAATTGGTATACGCCTCAGTAATATGCACATCAACAAATTTGCCAATCAACGCCTTATCACCGACAAAATTAACCACACGATTATTTTCAGTCCGACCCGCCAGCTCACCTTCATGCCGCTGGGCTAAACGCTCAACCAATAAACGCTGTGTTGACCCTAACATCTTTTCACTATGCTGCTTTTCTAACTCACGCAACTGATCTTGCACTATTTTCAAGCGCGCTTTCTTCGTCTCATCCGTCACCGAATCAATGAAAGCAGAGGCCGGCGTACCGGGCCGGGCACTATAAATAAAGCTAAACGAATGGTCAAAGCCAATGTCTTTAATTAAATCAACGGTGCCCTGAAAGTCAGCATCTTGTTCATCCGGAAAACCAATAATAAAGTCGCTCGACATACTCAAATCAGGCCTAGCCGCTCTAATACGCGTAATTTTATCTTTGTATTCTTGTACCGTATGGCCTCGTTTCATCATCGTTAAAATACGATCTGAACCCGATTGCACTGGTAAATGTAAATGACTCACTAACTCGGGTACTTCGGCAAACGCATCAACCAAACTATCTGAAAACTCGACCGGGTGAGACGTCGTAAATCGAATCCGATCAATGCCGTCAATCGCCGCCACATAATGAATCAATAACGCCAGATCTGCACTATCCTCGCCATCAAGCTCACCGCGATAAGCATTCACATTCTGACCTAACAAATTAACTTCGCGTACACCTTGTTTTGCCAAACCCCGAATCTCTGTTAATACTTTATCAACAGGCCGACTTACTTCTTCACCGCGGGTATAAGGCACAACACAAAACGTACAGTATTTGCTACAGCCTTCCATAATCGACACGAATGCCGTTGGGCCATCGGCCTTAGCTTCAGGTAAGTTATCAAACTTTTCAATTTCGGGAAACGAAATATCCATGCGCGGCTGATGGCTTTTATGCACATCAGTCAGCATTGACGGTAGGCGATGTAAGGTTTGAGGGCCAAAAATCAAATCAACAAAAGGCGCACGACGACGAATCGCATCCCCTTCCTGACTGGCCACACAGCCGCCCACGCCAATCACTAAGTTTGGCTTATCATCTTTCCAGCGCTTCCAACGGCCAAGCTGATGAAATACCTTTTCTTGGGCTTTCTCTCGAATCGAACAGGTATTCAATAACAGCACATCAGCTTCTTCAGCCACCTGCGTGATTTCTAACTGATGAGACGCTGCAAGGACATCTGCCATCTTAGATGAATCATATTCATTCATCTGGCAGCCAAAGGTCTTAATATATAGTTTACCGGCCATAATTCATTCGACAAAAAAGGTCGCTTAGAATACTCTTTTTAGCCATCTAATTCAAAACAAGTGATTGTTTTTGTTAAAAACACTATGTTAACTTAAGCCACTGGTCTCAATGCAAGGATGCATAAAATGGCAATCAAAGACTGGCCTGCCGATGAACGCCCACGTGAAAAATTGTTACAACATGGTGCTGCAATATTATCTGATGCTGAATTACTCGCCATCTTTTTGCGCACCGGGGTCACAGGTATTTCTGCCGTACAGCTCGCGCGCCAACTACTCGAACAATTTGGCAGCCTAAGAGCTCTGCTCGACGCCGATAAAAAACAATTTTGCCAACAGCATGGTCTTGGCCCGGCCAAATTCGCCCAGCTACAAGCGGTGATGGAAATGAGTCGACGTCATATGGCATCAACACTCAATCATGGAAACGCCTTCACCGACACACAAACGACACAATTATTCTTAAAGCAGCGCCTACGCGCCTACCCCTATGAAGTTTTCGCCTGTTTATGGCTAGATACTAAACACCGAATGATCGCCTTCGAAGAATTATTCCGTGGCACCATCGACAGCGCCAATATTTACCCCAGAGAAGTCCTTAAACAAGCCTTGTATCACAATGCCTCAGCCGTTATTTTTGCCCATAATCATCCTTCTGGTAACCCAGAGGCCAGTCAGGCCGATATTGCCATCACTCAACAACTAACAAAAGCACTCAAACTCGTCGATATTCGCGTGCTTGACCACATTATTGTCGGGGATGCAAAAAATGTCTCTTTTTCACAAACAGGCCAACTTTGAAACTCAGTCGTTTAAATAAACAGTAAAATTTTTATGATCTTCCAAATGCCGCGACCACCAGTCTCGTAAAAAAATCAACAAAAAAAGGGGATCTTGATGTGTTATTGCTTCACGACAAGCCTCTTTATAGGCTGTAACATCCTGAGCGGCCTGTTTTATAAATTGCTCAATCTCGCCATAACCCGCATCCCGTAGAATCCCTTCCTCG
The DNA here is from genome assembly GCA_905479985.1 of uncultured Gammaproteobacteria bacterium. Taxonomy (GTDB): domain Bacteria; phylum Pseudomonadota; class Gammaproteobacteria; order Nitrosococcales; family Methylophagaceae. The sequence goes on along the minus strand of CAJQOM010000004.1, from coordinate 14,644 downwards.
GTCTTCGCGTGAAATTGCAGGTATTGCAACACAATTTTTGCCGTTGGCAATAAAGCTTCTATGCCATGTCCTTGTTGTAAGAAATAATGCAAAGAATTAATCGAAGCAAGTACCCCCCGATGTTGCTCATCAATAATATGCCCATCATCTTGCGAAAATTCGTCCTGCCAGCTCAAATACAGTGGTTTTCCCATTCCTTTTCTCCATTCCCTTATTCCTACACAGCAATAGGTGCCGCTATATGTGGCTGTGACACATAATCAACAATCTCAAAATCATCAAATTGATAATCAAAAATTGAGTCCGGCTTCCGTTTGATGACCAGCCTCGGTAACGCACCTGGCGTTCGACTCAACTGTGTTGCCACTTGCTCAAAATGATTGGTATAGATATGCGCGTCCCCGATACTCATCACAATTTCACCCACCTCTAAATCACATTGCTGTGCCAACATATGCGTCAGAAAAGCGAGTGAGGCCGTATTATATGGATTGCCTAAAAACAAATCATTCGAACGAATATACAAAGACGCGCTCAATTTACCGTTGGCCACATAAAATTGATAAAGCAGATGACATGGTGGTAATGCCATCAAACCAGCCTCCGCATTTTCCCATGGCTTTTTTGATTCATCGGGCAACAGGGCAACATTCCAACCACTGATAATATGACGTCGGCTATCTGGATTATTTTTCAGACCTTCGACTAAGGCAGTCACTTGATCAAAGACTTGACCATCAGCCCCCTGCCAACGACGCCATTGTGCGCCATAAACCGGCCCTAATTCGCCTGATTCCGTTGCCCAAGCATTCCAGATAGAGACACCATTATCCTGCAAATATTTAATATTCGTTTCACCACTCAAAAACCAGAGCAGTTCATGCAAGATACTGCGGATATGTAACTTTTTAGTGGTTAATAAAGGAAACCCTTCAGCAAGATCATAACGCACTTGACGGCCCATCACTGAACGCGTCCCCGTTCCTGTCCGGTCGCCTTTCTCAACACCGTTATCCATCACATCTTGTAACAACGCTAGATACTGCTTCATAACCCACCTAAATAATATGAATATCCACTTACTTTAGGCTAGAGCGCGTGTTTTTGCATCCTATAAAGCAACGTGTCACGGCTAATACCCAGTAACCTCGCTGCTTTCGAACGGTTACCCGACGCCATCTCAAGTGCCTGCTCAATCAAATCTAATTCAACCTGCGCCAATTTTATCCCCGTTGGCGGTAAGGTAAAAACCTGGTTACCAGCAGCCACTTCTGGCATCATTTCTGGTGGTAAATCATCAGGCTGAATTGCCTTGCCAGGATATAATAAAGCCATTCTCTGGCAAAAATTCATAAGTTCTCGAACATTACCCTGCCAAGCATAAGTCAACAAACAGTGTTCGGCTTGCTTGCTATAACGCACCACGGCATTACTGCCTGCAAACTCACGGCCAAAATGACGTAATAACATCAGAATATCATCTGCCCGATCTCGCAAAGCAGATACCGTCAACGGCACAACTTGCAAACGATAAAACAAATCTCGTCTGAACCGTCCAATATCGGCCAAATGCTGCAAGTCAGCGCTACTGGCAGCAATGATACGAACATCGACAATCTGTAATTTGTGACACCCTTGCAATTGACATTCGCCCGCTTCTAAAAAACGCAGCACTTTTGCTTGAACAGATTGCGGCAAAGACTCAACATTATCAAAAAATACCGTCCCGCCTTCTGCCGCTAATAAACGACCGCGGTGTATCACCTCACCCGTCACATTACATTGACCAAATAAATCGGCCTCAATATTATCTTCCGGCAAGGCAGCACAATTTATCGTCACCAGCGGCTTGTCTTTTCTCCGGCTTTCAAAATGCAAGGCTTGAGCAATCAGCTCCTTGCCTGTACCAGTCTCACCTTGAATCAAAACACTGGCATCACTCAATGCAATCATCGGCAACGTCCGCAACAGATGCATTAACTCAGGAGACTGTCCTAAAATACCCTTAATCATTTTGTTGCCTCATCGTTAATGTGATGAAACTCAATATCATGCTGCTCAGCCATATGTTGGTGAGGCAAAAGTAACGTCATTAAAGCCATCACGATAATCGACACACCGGCTATTTTCCGCATATGCTTTGCACGCGCTAATGATGCCAATAAACCCGTAAACATCCCGGCGCCCATGACAGCCGGTAACGTCCCTAACCCAAATGACAACATCACCAATGACGCTTTAACCGGATCACCCACCGTAGCGGCTACTGCTAAGGCGGCATAGACCAAGCCACAAGGCAGCCAACCCCAAACCATACCTAACCAAAAAGCTTGTGAAAATGCCTTAACGGGTAAAAACTTCTGACCAATAGGTTGCAACCAGCGCCATATTGGTGCCCCCAAACTTTCCATTTTGGCAAACTTTGGAAACCAGCCGGCTAAATAAAGGCCCATCCCGATCATCACCACAATCGATAAATAACGTAAAAATGTATGGCCATCGATCGTCGCTAAAGGAGAACTTAACAGACCAACAATCGCCCCCGCCATCGTATAACTTAAAATACGGCCCAAATTATAATTGAACACATAAGGCAACATTTTCCGTTGACTCTCACGCACCTCAACCGGCAAACTCAATGTCAACGCACCAATAACTGAACCGCACATCGCCAAACAATGCACTGTACTAAAAAGCCCTAATAAAAAAGCCGTTATATAGGAACCTGTGATGGCTTCCATGACACTAATCCTAAATAATTGAAAAATTAACTACTTAGTACAATAACATGGCGAAAATGACAAAAACTGTGTCATTTGACACAACTTATCTCTAAAAAACACAATAAAAAGTCTTTCCTCGATTCTATAATTCACCTATAAACCGTTAGGAGATCACTTTTGAAACATTTTAAATTGCTACCCCTCCTCCTTCTATTAGCCACGGCATTATCCGTCGCTCATGCTGAAACGATATCGCTACCTTCTATGTCAGTACAAGGTGCATCAGCTGAAGAAATTCCTTTTGCTTTGCCTACCGTACCTGCAGCATCGACAGACATCGGCGCACTTATAAAGCGTCTTCCTGGTGCGAATGTGAACAGTAATGGTGTCGTCACCAGCATTCCACAATACCGCGGCTTATTTGGCCGCCGTGTTAACGTTGTATTAGATGGCTTCAGCCAACACGAAGCAGGTCCAAATAGCATGGACTCTCCACTAAGCTATTTACCTGCATCTAGAACGGATCACGTCGCTGTATATAGGGGCATCGCACCGGTTCGAACAGGTATCGAAACAATTGGCGGTACCATCTCTGCTAATTCAAAAAAACTCGATTTCGGACAAACAGAAGAAGCAGAACTGCATGGTACAGCTAATGCCGCTTACGCTAGCAATGGTAATACCAGACAATTGAACCTAACAACAGCCATAACTAATCAACATCACAGACTACAACTAACAGGTAGTTCAGATCGTGGCGATAATCAAAGCTTCGACGGCGGCAGAGTTCGTTCAAGTGAGCATGATAGAGATACTGTCGGACTACACTACGGTTACCAAGGCAGTGGCAAAGCAATCGGTCTTGACATTGAACATTTTGATATGGGTGATACAGGGACAGCAGCATTACCCATGGACATTCTTTACTTCCGTGGTGAGAACATCAAAGGTAGCTTCACCGATTATTTGAATAACGGCGATAACTACACCATCAAATTACATCACCAAGATGTTGAGCATGAAATGGATAATTTCTCACACCGTTCGAATGGGCTCGTAGCGTCGAGGGCTCGACAAGTCTTTGCAGAAGTACAAGGCGAAGGTTTTGGTTTGCATTATCAACACCAGAACTGGTTGTTTGGTCTTGATTTAGATCAAGCAAAGCATAATGCAACCATTTACAATCCAAATAATGCAGCTTTCTTCATCGAAAATTTTAAAGATGCCGAACGCGATAGGTACAGCCTCTTCGCTGAATGGAAAGGAGCCGTTTCCCAAGGGTGGAATGTAGAAACAGGCCTGCGTTATAGCCGTGTGGAAATGGATTCAGGCAATGCCGACCTTGGAGGAACACCAGCACCTCTAGTGACATTAAATACTGACTTTAACAACTCTGATCTTAGCCAAGATGAAGACTTAGTCGATGTCTTTGCCACTTTCACACATGAAATTTCACAACAAGCTGATATCGAAATTGGCTTTGCCAGAAAAACCCGCGCACCAAGCTATCAAGAACGTTACCTATGGGCTCCATTGCAAAGCACAGGTGGCTTAGCTGATGGTAGGCAATATGTCGGTGATATCAACTTAGATCATGAAGTCGCTTACCAGTTTGAATTAGGTCTAGATTGGCATACGCATAAGTTTGCCATCTCACCACGTATTTTCTACCATCACATCAATGACTACATCCAAGGCGTTGCTGGAAATGCTACCGCACAACAGCAAATGGTGGCAAATGCCATCGCGACAATGCTAGGTGGCACACCATCAACACTGCTTAAATTCAGTAATGTCGATGCCAAGTTATACGGAATCGATACTAACTGGTCTGCAGCCCTTTCATCAGACTGGCAATTAGCCGGTACCGTCAGCTATGTCCGTGGTGAACGCCGTGATACTAGCGATGATCTTTACCGTATCGCACCACTCAATGCGATCACATCGTTAACTTATGTACAACCTGACTGGCAAGTCAGTGTTGAAGCTGAAACCGTTGCTAGACAGAACAAAGTTTCATCAGAAAACAATGAACAAAAAACTGGGGGTTACGCGCTGTTTAATATCTCCAGCCAATACCAAGTCACACCTGCTGTTACGTTAATGGGTGGCGTCAATAACCTTTTCGATCGTTACTATGTTAGCCACTTAGGTGGAATCAATAGAGCCGGTGGTAACACTGACCTTGCGATGGGCGACAAAATACCTGGCTTCGGACGTAGTGCTTACGTCAACGTCAACGTCGACTTCTAAGCAATCTTATTCATCATCTCCTATCCCCTCTCAATCTGGAGAGGGGATGCACCTAGTAAACTTCCCTTCCTCACTGCAGCCTCCCACTTTAATATCGACAACTGAACAAATCTTGCCTTCGCGGTATAATAATCGTTTTCAAAATTTAAACAGTTAAAAAACTGTTTAATCTTAAAGGCTCAAATAATGAATTTTTACCCACTTGTCGTCAGTGATATCATTGAAGAGACGTCGCTTGCAAAATCATTTACTTTTGAAATAGAAGAGAAGTATCAACGCCTTTTCCAGTTTCAAGCTGGCCAGTTTTTATCCTTACGCCTACCTTGGGAAGACAGCTATCTTGACCGCTGCTACTCATTGTCTAGCAGCCCAGATAAAAACCGACACACCATCACAGTAAAACGCGTCAAAGACGGCAGAGCCTCTAACTTACTTAACGATAGCATCAACGTCGGTGACATCATTGATATCGCCCCACCTAGCGGCCGCTTTGTACCAACAAGCCATCACCGTCCTCTGACACTCTTTGCTGCTGGCAGCGGTATTACACCCATCATTTCAATCATAAAACACACCTTGGCCAATACAGAATTAGCCGTCACGCTGTTTTACGCCAACTCAAATCAACAACAGATCATTTTCGAGCAGCCATTAGAGGAATTGAGTCAACGCTACCCAGAACGCTTTAACTGCCACCATCACCTCAGTAATGAAGAGGGCCGCGTCAACGAAAACACCATCAACCAGTTCATCGAAAGCCAACTAGAACAAGACTTCTTCATTTGTGGCCCAACACCCTTTATGGATTTAACCGAAAATGCCCTGCAAAAATTGGGCGTTGCTGATCAAAACATTGCCCTTGAACGCTTCATTTCTGACGCCGAGCCTGCTGCGAATATCGACGTTGAAGTCGCTAATGATATCGCCAGTTTCGATGCATTATTAGACGGCGAAAATCACACTGTGCCTTATCTTGCTGGACAAACACTATTAGAAAGCATGCTCGCACACGACTTAAAGCCCGCCTACTTTTGTCAAAAAGCACGCTGTGGCATGTGTACCGTCATCAAAACTGCCGGCGATGTTGTGATGCGTAGTAGTGAAATATTATCGGATAACGATAAAGAAAAAGGCAAAATCTTATTATGCCAATCATTACCGCTCGGCAACGATATTGCCGTCAATTGCGACGCGGACTAAGCCTCTTCCCGAATCGTTAGACGCAAATCAGTCGCTTGCAAATAAACGACTTCTTGCAATAAATCAGCCTCGGTTAAAGGGTGTTCGGCTAACCAACCGACAGGTAAAAATAGCCTCACTTCTTTTGCTGTTACTTGAATTTTAACGGGTGTCGTACCAACAACACTACGCCCCCGATTAAACACCATCGCTAAACGCAGCAACACCGTTAACCGTTGTGTGACCAGCTGTGTTCCTTTTGGTAGACGTTTAATATATTTAATAGGAAAACGCCGTCTTTGGCCTCGGACAATAACCGCTAAAGCTGCTTGCTCTTCACGCGAAAAGCCCGGCAAATTAGAATTGGCTAACAGATAGTGAGAATGCTTCTGATATTGGTGATGTGCAATAGATAATCCTATCTCATGCAAATTAGCTGCCCAGTGAAGCTGCTGACGATGATACGGCTCAAACCGCCATGATTTCGCGACCTGATCAAAAAACTGATCCAACATAAGCACAACACGCTCAGTCTGTTTTTGATCCGCATGATAGCGCCTAGCCATCGCAAAAACGGTATGATCACGCACATCATCATGACTAATTCGACCCAGTAGGTCATACAAAAGCCCTTCTCTCAACGCACCATCAGACACCGTCATTTGTTTAATCTTTAATTGCTCAAACGACGCTTTTAAAACAGCCACCCCGCCCGGCAAAACGGAACGACGTTCGTCGCTTAAACCAGCCAAATTCACTGAAGCCATATGACCTGAACTGATCATCACTTCAATCAGCTTATCTAGAGATTCAAGCGTGATCGTGCCATCAATAGCCCAACCGGCGTCTTTCACGATACTAGCAACACACCGGATCGTCCCTGAAGCACCAACCGCTTCTTCCCAGCCGACATCCCGGTAACGTTTTTGAATCGCCCTTAACCGCGTTGCAGCAGCAATAATAGCGGTCTTCATACGGTCATGAGATAAAATACCATCAGCAAAAAATTGCTGGGAGAAACTAACACACCCCATACCCAAACTTTCACGCTCGAGCCCTTCAAACCGCTCGCCGATAATGAACTCAGTACTGCCACCACCAATATCCATCACTAAACGTCTCGTATCATCAAAACTCAGCGCATTCGCGACACCTAAATAAATAAGTCGCGCTTCTTCCTCACCTTCTATAATTTCAATAGAATGTCCTAGCGCTTTTTTCGCTTTTTTTAAAAAAGCGTCACTATTTTTAGCGACCCTCAACGTGTTGGTACCCACGACACGGACACTGCCTTTCGGCAAGTTTCTAATACGCTGACCAAACCGCTCTAAACACGCTAAAGCACGTTCTTGTGCAGGTCCGCTTAAACGACCCTGCTTATCTAAACCCGCGCGAAGCTGAACCATCTCCTTTAATTTATCAACAGTTTGAAAATGATCATCCCGTAACTTCGCGATCACCATGTGAAAACTGTTAGATCCCAAATCTACAGCCGCTAAGATTGTCTGTTCAGTCTGTTTTTCCATGGGCCTATTCTGCATGACTAAACCAATGTCTGCCAAGCTTTAGCCCAGATAAAAATATTGGCCACATAAAAAACCCGCTAAAAGCGGGCTTCATAAAGCAACAACAATCAAATATACGCTTAACGTTTGCCTTCTCGAACTACCTCCGCCATCTTTTCAAGACTCAAATGACGCACATCTTTACCTTCAACTAAATAAATAATGTGCTCACAAATATTAGACGCATGATCACCAATACGCTCCAAAGAACGCGCTGACCACATCATATCAATCGCCTGTGTCACGGTACGAGGGTCTTCCATCATATACGTAATCAACTGGCGAATAATGCCCTCATACTCAGAATCGATATCACGATCTTCGTGCGCCACTTTAATCGCCTGCTCTGCATCAAAACGGGCAAAGGCATCCAAGGCATCACGCAACATACCCAAAACATGGTTACCCATTGACTGTAACTCACGGTAATTTTTCTTAGGCCGATCTTTTTCAGATAAATTCATCGCCATTCGAGCGATACTCACCGACTCATCGCCTATGCGCTCTAAATCAGTAATCGTCTTCAAAATACCTGCCACCAAACGTAAGTCACTTGCCGTTGGCTGACGCAGTGCAATGATTTGAATGCATTCTTCATCAATACGAACTTCAAAGTCATTAACGTCCTCATCCAACGCAATCACACTGCGGGCCAACTCACTATCGCCGGTTAATAATGCTTTCTGTGCATTCGCGACTTGTTGCTCGATTAACCCACCCATCGCTAAAACCAATGAACGAATATCTTGTAACTCTTTCTCAAATTGTTGAGAGATATGCTGTGAACTTGTCACCATAAAAAACTCCTATTCGCCTTTAGCCTTATCCATAACGGCCTGTAATATAATCTTCTGTTTGCTTTTTCGCCGGGTTGGTAAACAACTCATCCGTCGCACCGAACTCAATCAGCTCACCCATATACATAAACGCGGTGTAATCAGAAACACGGGCTGCTTGTTGCATATTGTGTGTCACGATAACAATCGTATATTGTTCTTTAAGCTCATAAATGAGTTCTTCAATCTTCAATGTAGAAAGCGGATCCAAGGCTGAAGCTGGTTCATCCAACAACAACACTTCAGGCTCAATCGCAATCGCACGCGCAATCACCAAACGTTGTTGCTGACCACCCGATAGTCCCATTGCCGATTCCTGTAGGCGATCCTTCACCTCATCCCATAATGCCGCCCCTTTCAATGACTTCTCAACCACTTTATCTAACGTCGAACGGTCATTAATGCCTTGTAGCCGTAAACCATAAGCGACATTCTCATAAATAGATTTGGGGAAAGGATTAGGCTTTTGAAACACCATGCCCACTTGGCGTCGTAAATCAGCGACATTCACCGAAGGCTTATTTAAATCTTGACCTTCTAGTAACATCTCGCCTGAAATCTCTACCGAATCAATCAAATCATTCATCCGATTAAAACTCCGTAATAACGTTGATTTACCACAACCACTCGGCCCTATAAAAGCCGTTACGCGATGCTTAGCAATCTTCATATTGACATCAAACAAAGCCTGCTTTTTGCCATAAAACAAATTGAAATTATTGACTTCTAAGCAAGTCGTTTCATTGGCCATATCCAGCTTTTGTCCCCGCTGCAATGACTCAATGTCAATCGCTCTAGCGGCAGTAGTCTGTTGTGAATTCGTTGCTTCCATCTTAATTCTCACTTGCTTTAGCGTTTTCACGTAAACGATTACGAATACTAATCGCGGTGATATTTAACACAATAATAATCATGACCAATAATAAGGCCGTTGCATAAACCAAAGGTCTTGCAGCCTCGACGTTAGGACTTTGGAAACCCACATCATAGATATGAAAACCCAAATGCATAAATTGGCGGTCTAAATGTAAATAGGGCGCAATGGTATCAACAGCTAAAGCCGGTGCCAGTTTGACCACCCCCACCATCATCAAGGGGGCCACTTCACCCGCTGCCCGTGCAACAGCTAAAATTAACCCCGTCATCATCGCCGGCGCTGCCATCGGCAAGACCGTCCGCCATAATGTTTCGGCTTTCGTTGCACCCAAGGCCAAACTCCCTTCACGGATATTTCGGGGGATGCGAGACAAGCCCTCTTCCGTCGCCACAATCACCACCGGCACGGTCAAAATTGCCAAGGTTAATGACGCCCATAATAAGCCCGGCGTACCGAAAGTCGGTGATGGCAAACTGGCAGCAAAAAACAGCTCATCAATATTACCACCTAAAAAATAAACAAAGAATCCAAGCCCAAACACACCGTAGACAATCGACGGCACACCAGCCAAATTGTTCACTGCAATGCGAATCAGACGAATCATTGGGCCTTGCGTCGCATACTCTTTTAAATACACGGCTGCCACCACACCAAACGGCGTGACCAAAACAGCCATGATTAACACCATCATCACGGTACCGAAAATAGCGGGGAAAATACCGCCTTCAGTATTGGCTTCTCGTGGATCGCCAGAAATAAACTTCCAGACCTCATGGAAATAAAAAGCCAATTTATCCAATGTGCTCATCGCGTTCGGGCGATAGGCATCAACCACTTTCGACAAAGGAATCTCAACCTCACGGCCATCTGACATCGTCATCATCATTTGATCACGGTTCAATGCGGTATAAAGGCCTGCTAGTGCTTTCTGTAGCACCTTATATTGTTCATTCCATCCTTGCCGCGATTGTGCAATTTCTTGGTGCTGCAAAGCACTTTCATTAACACCTGCCATCTCAAGCTCTCGTGCCTCTAAACGCAGAGATTCTAAGCCATGATTAATGTCACCAATCTCGTGTTTTTCAATCGCTTTGATTTGATCGACCAAGCCATTCGCACGCTCAAGCCGGCTTTGCAGTTCATCCCAAGCCGCGCCATCACTGGCAACCACTTGACCATCTTCTTTAACGCCGCTCAAATAACCATAAAAATGGCCCCACTCACGACGCTCAACCGCAACCACATTTTCAGGATAGCTCCCCTCAGACATCCAGGGGCCAACAACCCATCTAAAGTCCAAGCCAAAATAATCTCGGTTACCAATTTTTAATAAGAAACGTTGTGCCGACGTTTGTCCCTCTGGCAAATCAACACCAGCACTTTTCAAACGTAAGGCCGACACCGTTTCCTTATCTATAAACTCACCCAGTAACTGAATCGACTCGCGACCAGGCTCGGTATAATCAACTGCCACAATATCAGCAGGCCAGAAATGACTTAAGCCACGAACCGCAATCAGCCCTAACAAGCCAACCACCATGACCAAACTGATACTCACTGCACCCGCATTAAGCCAAACCCAAGGTGTACCGTTTTTAAACCAAGAAGAAATAGATTGATTAGCCATCGTTTTACTCACCTAAAGACTACTGTATTTAACACGTAAACGCTGACGAACAACCTCAGCAACCGTATTAAAGATAAACGTCGCCATAAACAACACTAAAGCCGCCAAGAACAAGACACGGTAATGCGTACTGGCCACTTCAGCCTCAGGCATTTCAACCGCAATATTGGCAGACAAAGCACGGAAACCTTCAAAAATATTAAAGTCCATAATCGGCGTATTACCGGTCGCCATCAACACAATCATCGTTTCACCCACGGCACGACCTAAACCAATCATCACCGCAGAAAAGATGCCCGGACTCGCCGTCAATAACACGACGCGGGTCAAGGTTTGCCATGGCGTGGCACCTAATGCCAACGAGCCAATGGTTAAATGTTTCGGCACCCCAAAAATCGCATCTTCTGTAATCGAAAAAATAGTGGGAATCACCGCAAACCCCATGACCAAGCCCACCACCAATGAATTACGCTGATCAAAGCCAACACCGATATCATCAAGCCACCTTGGCATATCACCATTGAACAACCAGAGCTCAAGCGTCGGGCTCATCAACATCGACACAACACCGACCATAATCACAACTGGGACTAAGATCGCCGCCTCCCAACCATCAGGAATAGATTCACGAAATGAAGCCGGTAGTTTCGTCCACAAATAGGCCGTTAATATCGTCATAATGGGCAACATCACCAGAATAGAGAACACCCCGGGCAAATTACCCTCAACAATCGGGGCTAACCATAACCCAGCCAAAAAACCCAAAATAACGGTGGGTAATGCTTCCATAATTTCAATGGTTGGCTTGACCATTGTCCGCATTTTTGGCGACATGAAGTAAGCGGTATAAATGGCCCCCATAATCGCTAACGGGACCGCCACCATCATGGCGTAAAAAGCCGCTTTGATCGTACCGAATGTCAGCGGACTCAAGCTGAATTTAGGCTCAAAATCATTACTCGCCGAAGATGATTGCCAAATATATTCTGGTTTATCACGACTTTCATACCAGACTTCTTGCCACAAAGAATGCCAAGAGACTTCTGGGTGCTCATTATCTAATGCCGTTAAAATTGCTTTACCATCATTAGATAACGTCAATAAGCCATTCGCACGCGGAGAAAGTCCCATCACCGCATTCGCATTGTCGAGCAAAGGTTCGACTAATAAAGTCCGCTCTGCTGTCGTGTGATAAATGCCTAATTGACCATCCGCATCTAGCGCTAAAAATCCTTTTCGTGAATATTCAGGTGCCAACGCAACAATAGCCGCAGTCTGATCTTTAAAATGGCGCACATTATGTAAGGTGTAATTATTATCTTGGTCTCGTAGTGGAAACCACTGATCAATCTGGCCGTCACTCCGGCCCACTAAAATCGAAATACCACCGGTTAAAAACTCAAATGCTGTCACGTCAACACCCGGCGGTACAGCCTTAACCTTCTGTATCAAACGCGGCTGCGTGATATCGCTGATATCGTAGTAAATTAAGAACCCGGCAGCATCGACCAAGTACAATTCACGTTGATCAATATCCATCTGCATATGGGTGATATTCTCAGCCTCTGACAACTGAATCTCAGACCGTTTTTCTTCGATCGTAAACGCATCTTCATCCATGAAGTTTTCTTCACGCACCAGACCCAAAACAGCCAATGTATTTTTTCCCGTCAAACCAACAAGCGTGGTTTGCTCATCATTGCTTTGTACCGTTAACAAAACCAGCGACTCATCTTGAGCCGCAACATTGACTAACCTTTCTCCCAAAGGATAACTAATCAAAGGTGTCACCTGACGCTTATCATCAGGATAGCTAATTTTATAATCTCGTTTGAACACCAAGGCCCGACCATCGTCTAAACCGTAAGCCATGACACCGGTGCTGAAATCACCTTTACTAAAGCTACGCACTACCGCATCTTCTGCAAGCGGCAAAGCGGGGGTTGAGATTCCCTTACCAGAATCCGCATCAAAAAAATGGACATGTCCTGACGCATCAGCAGAAAACGCCACATCGTTATATTCATTGAGTGCAATATGAACTGCTTTATTTTCTGTCATGCTGTATTCAGCTTCAGTTGCTATGTCAGCGCCACTAAATAACGGCATCACCACATACAACAGATAAAAGAAAATCAAGACAATGGCAAAAATAACCGAGACGCCACCTAGTGCAACGCCATACCGTGCAGTCCGATCTTTAAACTCACGCCATGCGCGCCGTCTCATCGCGACCGGTGAATTTGCAGCAGGTAATACACTGCCAATTGATGAATGTTCAACCATGATTTAACAACTCACAACCCAGACTGATGAAATAACGAACATAATTAAAACCAACTTTAAAACGTTGAATGTAAAAACACCCCATACATGCAAGTACAAGGCATTCTCACTTTTCTTACAATAGAAACTTACTGTATTTTAGCCAATTCTTTTTCTACTACCGCGATAGGTAATGGCACATAACCATCCTTAACCACTACCTTCTGACCGATTTTAGAAAGCACCAATTTAATAAATTCACGGTCAATGGGTGACAAAGGTTTGTTCGGGGCTTTATTAACATAAACATAAAGGTATCGTGATAATGGGTAAGAGCCATTCGCCGCATTGGCCTTTGTCGCAGGAATCATCTCACCACCTGGCTTCTTAGTTAAAGCCAATGCTTTAACACCCGATGTTTTGTAACCAATACCCGAGTAACCAAGTCCATTTAAAGATTTAGTCACACCCTGCACAACAGAAGCTGAACCAGGCTGCTCGTTCACATTATCTTTAAAGTCACCTTTACAAAGCGCTTTCTTCTTAAAGTAGCCGTAGGTGCCAGACACTGAGTTACGGCCGTAAATTTGGATACTACCCAAATTGCTGCCTAATTGTGACCAGTTACGAATATCTTCTGGGTAACCACATTTACGTGTCGCAGAGAAGATGGCATCCACTTGAGAAATGCTTAACCCTTCGATTGGGTTATCTTTGTGTACATAAACAGCTAACGCATCAATGGCAACACGAATGGGGGTAGGTTTGTAGCCGAATTTAGCTTCGAATGCCCCTGTTTCCTTGTCTTTCATCTTCCGACTCATAGGTCCAAAGCTGGCTGTCCCCTCAGTCAATGCTGGTGGTGCAGTGGATGAACCTGCCGCTTGAATTTGAATACTCACATTGGGGTATTCACGTTTAAACTCTTCCGCCCAAAGCGTCATCAAGTTAGCCAGCGTATCCGAACCCACACTAGACAGCTTGCCAGAAACGCCACTCGACTTCTGATAATCAGGCAATGCAGCATCGACATCTGCAAAAGCTGCTGCAGAAAAAGTCATTGAGACCGCAGTCCCTAAAAGTGCCAGTTTTTTCATAAACATGATTGTCCAACTCCCAAATTAAAATGTGTAGTAATGAAACTTACTGCACTCAGTATCGAGATTTAATATGACAAGGATATGAAAAAATTATGACAATTGTATGACAAAAAAATAAAAACTAAGCGTCGATGATATTAAGCCCCTGAGGCTTACTGACGACACTGCGAATGGGAAAACAACATGTGAACGTCGACCCGTGACCTACCTCACTGTTAA
>CAJQOM010000003.1 GCA_905479985.1 uncultured Gammaproteobacteria bacterium | reverse complement strand
AACTGATCTATCGATTCATACCCAAAGTAAACTAAGTGCCGTTGCTCGCCAACTCAATGAAAGACCCAGAAAGACACTAGAATATGAAACACCGGTACAAAGATTTAATGCTTGTGTTGCGTCGACCGGTTGAATTCACAGTCGGATGCAGACAGATAATAAATTATTTGATCATTTGCTCGATCTTCTCTATATTTTCTCATCATGAAAGTGAGAAAGAAATAATGTGTGGTGGTGTCAATTTTGAGTATGAAGGGGAAGTGTTAAAAAGCTTTTTCCCTAACCCTAAAGCTCAATTACCATTACTCAAGCGTAATGGTGAAATCATGCTTATGGGCTGGGGTAGGCGTGAAAAGCAAGAAGGTAAGCTGCCTACCACAGGTTGGGCAAGGTTAGATTCGATTTATGCTGGACGATGGGATAAGTACTTTCCTATTCCTGTGAGAATACCCGTTTTACGTTTCATGGAAAAAAACTATGAGGGGGTAAGTAAGTGGTATGACCTTATCCCCTCAAATTGCATACAAGGCCTTGTAGCAAGAGAAGGCAATGAAATGAGGGTGTATGTGGTTACAGTTGAACCGGAGCTGTCAGAACGTGATTACCATGACCGTATGCCCAGACTCATTAACATGCCGGGGGAAGTTGTTTGGGCTAATAGTTCAATCAAATAATTGCTCGAATCTAAGGGAATCTAAGGGAATCTAAGGGTACGCTACCCTCTTATCCGTCTTCACTGCAAACACCTCGCTGGTAGAAACGTGTCTGCCGACCCTGCTCATAGACAATGTCTAAACAAGATATCCCTAATAGAGGCTCATTCAGCAGTTGACTGCAATTAACGTACTAATAAAAACTGGGTCTGACTTTCTAGTAACATTTGAGTTGTGAAACTACCAAAGAAGAAGCCATGCAACTTACCATGACTAAAAGCACCCATGACGGTGATATCGATGCCATGTGTTGTTTGGTAATGCGTTAACGCCTCAACAGCATCACCGGTCATTGCTTCGCCTATCATATCAATGCCCGCACCCGTTAAAACACTTTGGGCATCTTCCACTAAGTTTTGGGCTTCGGCTAAATTCTTTTGCACACAAACAACATGGATTTCTAAGTCTTGTTTAAACAGCGCCATACTTGCTAATAGGTTCAATGCTTTGTGTGAGGTTGGACTGCCGTTATAGGCAAACATCACTTTTTTAGGCTCGGTGAAAGCAGATTTTGCAATAAAAACAGGTTTATTAATGACCCTAATCGCATCTTGTATTTGTGCGCCTAAACCCTGTAATTCGCCTTCATGATCGTGGCCTTTCGAGCCTAGCACGACCATCGCTAACTGAGACTGCAAATCTAACAATGCCTCAGGCAATGTGCCATGACGTTGTTTCGCAATCAGCTCGGTAATACCGGCTGCTGTTGCTTTGTCTTTAGCGTCATTTAAAATCTGTTTGCCGTCTGCAATCAGTTTCTTACTTTCCAAGCGTTCTTCATCAGATAATTCATCCAATAAATGCTCTTTTATATTGGGCGTTAAATTACCTTCATGACCCACTTGGTCACTTTGATGAGAATGTTCAATCGTATGCAATATTTTCAATGGCGCCGAAGATTTTTTCGACAACCAAATCGCATAATCAAGTACGGCGTCGCTTAACTCTGAGCCATCAACGCCTGCCAGTATTAATCCATTTTTCATTGTTGTCATTATCATTGGCCTCCCATCATTTTTTCAACTTCGTCAGGTTTATCATGTACCGCGAATTTATCTAATAAGGTCTCACTGGCTTCATTCAAACCAATAATACTGACATCCGCCCCTTCACGACGTAATTTAATCACGACCTTATCTAAAGCAGCAACGCCGGTAATATCCCAGAAATGCGCGCGATGAACATCAATCACAATTTTATCAACGGCTTCTTTAAAATCGAAAAAGCCAATAAAACGGTCTGATGAATTAAAGAACACTTGACCAATCACCTGATAGGTTCGTGTATCACTGGCTTCATCATAATCGCTTTCAACTAATAAGAACTGGCTTAAACGCTGGGCCATAAACAAAGACCCAATCAAAATTCCCGTGAAGACGCCAAAGGCTAAGTTATGTGTCCAGACCACGACAATCACCGTCGCCACCATCACACTAGAAGCGCTCGCTGGGTTGGTTTTCAATTCTTTAATCGACGTCCAATTAAAGGTACCCACCGACACCATAATCATCACCGCGACTAATGCGGCCATTGGCACAATCGACAAAATATCACTGAGGAAGACAACCAGAATCAGTAATAAAATACCGGCCACCATCGTCGATAAACGACCACGACCACCTGATTTCACATTGATAATCGATTGACCAATCATCGCACAACCGGCCATACCGCCAATCAAACCAGAGCCAATATTCGCAATCCCTTGGCCTTTACATTCGCGTTTTTTATCACTCTCAGTATCGGTTAATTCATCAATGACATTGGCTGTCATCAACGACTCTAATAAGCCAACAATCGCAATTGAAACCGAATAAGGGAACACAATACTCAATGTTTCAAAGTTAAAAGGCACATCAGGCCATAAGAAAATAGGCAAGGTATCTGGTAGCTCACCCATATCACCAATGGTACGGACATCAATATCGAAGAAATAAACGACCAACGTCAGGACGACAATATTGACCAAAGGTGATGGTAATAACTTGCCGATTTTAGGCACATAAGGAAAGAGATAGATGATGCCAAGCCCGGCAGCAGTTAAAGCATAAACATGCCACGTCACACCCGTTAACTCTGGCAGTTGTGCCATAAAGATCAAAATAGCCAGGGCATTTAAGAAGCCCGTCATAACCGACTTTGATATAAAACTCATGAACTTATGTAAATTCAGATAACCGGCAACAACCTGTAATACGCCGGCTAAAATAGTCGCGACCAATAAATATTGTAAGCCATGATCTTTAACCAACGTCACCATTAACAAGGCGGTGGCGGCTGTTGCAGCAGAAATCATCCCAGCGCGACCACCGACAATTGCAATGATCACGGCAATCGCAAAAGACGCGTACAACCCAACTTTAGGATCAACACCGGCAATAATAGAAAAAGCAATGGCCTCAGGCACCAAGGCCAAGGCGACGACAATACCGGCCAAGATATCGTTACGAACATTACCTAGCCAGTCTTGCTTAGCAGATAGCAGCATACAATTAGATTCCTTATGATCCCAACCAATAGCTCAAAGCAAGGTCGAGTCACGCAATATATTTTGAAAAGAAAACGCAGTAATAATCGACTTACTGACTTATGAATTTAAGGCGACACAGTATACAGGAAAAGGCTATAAGTCATATTTGGCGGCATAAGTAGGATAATCTGCTTCTCGCTGTTTTCGCCGTTGTTCTGCCTCAGTTAAAATCTGCTGTTTTTCACTGTCACTGCTGACAGTCCACTGTGTTATTTCAGTCAAAGCACGACCACAACCAATGCAAATATCAGCTTGGTCCAAACAACAGTTTTTGATACAAGGAGAAGGAATGGTCATTAAATACGACTCTCATGGGCTTTAATCATACTGGTCGTCCAGATGTGGCGATGTAAAAACCACTGGCCATCTTGTTGTTGCCAGACCACGACATACTTACCATAATCGATCATAGCGCCCTCTCCAGTATGGATCGTATAACGACCCACTTCGAATGCCTTATCATGGCTGGCATTCACTTCCATCGTTTCCAACTTAACCGTCGCAATGCCCAACTGCATTAGGCCTTGCCAAAACAACTTGATCTCAGAACGGCCCGACACAAAGTCACGGTTTGATGGCAACAGTTGTGCTTGTTCAGAATACAACTTAGCAATGCCAGACACATCACCATGTTCAAATGCAGCCATAAAAGCCTGTTCTACCGCCACAATCTCATCATAAACACGCTGTTGATCTTGTGATGCCGAGCAACCCCCTAACAGGATCATCGCAAAGACAAAAAGCCGTTTTCGCATTTAGTCTCTCGACAGCACAACACGGTAATGTGTTTGGCCTGAACGAACACGTTCTATTGCCGCATTCACATCATCAAAGGCAAAGGTTTCAATAACAGGCTTAATATCATGTCGTGCTACAAAATCAAGCATTTCAGACATCACAGCAGGACTACCTACCGCCGACCCAGAAATAGAACGCTGACCCATTAACAAGCCAAATGCTTGAATATCGAGGGGTTCGAGCACCGCGCCGACAAAATGCAATCGGCCACGTGCTGCCAACGTATTGACATACAAGTTCCAATCTAATTTCACGTTCACAGTCGAGATAATAAAATCAAACTGTCCGGCTGCGGCTGCCAAAGCAGCTTCGTCCTTGGTATCTAATATTTGATGAGCGCCTAAAGACAAGGCCTCTTTCTGCTTACTGGCACTGGATGTAAATGCCGTCACATTACAGCCCCAAGCATTTAAAAACTGCAGTGCTAAATGACCTAAGCCGCCAATGCCAATCACAGCCACTTTATCGGTTGGTTTGATATCAAACTGGACTAACGGATTAAACACCGTGATACCGGCACAAAACAAAGGCCCTGCAGAAGCTAAATCAATGCTATCGGGAATCGACACCAAACTATTGGCATCAGCTCGCACCTTATCAGCAAAACCACCATGATGACCCACCACCGTAGGCTGTGCCGAGGCACAGAGATTTTGGTCATTATTGTCACAATGCTGACAATCATTACAGTAGCTTGAATGCCAGCCTAAACCAACAACCTGACCGACTTTAAAACGCGTAACATGAGCACCCACCTTCGCAATTCGGCCCACAACTTCGTGGCCGGGCACCAGCGGATATTGCGTCATCCCCCACTCATTGTCGATCATACTAAGATCACTATGACAAATCCCGGTATAGAGCACATCAATCTCGACTTCTTGTCCCTTTAAAGGGCCCGGATCATAGTCAAAAGAACGTAAGTCGCCACTCGGTTCAAACGCAGCATAAGCTTTTATCATCGTAAGATCCTCATTGTCATTGCTTTGATATTTATTGATCAGCTAACTCAAAATGAGTGAGTCGATAAACAAAAGTAAGTGTCAGTAAAAAGGGTTTACCAACACTTACTTTAAACCATCCAACTTAAATTTACATCATGCCTAATGCTGTTAAGCCTAAAACGACTTGGCAAGCGAAACCAGCTGCAAAAGTTAATGTGCGAACCAAAGGGATCGCTAACGTATAGACAACAAAATGGCCAACACGTGCCCAGAAATAGACCATACAGGCCATTGCTGTCATTTCAGTGCTTGTTCCACTTAGATGAACGACAAAAACAAGTGCTGCAAATACCACTAAGTTTTCGACGGCATTACTATGCGCGCGTTTCATACGATCAGCCCAACCTGACAGCGTTATCGGGTCAATTGGATAACCGACCACGTTCATTAAACCACCGACCACAATACGGTTTAACGCATATGGCATCCACATCACTGCCGTCAATAAAGCTACCCATGTTAAATACATTAATTCCATCGTCATTACGCTTCTCCTAAAGATTAGAGTTTGATTTTTATCTCACTTGCTAGCTAACACAACATTGCACTAGCAGCTGCTTAACAAAACAAATTGCTTTATTAACAATTTTATTTTGAACCATTCAGTATAGATTAAATAAAACACATAAAAAAGCATGACAATGAAATCCATTGCCATGCCTATTAAAAAACACTTAAGTGACCCAGCCTATATGGCTGCCGTTTAGTCTTTAACTATCTTCACTATTTAATCGCTCACGGTAGCCATCAAACTGTGATTTTTCTTCTTCAGTCACGATAGGGTAATGGAGATCCAAGTCCTGCATCGTCTTAAGAATGATTTCAGCCACTTTCAAGCGCATAAATGGCTTGTTATCAGCCGGAATGGCATACCACGGTGCCCAAGGCTTTGAGGTCTCTCTTAAAGCAATATCATAAGCGTGCATATACTGATCCCAATGCTGACGCTGATCAATGTCTGCCTCTGAAAATTTCCAGTGCTTTTCCGCTTCATCTAGGCGAGACATGAAACGATTTTTTTGTTCTTCTTTTGACACGTTTAACCAAAACTTAATCACCACCGTGCCATTTTTTGCTAAATGTTGTTCCATATCATTGATGGATTCATAACGTTCCTGCCAAACAGTCTCTATATTTACTTTAGGTAAGCGCTGTGACACTAAAATATTAGGATGCACTCGGGCAATCAGCACTTCCTCGTAATGGCTCCGGTTGAAAATACCAATACGCCCGCGTTCTGGTAAGGCTTTGGTCGTCCGCCATAAAAAGTCATGATCTAATTCACCACTACTCGGTTTTTTAAAAGAATGAACCTGACAGCCTGCCGGGTTTAAACCTTTCGTCACCGCACGAATCGTACTGTCTTTGCCAGCCGCATCCATTGCCTGAAAAACCAACAGAACAGAGTGATGGTCATGTGCATACATCATTTGTTGTATAGCGTCGATTTTTTCGACGACCTTTTTCAAACGCTTCTTGCACTCTTTTTTACTCGGGACATCATCTTGTTCATCCGGTGCTGTACTGGTCTGATCAATATTAAAATAACCATCAGATGGCACAAGGTATGGACTTTCCACAAAAGACTGCATGTTCGACGGACTCCTAATTAAATCATCGTAATTTTTTAAAAAATCATTCATAAGCTTAAACAGTTGTTTTTTTACCGGCGCGTAACAACAGATACCCGAGAATACCTGAAGCGAAAGAGCCAATTAAAATCGCTAACTTATCAGTATATTGGAATAGCTGATCATCAACAAAAGCCAATGACGCAATAAACAAGCTCATCGTAAAGCCAATCCCGGTTAATACTGACACACCATATAATTGTAACCAATTACTACCTTCCGGTAATGAGGCCAACTTCAATTTAATTGCAATCCAACTAAAACCGAACACACCAAGTTGTTTACCAACAAAAAGACCAAACATAATCCCCATTGGAACTGGCCCAGCCATCTGTTCCATCGAAATCTCAGTCACATTGACACCGGCATTCACAAACGCAAATAACGGTAAAATGAAAAAGGCCACCCAATAATGTAAGTCATGTTCTAATTCTTTTAGTAACGAGACATGGACACCATCACGCTGAGAGTTCAGTGGAATTGTAAACGCCAAGGCAACACCAGCCAGCGTCGCATGGACACCCGACTTCAAGACACTCACCCACAAAACCCAACCGACAATAAAGTAAGCTGCTTTTTTTGTCACACCAAACAAGTTAAGTGCAATCAATATAGCTAAAGATCCAAAGGCTACAGTAATCGATAACGTGGATAAATCAGATGTATAAAACAACGCAATAATCACAATCGCACCCAAATCATCAATGATTGCTAAGGCCATCAAAAACAGTTTTAATGACACCGGAACACGACTGCCCAACATCGACAAAATACCTAAGGCAAACGCAATATCCGTCGCAGTCGGAATCGCCCAACCTGTGATAGCAATAGGGTTATCATTCGCGCTGTTAAAAGCCACATAAACCAATGCCGGAACGACCATACCGCCAACTGCCGCCACGCTCGGCAACACCGCTTGTTTAACTGTCGATAAATGTCCCTCTATCAACTCACGCTTAACTTCCAAACCAATTAATAGAAAAAACACCGCCATCAAACCATCATTGACCCAATGATAAAGCGACTTATCTAAATGCAAAGCACCCACTCGAATTTCAACAGGGATATGTAAAAACGCTTCATACGCTGGGGCTAAAACTGAATTACTTAAAATCAAAGCCAAAATGGTGACAAAGATCAGTAACACGCCGCTTGATGATTCTTTTTGTATAAACTCGTCAATAATATTATTCATTAAGTACTCTAATTAATTACCCGATGGTAAGACTGAAAGACACACGTTTAATTCCGCTTTAACAACCAGACAAACTCAGTTGCAGGACACTGCCCTCTCAGCCCACCTTCGACCTCATTTTCAAACAATAAGGTCATCGCATAATGTTCACTATAAGAAAGCACTAACTCTTCGTTCGAAACAGAGAACGGCGGCCCAGTCATTATCGCCTGATCATAGACATAATTAATCAACAATTGGTCTGCTTTTTGAGATACAGCCATCACTTGTTTCGTATAATCGCCACGCATTGTGTCTGGCAAAGCCACTATCGCAGCACGATCATACACCGCATCAACCTCACCTAAAATAGCGCTTGTTAGCTTGAAAAAGTCGCCGACATAAATAGTCAAACCCTCGGCACAATAACGCCTCAACTCACCTAAGCCCGTCACATCAGGCACAACACCCAAAGCGTCAAACAATTCAATAATGGCAGGCTCATGCAGTTCGACGCCCTTGACTTGAAAACCGTTTCCCAACAGCCAAGCAATATCCAAAGTCTTACCACAGAGCGGTAAAAAAACAGTTTGTCCTGCCTGTAGACCTAACGCATCAAAATGCGTGACCAATAATGGGTTAACGTCATCAAGATGAAAACCAATCTGTTTGTTTTGCCACTTCTCGTGCCAAAATGCTGCATCCATCGAACACGCCTCTTGAAATGAACGTAAAATCACTAAAACAAATTAGAGATCTTTAGTATTTATGAAATTATTAACCTATGGTTTGCTACTAAGTAGTCTTGTTACCGCAACTGGCTGCACGGTCCTTTCTGTCGCTGACGCCGTTGTCAGTACAGCCGTTGATGTGACCGTCGGCACAGTTAAAGTCGCGACCAAAGTGACAACGACGGTAATTGACGCTGCCATCCCTGACGCTGACGAAGATTAATCTGCTTGTAAACTGCTAGCAATAATTTTAACCCAAGCCTCGCTAGACAAGAAACCATTCGCCCATTCTTCCCAATCTAAAGACAAGCCTTCAGCTTGCATCTGTTCGAGCGTCATCCCTTCTGCCATCATGGCTTTGACTTCATCTATTGTACCCACCAACATCTCATGAAAGTCCTCAAGATCTGACTTATCAGACAAAGGACCATGGCCTGGAATCACTATTGTTTCATCATCAATTCGGTCTAATACAGCCGCTACATTTTTCGCCATTTGTTCGACATTACCGCCATTTTGCACATCAACAAAGGGGAAGAAACCGGAAAAGAAATGGTCGCCCATATGGACAATATTAGCGTGTTTAAGAAACACCACTGAATCGCCGTCAGTATGACCATGGGGGAAATGGACGAGTTCAAAGGTTTCGCCGTTAATAAACAGTGATAAAGATTGACTATAGGTTAATGAAGGTAAGGCATGAGAAGCATAGGGTTCAGATACCAGGCCAAATAATTTAACCTCTTGACGCGTCAGCAGCCGCGTTCTGACATTATCATGCGCCACAATTTGGGCATGGTGCCCAACGAGATCATTACCTTGCGTATGATCATTATGCCAATGCGTATTGATCAAATAACTGACTTGCTCAACACCGCCATGCTCAGCTAAGACCAGTTCTAAAGCCGCCGACATTTCCTTATAATCAGCATCAACCATCACCATCCCTTGCTCGCCTTTCACGAGCAGGATATTACCGCCCTTTCCTCGCAATAAAAAAGCAGAGTCCGTCAATGGTGTCGACTTAAATGTCTTGCTAGGCGCATGGTGATCTGCACTATAAGTAAACTGACTCACCGCCATCAAAACGAAAGTGGCACATAGCCGTGTCAATAAATTCATTTAATCATCTCCAAAATATCTGTTGCAGATAGTTTACGCCGATCAACCACCATAATTAAACAAAATCCAATGTTAATGACAGCCATTCAGCTTTTATTCAGCTCAATATCCCTATAGTCACACCTAAGCTTATTGCACCTAACGTATCCAAGGCAGCCAACAAAACCGATAACAGCTTAATTTCCACTCGAGGCGGAGTTGCATTAATCAATAATAAAAATGGGACGAATTATGACCAAAAATACATTATTGTTAATGACCAGCCTATTCCTGAGCACATCATTATCAGCTGCAACATGGCAAATGACAGATTTAAAAATAACAACGGATGGTACTTTTGGATTTTCACAGAGTAAGGCGTGCTGCACTGGAGAGTCGACTTCTAATAGTCTTGAATCTTTAGCTGTTGATGACACCTTTTATAGGAGATTCATTGCCCCTGATGGTGCCAACATGATCGATTATCCAAACACAATAGTAGAAATGAATTCCCGTGTTGCATTATCTGAAGTTCCACTACCAGCAGCACTCTGGTTGTTCACGCCTATCCTGATTGGTTTCATTGGATTACACCAAACACTAAAAAAGTGTCCCGTACAAAACTAAGGTTAAAGACCTCGCTGTGCGTCCCATCACAATGGCTTCTTTTTTTAGTGCCTAATGCTATGATGCCAAGCAACTTCAACTGACTAAAAATTAAAGACACATGGATCCATTAAGCCAAGGCGTCGTCGGCATGTCTGCCTCACAAACCCTAGCGACAAAAAAAGAAATGGTCGCCGCTAGCCTACTCGGCTTTTTCTCTGGGATGGCAGCCGATTTAGACATCGTCATTCGATCATCAGAAGATCCTTTACTCTTCCTTGAATTCCACCGCCAATTCACCCATGCGATTATCTTTATGCCAATTGGTGGCTTAATTTGTGCCACTGTATTTTGGTTATTGATTCATACTATTTTCAACAATAAAACACTGACATTCGGTAAAACGTATCTATACAGCACTGCCGGTTACGCACCCCATGGTTTGTTAGATGCCTGCACCAGTTACGGCACCCAATTGTTCTGGCCTTTTAGCACCGAACGCATCGCTTGGAATAACGTGTCCATTATCGATCCACTTTTCACCTTTCCCTTACTCACCATTGTCTTACTGGCCATGACCAAACGATCACAGTGGCTTGGTTACCTAGGCGCTGTTTACGCTATCAGTTATTTAAGTTTGGGGCTGGTACAAGAACATCGTACTAAAGCGATCGCTCAAAACTTAGCCGAAAGTCGAGGCCACACACCGATCAATCTCAATGTGAAACCCAGTTTTGCCAACCTGATTGTTTGGAAAAGCATTTATGAATATCAAGGACGCTACTATGTTGACGCAATTCGTCTATTTAACACCGCGAGCATTTTTAAAGGCGATTCGACACCCAAACTAGATATTAGCCGTGATTTACCGTGGTTAGATATCGCTAGCCAACAAGCGCTTGATATAGAAAGATTTCGTTGGTTTTCAGCTAATCATCTTGCCTTAGATCCCAATAATCCACACCATATTATCGATATGCGTTACTCCATGCTACCGAATACACTTGATGGCTTGTGGGGCATCGAGCTTTCCCCCACTGCTAATCTAAAAAGCCATGTCAAGTGGACAGCTAATCGTAATGTCAGTGATCGAACAAACAATATAAAAACACTCTGGTCAATGATTCAAGGACAAGGCGCAGCGTCCATTCCTTAGATTCAATCGAATACGTGAGGGCAAGCGCCATAATTATTAAAAGCATCATCCCAGCGCCAAACATCATTGGCTCTGCGCCAGCGTGAATGGTAAAACGCCATAAGACAGGTCGTACCTGATGCCCCTTCAACTAAAAAAGTATCAAATTCAGCGACGTTCTCATATTTTGGGTAAACAGTACTTTTCGGCCAAGTCAAACCACTGCGTGCATCAGTCTCATTGTGCCAAAACACCTCAGGTGACACCCATGCCTGTTGTGTTTTATCCCAAGCGACCATTGGGCTAATATCACTTACCTCACCGTGCTTCGGCTCATCTGAAGTCACTTCTTGTGCTGTACAGGCCGTTAAAACCAAAAGCAATGATATTGCCATTAATTTAATTATCATAATTGTCGAAGTCCCCTTAATGTTTAACAAATCACATCATTCATTAGGGTAGACGACTAACTTGACCAATAATTACACCAAAGCGTCCATCAGACAGAAGCTTTTTCTCAGGTAGGTAAATCCGAGATACCGATCCATCTAAATACAAAGCAACATCACAACCCTGTTGTTTGAAATGTTCAGCAAAATCATAAAAGTTAACAAAGCTTTTTGAAATCGAAAATACAATGCGTCCATCAGGTAAAAGCCCGACCCCATTACGAAGTCGTAGGCTTAACGATCCTTTTGTCAGCTTAGGGTTAATCTCTCCCTCAACCAGCAACATTGGACCGGACTGTGTTGCATATTCAATCTCAGAATTAGGCTTAAACTCACTTGTAGCAACAATGTGCCCTTCACCCGATTTTGTCAGGTAGAAAACACCATTAGGTTGAATATAAAAATTGCCATAGCCTTGCTGTCGACGACTTAAGCGATATTGTGTTTCCCCCTTTTCTATATACAATCCCAACGGAGAAAGATCTTCTTGGTACATGCCCCCATTCATCGCAAACACTAACGTCTGATTTTGTTTCGCTAAAGCCTGCTTTAAACGCTGAAAGTGTTGATAGGGTTCACCCGCCTCATCTCGCCAAAAAAAGGCCAATTCGTCCTCTTGTGGATCAACCATATGGGAGATAAAACGTGAAGGGGGAGCAATCTGTTCAGCCCAAGCAATAGGCGGAATAAACAACAACAAACAACTAAGACCAAAGTGGATGAGTCGCTTACTCACTTGAACTAAACGTTAACTGACTGGCCGAGCAAAATAGCTTGTCATCCACTCATATAATTTTGCTGGGCTCAGTTCATCAAAAGCCAACTGCTCAAATTCGGCGGCTGGGTCTTTATCCTTATAAGAAAACTGGTAATTCACCACATCAAGCGCATCATCATTCAAAATTAAAATAATCCGCTTACCCGTTTTCAAACAATCAATCGTCATTACATCTGCAGGAAACCCAGCCTGACGCATTTTATGGTGTACACCAACAATCGGGTCAATATCAGCGTGATTCAACTGTACTCGTTCATGCGCCTCAGTCGCCATATCACACAATGTTTTCAACTGTTCTGTCATCCCACTTTTCTCATCATCTTTACAAACCCACCGCCACATGTTGAATTAAACCATCAACAATCAAAATATGCTCACGTCCTTGCCGATTCTGCTCGGTACCATCCAATAATCGGGCCTTAAAACTAAACGCTATCTCAACAACATTTGGCTTAATCTCAGCAATACTATCAATTGTCCAAGCCAAGGTCTGATATTGTCCATGAAATTCCGTCTGCATCGCAATCACATCAGGCTTACCAATAAAGAAACCCAAATTAGCAGAATAGTATGTGCAATTGTCACTAAACAACCCGGCTATTTGAGGCATATCAGATTGATTAGAAAGCTCAAAATAAGTGCGTGTTATTTGTCTTGCTAATGACATATTTTCTCCTTCAACCCTGACTTGAAAACCACAAACAGTCTGATCACATTCCCTCAGTAACCAAACGCGCTAAGTCAATCGCAATCGCTTCTGGCGTGTCATCTGGGCGTATTAACAAACGCACTGCCCCATTACGGTCAAACACATAAGTCACACTACTATGAGACACATCATAATGCCCTTGTTCATCAGCGTCACCAAATTCGACACCGACCTTGTAGCGCCGAGCTAAAAGAATTAAACCCGCTCGATCACCCGTCAAACCAATAGTCTGACCAAAATTCTCAGTATAAGCTTTCATCTCAGCGATACCATCACGTTGCGGATCTACCGTGGCAAACAACACTTGAACTTGTTTAGCCCCCACCTCATCCAATTTAGACAAGGCACTTTGTAATTGATGTAATGACATAGGACATACGTCTGGACAATGCGTGAAACCAAAATTTAACACCACGACCTGGCCATGAAAACCTGCTGCGGTGACAGCCTTATTATGATTGGCATCGGTCAATGTAAAAGCCAAATCAGGCAGATGCCCGGTCATATTAGTAGTCTGCCATGGCGCTGGCGCATTCGAACAAGCAGATAATACTGACAGTAAGCCTACAATAAGAAAGTGACGAATTCGACGGTGAATCAGTGGAGTCATAGTTTGGAATTTCTTTATATTATTTTCAAAGATAAAACGTTTAACTGATTGCCTTAAAACAATCATTCTTTAAGCGCTTTTACTCAAGCACCCTGCCCAGAAATCATCCGTTCAAGATTGTTGATCCTTTCATCATTAGAAGGATGGCTACTCATAAACCCGCCCCCAGCACCAAACTTCGCTTTCAGCGTTTGAATTGAACGGGTCATCGCACGAGGATCTTTACCTAAACTTCTTAATAATGTCACAGCAAAGCTATCAGCAGCTAGCTCATCACGCTGTGAGAACTGAGCGGAAACGACACCTGTGGCCAACTGACCTAATTGACCTTGACTGAGTGAACCAACAATGCCACCAACACCCGCCGCCGCTTGCAAGGCGGTATTACTTAATATCTGAGTCCGCATTTGATGATAACTGTGCTTGAGTTTGACATGACCAACTTCATGGCCGATAACCGCCAACACCTGATCATCAGGCATCGCATCCATTAAGCCGGTATACACTCTAACTGTCCCATCAGCCATCGCAAACGCATTGACCTCATCCGCTTTATAGACTTTAAAATTAAGCGTCAAACCATCGTAATTTTGTAAACTACGCGTCATTTTCGCGAGACGAATACTATACGGGTCGTTACTCGCTGCCACTTTATGTTTACTATCGTATTCTTTGGCAGCCAAAGTCGCTGTTTGCTTAACACTCGCTTCATCAAGCGTTAATGCTTGAACTGCACCGCCGCCCAGTGCCAAAGCGGCATTGGTATCAAAAGAACCGTTAGCACAACCGGTCAAAGTAAAGGCCGAGATAAACGAGATGATGAACAAGGTCAATAGTCGCATTTTAAATTCCATTCATTTTATGACAGTTTAAAGACTGAATACACACCGTATCAGACCTCATAACGTAATAAAGATTCACTACTCGCCCATCACCGTCACAATCACTTTCCGATTATGTCGCTGCGTACGGTGTTCCCACAAATAAATGCCTTGCCATATACCAAGATCACATTGACCGGCGCTGACCGGCATCGTTAAATCAGGGTTTGTCAGCACAGTTCTAATATGGGCGCTCATATCATCAGGACCTTCGTCTTGATGCAAAAACATCGGATCGCCATCTGGCACAATATGTTGCATATAGGTTTCTAAATCACGACGAACATCTGGGTCGGCATTTTCACATAGCATCAACGACGCACTGGTATGTTGGACAAATACATGGCAAGTCCCGGCTCCTATTCCTGATTTAGCCACAATATCTTGCACATCAACGGTAATGTTAGCCGTACTCCGTGGCTGAGTATGAAAGTCCAGTTGTTGCTGAAAAACCATTTAAAACACCCCCTAAGAAATAACGTTTTGAAAAAAAGCCTTAGCCCGGCCAGATTGAATAACATGACGAACATGAGCAGCTGCCTGTTGTTTTGACGCCTGCAAACCACAATGCCATAAACCAATCGCACCACCGTAAACCAAACTATCAAACGCAGCGCCTGATTGGCCATCAAGGGCTTTCATACCGAGTTCTAATGTTTCTACTGCCGTTACTGTTTCGTTGTCCATGGGTAAAACCCCACGTGTTGTTTGTGCTAACCCAAAATCACTCGGATCTAGTTCACACGATTCAGCTTGTCCGGTATATGACTGAAAACAATTAGCAGGCTCACGTAGAGTCGGTAAAATACCACCTTCAATCCCCCGTACAATCATCGCAGAATCAAAGCCCGCGGCATTGGCTATCCACGCTAACACCGCTGGATAAGCCTTATGGACAAAACCAATGTGTAAATGGGTTTTGCCGCTCGCCTTGATCGGCATTATCATTTTTTCTAATGTGGCTAAACTTGGCCGTTTAATCATCCGAGTGCGTAAATCTTGCAAAGTAAATAAAGCAGGACTGGCCTGTGCTTGGTCTAAATAAGCCCATGCGACGTCTGAAGCATTAATGTTATCTCGCGCTTGTATTGTCGTTAAATCGACATTGATACCGGCCAGGCTTAACACTTGGGAATGCGTCACGCCAAACTTCGGGCCCATTTCTTTCACGCCTTGTGACAATGTTGGCAAATCAGCTGCCGCTAACACCGCAGGTAAAAAGGCATGAATAGGACAATGACGGTTATAACCATTAAACGGATCGGCCATCAACAATAATTGATCAACATTTACCTCATGCTGCCTTGTACAAGCTTGTAACGCTTGATAAATGCCTAGATTTTCTGCATCTGTTTCCCGCTTAATCCGTAATGCAATAAAGAATATTGCTGCTTGTACCGGGTCGGCCTCACCCGACAATATTTCAGTCATCGCTGCTTGTGCTTCTTCTAGATTTAAGTCTTTACTTAAATGCGGGCCCGTTGCCACTTTTTTAATAGCATCAGTTAGCGCCGTCATGATCGTATCTGCCCGGCCACGCTAGCGAATCCACTCAATCAAAGTTGTTTCATCAACAACAGTCACACCCAAAATTTCCGCTTTGGTCAACTTGGAACCAGCATCACGACCTACTACGACATAATCCGTTTTTTTAGACACACTGCCGGCGACTTTCGCCCCTAAAGCCAACAGCTTTTCTTTTGCTTCGCTACGCGATAATTGCTCTAATGTCCCAGTCAGTACGATTATTTTTCCACTAAGCGCCGAATCAGCCGACATTTTTTCTTCTAGTGGCCAAGTCAACCCAGCCATTAATAACCGATCAACCACATGTTGGTTATGATCCTGATTAAAAAAGGTCACGATATTATGTGCCACAACCGGCCCAACATCTTCAATTTCGATTAAAGCAGCTTCATCAGCACCTTTTAAAAGATCTAATGTTAAAAAGTCCATTGCAAGCGAGCGTGCCGTTGCTTCACCCACTCCTCGAATACCCAATGAATAGATAAAACGAGCAAACTTAGTCTGTTTTGCAGCATCTAAAGCAGTTACTAAGTTTTCTGCTGATTTGTCACCCATCCGTTCCAAAGCAGCCAATTGAGCAATCGTGAGAGCAAATAAGTCGGCAGGATCACCAATTAAGCCTTCATCGACTAATTGCTCAACAATTTTATCGCCTAGACCATCGACGTCCATTGCTTTACGAGACGCAAAATGCTTAATCGCTTCTTTACGCTGAGCTGGACAATAAAGACCACCGGTACAACGTAATACCGCCTCACCTTCAACACGTTCTGCTAATGAGTCACAAATGGGACATTGAGCCGGGATACGGTAAGGTTCAGCTTGTTCAGGCCGTTTTGACAGCACCACTTGAACCACTTCTGGAATCACATCACCCGCGCGTCGTACAATCACCGTATCGCCAACACGTACATCTTTGCGATCAATTTCATCTTGATTATGTAATGTGGCATTACTGACCGTCACACCACCCACAAAAACGGGTTTAAGACGGGCAACTGGCGTTAAAGCGCCGGTACGACCCACTTGAATTTCGATATCCTCAACCGTGGTTATCTCTTGCTGAGCTGGAAATTTATGGGCAATCGCCCAACGTGGCGCACGAGAAACAAAGCCCAAACGCTGTTGTAATTGCAGATTATCAACTTTAAACACTACCCCATCAATGTCATAAGGTAAGTTATCGCGTCGTTCGCCAATCTGTTCTATATAAACAAGGCAAGCTTCAACCCCTGATACAGCTTGTAATTCTGGTGATATTCGGCAGCCTAAATCGGCTACCATTGCCATCGCTGCTGAATGTGTTTCCGGCATTTCAGCCAATCCTTTAATCTCACCTAAACCGTAACAAATCATTTCTAGTGGTCGGCTGGCAGTGATCTTAGAATCTAATTGGCGCAATGATCCTGCAGCCGCATTCCGTGGATTCACAAAGGACTTTTTACCCTCTAAAATCTGCTGTTGATTCAATGCCTCAAAACCCGCTTTTGGCATAAAAATTTCACCACGAATTTCAATCACATCTGGAATAACATCACCCTGTAATGTCAAAGGAATATCTGAAATCGTGCGTACATTGACAGTGACATCTTCACCGACACTACCATCACCACGCGTCGCAGCTTGTACTAGAAGCCCTTTCTCATAACGCAAACTAATTGCTAACCCATCTAATTTTGGCTCTGCAATATAGCTTTGAACATCACCGGTATTAAGCCAATCTTTAACACGTTGGTCAAAAGCCAAAAACTCATTATCATCAAACACATTATCCAATGATAACATTGACATAGCGTGGGTAACTTGATCAAACTTATCAAGTACCTGCCCACCGACACGTTGTGTCGGCGAATCTAACGTCAATAAGGCAGGATGATCAGCCTCGAGTTGCTTTAACTCACGGAATAACCGATCATATTCAGAGTCAGAAACCTCTGGATTATCAGTAGTATAATAAAGATAGTTATACTTATTTATTAAGTTATGGAGCTCAACTTTTCGAGCAAGGAGTTTAGTTGGAATAGTCATGTTTAAACTGATGATTGTCTAATTGTTGCGTTAAGTTAAAATTTAAAATTCGGCTGCGCATTTTTTCCAAGGTAGCTTCCGTTAATGTTTGGCGATGCTCATCTCTTAATTGCCCATTTAAACGCTTTGTTATTTTATCTGCTGCATCAAGCATAGCATCAAAAGCTAACAAGCCATTAGCAGGGCTAGGTAGCCGCATAAAGATCACTAAGCCCTGTGTTTGTAACGTCGGCAACTCACTGGGTTTAAGCGTGCCGGGTGCGAGCAAATTAGCCACGCTAAACAGTGTTTGCACATGTTGACCAGGTAAGTAGCGATGAAAAATAGTCATTTCCCCTGGTACCATATCAACAAAGTTTAACGCCGCAACAATGTCATTTCCTTTAAAACCCTTCTCCTCAGCAGTCACCACGGTTAAAGCTAAAACAAGTTCCCATTCTTTATTTTTTACCGCCGGCTTAGGTTTAGCTTTAGGTCTCGCGCTCACTTTTTCATTTAATGGCATTTTTACAGATGCTTCTTGCACGACTGCCCCATCAATAATAGGCGCGTCAGCGTCGGTTGAAACGAATTCCTTTTGAGGTGAGCGCACAACCCCTGGCGCCGGTTTAGACGAAGCCGATAAATGATTTTCAGCAGCCAGAACCGCCTCCGAGGAAAATGTCATCCCAGGTTCGCTCTCAGCCTCAGTCCGTTCGGTGACTAAGCTATCATTGATATCACCCATAATATGTTGCTGTTGCATCGATAATTGCTCATCTAAATACTGACCAAACTCATTATCAACTGGCGGTTCGGTTATTCGTGTTTTTTGTTCAAAGGTTTTTGATCTCTGCTGTGAACGTAAACGGGCATACCAAGCAATGCCCAAAAAACAAAATAACAATGCCACTATAATAATGATCAGCTCTAACACTTAAATAAATCTTCCAACTCAGGGATAATACAATTCTTTTAACGTTACATTGAGAACAATATGTCCACCATTCCAAGTACAGAACTAGAGACTTTCGACAACGCACGACCAGACCGTGATTATACCATTCACATCGAGACACCAGAGTTCACGTGCTTATGCCCAAAGACCGGTCAGCCCGATTTTGCCACTATCCAAATTGACTATATCCCCGACTTAAAATGTGTGGAATTAAAGTCTTACAAACTTTATATCTGGTCATACCGAGACCAAGGCGCATTCCATGAAGCCGTTACCAATCAAATTTTAGATGACCTTGTTGCAGCAACTGATCCGAAATTTATGCGCGTCACCGGTATTTTTAATGTGCGTGGCGGTGTTTACACCAATGTTGTTGCCGAACATCGCAAAGTAGGTTGGGTATCCCCTGAACTAGTTCAGCTTCCTTAAAACATCGATGGATAACTTACTTAAAGGCGCAGCTTACTTATTCAAAGGCTTTAGGCTAATGAATCAACAGGGTATTCGACGCTTCGCCTACCTGCCCATGGCCATTAATATCGTACTCTTTAGCGTTGCGATATGGCTGGGCTATAGTCAATTCGACAGCTGGCTAAATAGTTTAATGCCAACTTGGCTACCGGACTGGTTACTCAATGCCGTTATGTGGCTAATCATGCCTATTTTCACCGTTTTAGTCAGCATCATTGTTTTCTTTAGCTTTTCAATCATTGCTAATTTTCTCGCATCACCTTTTAACGGCCCTTTAGCCGAAGCCGTCGAAAAAAAGCTAACAGGCCAAGCGCCGCCAAGCCTATCTTTACAACAAATTATCAAAGACACCCCATCCGTACTATGGAATGAACTCAAAAAAATAAAGTACTTCCTGCTTTGGATAGTGCCATTATTTATTTTTTCATGGATTCCTGTTGTCAACATTGCAGCCCCAGTCTTCTGGTTCGTATTTTCAGGCTGGATGTTGAGCTTGCAATACCACGACTACCCAATGGGCAATCATCAAATGAAATTCCCAGAGCAACGTGAAAAACTCAAAACCCAACGCACGTTAACATTGGGTTTTGGTCTTGCAACATTAACCGTCACGATGATTCCAGTGGTTAACTTTATTGTCATCCCGGCTGCAGTCGCCGGGGCAACGGCACTTTATTTAGAAAAGATTAAGGCGTAAAACTAGCAATAATATTATTTAACAGCGAACTCGGACGCATGACTTTCGATATCACATCAACATCATCGAAATAATATCCGGCCAAATCAACAGCATCACCCTGCACCGCCTTTAATTGCGCCACTATGTTAACTTCATTCCCAGTCAATTCATCGGCTAACAGTTGGAAATAAGCCTTAAGGTCAGTATCTATGTCTTGTGCTGCCAAAGCCTGTGCCCAGAATAAAGCCAAATAGAAATGACTACCGCGATTATCCAATTCACCCACCTGTTCAGAAGGTGATTTATTTTGCGTCAATAGCTGACCCGTTGCAGTATCCAATGTGTCAGCCAATACCGTCGCTTTTACATTGCCCGTCGTTCGGCCTAAATGTTCCAATGACGCTGCTAAGGCAAGAAACTCCCCCAGCGAATCCCAACAAAGGTGGTTTTCGCCTAGCAGCTGCTCTAACAGCTTAGGCGCCGTACCACCGGCCCCAGTTTCAAATAAGCCACCGCCATTCATCAACGGCACAACAGATAACATTTTCGCACTCGTCCCTAACTCTAAGATTGGAAATAAGTCTGTTAAATAATCTCGTAGTACATTACCCGTGACAGAAATTGTATCTTGACCGGCCCTGATGCGTTCAAGAGAAAACATAACTGCCGCTTCCGGCGATAGAATACGAATATCTAGCCCCGCCGTATCATGATCAGCCAAATACCGTGTCACTTTTGCAATAAGCTGCACATCATGGGCACGTCGTTCATCTAACCAAAAAACTGCCGGCGTCGACGTTAATCTCGCACGCGTCACCGCTAATTTCACCCAATTCTGAATCGGCAAATCTTTAACCTGACACATCCGCCAGATATCACCTTGCTCTACAACATGCTCCATCAATACCTGCCCTGCAGTATCAATGACACGTACTAAGCCACGAGATGCAATTTCAAAAGTCTTATCATGTGAGCCATATTCTTCTGCTTTTTGAGCCATCAAACCGACATTAGGGACTGTCCCCATTGTGACGGGATCAAACGCGCCATTTTTCTTACAAAACTCAATTGTTTTCTGAAATATCCCCGCATAACAACGATCAGGGATAATAGCCTTAGTATCTTGCAGTTCGTTATTTACATTCCACATCTGACCTGATGACCGAATCATGGCTGGCATCGACGCATCGACGATCACATCAGATGGGACATGTAAATTTGTAATGCCCATGTCCGAATTCACCATCGCTAATGCTGGTCTATCGGCATAAACTGCTGCAATATCTGCCGAAATTTCTGCCTGTTTATCAGCATCTAAACTAGAAATCTTGCTATAGACATCACCAAGGCCATTATTTAAATTAACACCTAACGCATCGAATAACGGCCCATGCTTCTCCAATACAGATTGATAAAACACCTGAGTAACATGACCAAAAATAATCGGATCAGATACTTTCATCATCGTGGCTTTCAAATGAAGCGAAAATAGCACACCTTCTTGTTTTGCTTTTTCAATTTCCTCTGACACAAACTGTCTTAACAATCGCGTATTCATTACCGCTGCATCAATAATTTCACCGGCTAGTAATCGGACTGATGGTTTTAATACCATCACGTCACCAGCCGCATTAATATGCTCAATACGAACATCGGCATCATGATCCACCGTGACAGATTGTTCGCTATCAAAGAAGTCACCAGAAGACATGCTGGCGACATGTGTTTTCGAGTCAGCGGACCATTCACCCATCGCATGTGGATGCTGGCGGACATAATTTTTAACCGCCACTGGTGCACGACGATCCGAATTCCCTTCGCGTAAAACAGGATTAACGGCGCTGCCTTTTATTTTGTCATAATCTGCTTGTATCTTACGTTGCTCATCGTCTTCTGGTGAGTCAGGGTAATCAGGCAAAGCATACCCTTTAGCCTGCAATTCTTTGATAGCCGCTTTAAGCTGTGGCATAGAAGCACTGATATTCGGCAATTTAATAATGTTAGCCTCAGGCGTTAAAGCCAATTGGCCCAAAACTGCTAAGCTATCTTCAACGCGTTGTGGTTCGGTCAGGTAGTCTGGAAACTGGGCCAAAATCCGACCAGCCAAGGAAATATCACACAATTCAACATCAATATCAGCCGCTGCAGTAAAAGCACGCACCAGTGGTAACAAAGAATACGTAGCCAAAGCAGGCGCCTCATCTGTTTTGGTATACATAATCGTTGAATGTGTCATAAAAAGTCCTTCAATAATAAAAATAAATAATGTTCAATCGCTTAGCGATATAACGCAGCAATTCTATCAACAGCCTCTAGCAGCCGTGCACTATCTCGTGTGTAGGCAAAACGAATATGTGTCTTAGCACCAGATTTCCCAAAGTCATAACCCGGCGTGACAGCCACCCCAGCTTCTTGCAGCCAGAACTGTGAGAGCGCCATACTATCAGGCTGGGCATCATTCAAAAAATGACGACAATCAGCATAGATATAAAAAGCACCCGCAGGCGTCGCTGTTATCTTAAGACCCAGCGCTATCAACGCTGGCAATAAAACCGCTTTCCGCTGCTCAAAAATCTGCCGACGTTGTTCTAATATCGCTAATGTATCAGGCTCAAATGCGGCCAAAGCAGCATACTGTGACACGGTAGGCGGCGCTAAATATAAGTTCTGGGCCAACTTCTCCATGGCAGGGACATAGGCTTCAGGTACCACTAACCAACCCAAACGCCAGCCCGTCATACCAAAAAACTTAGAAAAACTATTGATCACAAAGGCATTGTCATCGATAGCCAGTGCTGTCGTCGTGTCCACATCGCCATAAATCAAACCATGATAAATTTCATCAACAACGAAATGACCTGCTTTGGCTTTAATCGCTGACGATAATGCCATCAGATCATCCCGACTCAACACACTCCCTGTCGGGTTTGCTGGAGAAGCTAATAGAGCCATCGACGTGTCATCATGCCAATGTTGTGCAATATCAGTCGCCGTCAATTGATATCCTGCTGCTTCGGCAACTGCAACTAATTGCGCCTGCCCTTCAACAAAACGCGCAAAATGGCGGTTACAAGGATAGCCTGGATCGGCCAATAACACAGACTTACCGGGATCTAACAAGGCACCCATCAATAACAATAAAGCACCAGATGCCCCCGGTGTCACCACAACACGTTCTGCTGACAGTGCCACACCATAATGTGTCAGATACCAATCAGCAATCGCTTGTCTCAATGCCGGTAAACCCAATGCCAGCGTGTAATGGGTTTTACCCGATTTTAAGGCCGCAATACCAGCCTCAACAATCGGTTCTGGCGTAGTAAAGTCAGGCTCACCCACTTCTAGATGAATAATATCTCGACCTTGCGCCTCAAGCGCTTTCGCTTGAGCCAAGAGTTTCATCACATGAAAAGGTGAAATCGCCTCAGCTCGCTGACTCAGCTTAATATTATTGTCTGGCATGTAATACTTTTAAATCGTTGATCGTGACATAAGAACCCGAAATAGCGAATCCCTCGCTTTGCTGGCAAGCATCAGATGGATCGCCTAACTGATTAAACACCGACAATGCCCCAGTAAAATCATCCCCTTTAGTATAATCATTGAAGGTTACAACAGTCGGGATGCCGGCAGCGATCGCAGATTTAACACCGTTTTCCGAGTCTTCAATCACCAAACAATGTTCAGCAGATAAGTTAAGCCCTGCTAAGCAATAATGAAAGATATCGGGGGAAGGCTTTTTCTCCAACACCAAATCACCAGTGGCTATCACCTCAAACCAACCAAGCGCTTCAAACCCCAAGGTCGTGGTAATTAACGTCGTCACATTCTCAGTACTACTTGCCGTAGCAATCGCCATGCGCAAACCCGCCGCCCGGATTTCCGTCATCAGCCGTAACACACCAGAACGTAAAGTAATGCCATCGGCCTTTAACAAAGCAATATAATGACGTGTTTTGACATCGTAAACTTCCTCGACTAATGCTTCTATCGGGCCCAGATAAGAAAAGCTGGGGTTAAAGTGCCTGAAATAATAATAAAGTCGTTCTTTACCGCCTGCTACAGCTAACAAGTCACCATAAAATGCTTCATCCCACACCCAATCAAACCCCATTTCCAAAAAGGCTTGATTAAAAGCAATCCGGTGTCCATCCCGCTCCGTTTCAGCCAGCGTCCCATCGACATCAAAAATGACCGCTTTAATTTGATCAACCACACAGTTTTTCCTATCTAAAATAAGCTAAAATGATAGCAAGTTTTTGCACAATAGGCTGTCATCTGGTATAGATGCGCCCTTAAATTTGAAAAAATATGAGGTTTCTTTAAATGGATTCAACACAGTTAGATGCCAAATTCACCCCTTACGATGAAACATCGGGTGAAGATTATATGAATGACGAGCAAGCGTCTCATTTCAAGGCAATCCTTGAAAACTGGCGTACACAGTTGATGGAAGAGGTCGACCGCACTGTACATCACATGCAAGATGATGCGGCAAATTTTCCAGATCCGAATGATCGCGCAACGCAAGAAGAAGAGTTTACACTCGAATTACGCACGCGTGATCGCGAGCGCAAACTCATCAAAAAAATCGAAGAATCGCTACAAGACCTAGAGAAAGGTGATTATGGCTTTTGTGAGTCATGTGGTACCGATATCGGTATTCGTCGATTAGAAGCCCGCCCAACAGCCACACTGTGTATTGATTGCAAAACATTAGCGGAAATTCGCGAGAAAAACCGAGTCTAACGCTCAACCTCATATTTTGAAGCGCCTACTCGCAGGCAATTCAACTCAATGCCTCGATTTATCGGGGCATTTTTGTTCGCAAGTTGCAAATAGTATCCAAGACAGACTAGACGCAATTTTTGATTTTGATGAAGTCCATTTCAAGTTATACTCAGAAAAAATAACTTTCTAGAGTATTTAAAATGGCGCAAGATAATATTCAATCGACATTACACGAAAACAGAACCTTTCCACCTAGTGATAGTTTTGTTAACACCG
The DNA here is from genome assembly GCA_905479985.1 of uncultured Gammaproteobacteria bacterium. Classification (GTDB taxonomy): domain Bacteria; phylum Pseudomonadota; class Gammaproteobacteria; order Nitrosococcales; family Methylophagaceae. The sequence continues at coordinate 59,670 of CAJQOM010000003.1, read as the reverse complement.
CCGCACTCTCAGCCGACAAACTAAACACGCTCTATCAACAAGCAGGAAAAGACCACACTGCGTTTTGGTCTCAACAGGCCAAACAAGAAATAGACTGGCAACAAGACTTCGAGACCGTGGTCGACGACACCAACGCACCCTTTTACCGCTGGTTTCCTGATGGCAAACTCAACGTCTCCTACAACTGTTTAGATCGCCACCTCACAGAGCGAGGCGATAAAACGGCCATCATTTTTGAAGGCGAACCGGGTGACACCCAACACATTAGCTACCGTGAACTACATCAAAAAGTATGTACCTTTGCCAATGCATTAAAAGCGCAAGGCATTCAAAAAAGCGATCGCGTCATCATCTATATGCCCATGATTGCTGAAGCCGTCGTTGCCATGCAGGCCTGTGCTCGTATTGGTGCCATTCATTCTGTCGTCTTCGGTGGTTTCTCAGCAGAGTCGCTTAAAGATCGTATCGAAGACACGGGTGCCAAAATGGTCATCACGGCTGATGGCGGACACCGCAGCGGCAAAATAATTGAACTAAAAGCCACCACTGACGATGCCTTAAATAAAGGCTGCCCCTCTGTTGAAACAGTGATTGTCTTCAAACGCACTGGCCATGACATCAACATGTTGGCAAACCGTGACATTTGGTGGTCAGAAGCAGAACAAAGGCAACCCGCTGTCTGTGAACCAGCATGGGTCAACGCTGATCACCCCTTATTTTTACTCTATACCTCAGGCTCAACGGGTAAACCCAAAGGCATTCAACACGGCACAGGGGGTTATCTACTCAATGCCATTACCAGCATGCGTTGGGTATTTGATATTCAAGACAGTGATGTTTTTTGGTGTACTGCCGATGTAGGCTGGATCACAGGACATACTTATGTCGCCTATGGCCCACTGGCAACCGGCGCCACAATTCTTATCTATGAAGGCGTCCCGACTGTACCTGATGCTGGCCGTTTTTGGCATATTTGCCAACGTCATCAAGCCACTATTTTTTATACCGCTCCAACGGCTATCCGTGCCTTAATGAAGATTGGCGATGAATACCCAAACCGTTATGACTTATCCAAGCTTCGCTTATTAGGGACAGTTGGCGAACCGATAAATCCGGAAGCATGGATGTGGTATCACAACGTTATTGGTCAACAACGATGTCCGATCGTCGACACGTGGTGGCAAACAGAAACAGGCGCTCATATGATTGCACCAGTTCCCGCGTCCACTATCACCAAACCCGGTTCCTGCACGCGTGCATTACCAGGCATTGATGCCGCTATTGTCAACCAACAAGGGGAAGAAATCACCGAAGCCAATGAAGGTGGTTATCTGGTTATCCGCCAACCATGGCCTTCGATGATTCAAACAGTCTGGGGCGATGACCAGCGCTATAAAGACACATACTGGCCCTACTTCAATGGCAAATACTATCTCGCCGGTGACAGCGCCCGTCGTGATAAAGACGGTTATTTCTGGATCATGGGACGAATTGATGATGTCTTAAACGTCTCTGGACACCGCTTAGGCACCATGGAAATTGAATCCGCGCTTGTGGCCCATGAAAGCGTTGCCGAAGCAGCTGTCGTCGGCCAACCACACGATATTAAAGGGGAGTCTATCTTTGCTTATGTAGTCTTAAAGGGTGAACGACCACCTGGCGGTATTGATAACGATTTAACCAATGAATTACGTCAATGGGTTGGAACTCAAATCGGTGCTATCGCTAAACCCGATAATATTCGCTACGCCGATAATTTACCAAAAACACGTTCTGGCAAAATCATGCGGCGTTTATTAAGAACCATCGCCAAAGGAGATGACATTACCCAAGACACCTCCACACTAGAAAATGAAGGGATTTTGCCTCAATTACAAGGCAAGACTTAGTATCTCATGGCAAAAAAAACACCTGTCACTGATAATGGCATTCGCCTAGACAAATGGCTTTGGGGCGCCCGTTTCTATAAAACGAGGAGTTTGGCTGTCGAAGCAATTAATGGGGGCAAAGTCCACCTAAACAAACAACGCGTCAAACCCAGTCGCACTATCAAACTTACTGATACTTTAACCTTATCAAAGCCCCCTTTTGAATACACTATCACCATACTTAACTTATCAATGCAGCGCCGGCCAGCTTCCGAAACCCAGTTACGCTACATTGAAAGTGAAGAAAGCATTGCCAAAAGAGAAAAATTAAAAGCAGAAATTAAAAGCCAACCCCTTGGCTTTCGTCATGATCAAGGCAAACCCAATAAACGGGAACGTCGCCATATTATTAAATTTATCCGGCAGTAATAACAATGACCAAACCTGCAAACCACGTACCCTTGCTCGACAAGGCAGATGAAACACAAGCAACATTAAACTATGCGGTAAAACTGCAACTTCTTGCCGCTCAAGTCGGCTTTGATTGGCCGGATATCAATGGTGTCATTGATAAAATAAATGAAGAGTTAGATGAGGTCGTTGTAGAAACACACATTCCGAACAACCAGGATCGCCTTCATGATGAAATAGGCGATTTGCTATTTGCCTGTACCAACTTGGCGAGACACTTAAATATCGACCCAGAGCAAGCATTAAGGTCAGGTACTCAGAAGTTCTATCGACGGTTCACCGCGCTTGAACAACAATTAATACAGCAAAATAAAACGTTCGAGGACACAAGCTTAAAGCAACTAGATCGACTGTGGGAACAAGTCAAACAACAAGCTTAAACACCTATCCCAAAGCAAAAAATAAAGCGGCATGCTTTATGCAAACATCCCTAAATGGTTACTTACATACCACCATTTAATTATGGAAATAAATAAAACCAAGGGGAAAAGGGATGCGCAATTCAGTTAGGGTGAATAATGCCGCACGTTCAGATAAATATAATCTAGAACATCACGAATATTCACAACTAAAAACCCATTACGATAAAAAAAATAAAATTGGTTGGTTATATATGAATGGCGTGCCTCGCCCATATTTTACCCCTCAATTATTAAATGATATTGCGCACTACCATCAGCATGTTCAGCTCGAAATGGAAATGAGTGAGCAAACACAGTATGACTATCTTGTATTTGCCTCCGACGAAGAAAACATCTTTAGTTTAGGACGAGATCTAGAACTAATATATCAATTGGTCAAGCAGCAAAACAAAGAAAAATTAAGCCTTTATGCGAAAAATTGTATTGCGCCGCTTTATCAACATCTAACACACCTTAATTCTGATTTAGTGACCATTTCTCTTGTACAAGGAGATGCGCTCGGTGGTGGATTCGAAGCAGCCTTATCCACTGATATCATTATTGCTGAACGCGGTACCCAATTTGGTTTCCCTGAAGTTTTATTCAACTCATTTCCAAGCATGGGCGGGTTTTCATTACTCAACCGAAAAGTAGGTACTGCTGTCGCTGAGAATATTATGCTCAGTGGCCAATTGTTTACGGCCGAAGCGCTTTACGAAATAGGTATCATTGATATTTTAGCTGAGAAAGGTGACGCTGAACTAGAGCTCTACAAATTCATTAAAGGCAAAAACCCAGCAGCGCAACAGAGACACGTCATTAGAAAAGTAAAAGAAGCATGCAACCCAATCAGCTATCAAGAATTAACCAGAATCAATGAAATATGGGTCAATGCTATCTTAAAAACCAATGAAAAAGACTTGAGGATGATGCAACGACTTATCGTACGCCAAAGTCGGCCCTTAGTATCATAAAAGTTTATTAAAGTTAAAAAAAAGGCCTAGTCAAAATTGCCTAGGCCTATAAACTAAAAAGAATTAATTTAAATCATCTTATTATTTTGTCGCTTAACCAAGCGATCCATCATCCGAAGATCTTTCTCTGTTAACTCTAACGCTGCATCAGCCCAGATATTAGCAATATCGACAAGTTCTTGATAGCTAACGCGGTTATTCAAATCTTTAACTTGTGCCATTGCTTTATATGTATTCGGCGACCGCTTAACGGCTTTAATATATTTATAAAGCGCTAATTCCCCTTCCCCTTTCTCAGCTAAAATATCAACAATACCCAGTTCAAACAGTTCTTCTGCATCATATAACTTACCGGATAAAATCATTCTTTCAGCAACGGATGGTCCGGCTCTTCTAGAAATAAGGGTATAAGCCCCCATACCTGGGAACAAATTGAATAATACTTCGGGTAGCCCTAACTTTGTACCCCGTTCTGCAATGATCAAATTACTTGATAACGCCGCTTCTAAACCACCACCTAACGCATCACCCTGAATTAACGAAACCGTCGTCACGTCAAGTTTAAAATGCAACAAATTTTGATACAAAATATCGACACACTGTAAAGCGTAAGACAATAAAATATCTCTGTTTTTCTGCTTAATCAAAGAACGAAATAAATTTAAGTCCCCACCCAAATTAAAAATACCTGGGACATCTGATCCAACAACCAAATAATCATATTTTTGCTGATCAATAGCCATTTCAGCTTTGACTTGCTTATGGTAAGAACCAATTTCATCCAATAACTGCAATGTAAAACAAGGCCTTGGCGCTGCTTTCATCAAAAACCAGCCAATTTTATATTTTTCGTCGTAATACGTCTTTAACTGAGAGTGTTCATTGCTAAATGATGCATCTCTAAAGGCTGCACCATAAATACCATTCCTTGCGACATTACTCATCCTTACGTTCTCCTTGAATAGCCTAAATTACAAAATATTCCGTGTAGGTTTAGGTTTAACCCGTACTCAAGAAAATATGCAGGAACTATGCCTGTTAAAGGCAGACAGAAAAGGCGCTTTGTTAGAATTTAAAAGGTGTGAGAAAAGCAGGCGCGAGCTATGATGTACTTTCAGCTACCGAAGCAGCTTGATCAAGGGCTGTTGCTGTGTGATTATAAATTTCTTCTATTGATTCAGACAAAGCTATAAGTTTGGTTGAACCGATATCATAGGGTTTATAGCTTTCCGCTTCGCGGCAGATATCCGATAATTTGTTAGCACCCAGCTCTGAAGCCGATCCCTTCAATGCATGCAACGATTCACGGAACTGTAAATAATCATCCGACGCCGAAGTCGTTATCCGGCTGACATGCTTGTCACCATCCGCTATAAACCCGTTCACTAGACGACGAATAAAGCTTGGGTCTCTATCTAAAACCAACAATTCATTAAACATTACTGCATCAAACCAATCATTTTCAATATCATCAATCACTTCCTCAGCAATCGCAATATTACCTTCGGATTGACTACCAACAACGAAATCGCTGACTGAGACTGAAGATGTAGTGTTTTGTACCGACGATTCAATATTCTGAGATAAACCGGCAATTTTTTCCAGTAAGTCACGCGAATCTACCGGTTTTGTTAAAAACAGATCCACGCCAAAACGTATGCTCTCTTCTCTCGCTTCAGGTGTCGCATCCGCAGTTAGCATAATCACGGGAAGCACTCTTTGTGTATCTAAAAAACGTAAAGCCTGTACAACTTCATCACCCGAACGTTCGGGCATATTCTTATCAACAATCAATAAATCTATATTCTCAAGATCCCGTGTCAAAATATCAAGCGCTATTTCACCATTATTAGCTAAAACCACATGGTGACCAGCCCGTTTTAATATCCCTTCTATCACTTGTTGATTAACGCGATTATCTTCCGCAACCAGTATATTCAATGATTGAGCACCTTGCTGGCTATGATAATAATCAGCAATAGAAACCACATTATGGCTGTTAATATGAATAGTCTGTGCAGCATGAATAGCATTAAACAATAATCGCTTATCATCCAAGCTAGCAATCATCGAAATATAGTGTTTTTTAAGTACGGCATCATTCGTATCATCACAATTGACTAAAATCAATGACAACTCACCCATCAGCGCTTTAACTTGTAAGGTTTCAGCAAACTCAACCGGCGACGTATTTAATAAAGCATTGTTATCTAATAGTACGACTTTATACGGGTTACCTTGCTCCGTTGCAGTAGCTAACATTGCCAACCCGTGTACTGGGGAATGCGCCACATCATATTCAACATGCCATCCCGCCAATAACGGTGACACTTTCTGCGTCACAGCTTCTGATGAAACCAATAATAAATGGTTATCTGACAGGGCTAAAGAATCGTGGATGATCTCAGTAAAAGGCAATTCAAACCAAAATGTTGACCCTTCACCTAGTTGGCTTTCAACACCAATATTACCGCCCATCAATTCAACCAATTCTTTTGAAATCGTTGTGCCTAAGCCTGTACCACCGAGTGTCGATTGAGCTGACTCGCTAACTTGAGTAAAATCATCAAACACTTTTAATAACGACTCAGGCGGGATACCAATACCAGTATCTTTCACCTCAAACCGAATAAGCGCTTCAGCATTGTCGTGTTCAACACGCCGCACGCTTAATGTCACTGCACCCTCATCAGTAAACTTAATGGCATTACCTAATAAATTAACCAAAACCTGCTTCAGGTGCTGTTCATCCCCTTTTAACAAAAAGGGCACATTCGAGTCCATGTCACAACTAACAGTCAAGCCTTTTGAGCCACCGATCATCGACTGAATTGAAATAACCGAGTTAACCACAGCATGTAAGTCAAGTTGTTCATGGCTAATGACCAACTTACCCGCCTCGATTTTAGAAATATCAAGCACCTTTTCAATCAAACCTAATAAAGTATGCGCCGATTGGTGCATGGTCTTAACCAAGTCATGCTGCTCTTTATTCAACTCTGTTTCGCGTAATAAATCCCCAAGGCCAATCACACCATTTAACGGCGTTCGTAGCTCATGTGACATATTCGCTAAAAATTTAGTCTTTGCTTCATTCGCTTGTTTTGAATCAGAAATAGCTTTATGTAACTTCTTAATCAAAAAAGCACTATAAGCCGGTATTAATGCCAATAAGAATAATAAACTTGCACCGATCGGCTGTGTTGCTTCGGCCTGCCAATACTCACCCCAGGTAATCGCAACAAAAAAGCCAACAACAGCGACTAACTGAGAAAGATATAAATAGTTCAAGCCATAACGAAAGCCGTTGCCTAAAACAACCCAAAGATACAATACAAAAAGAAAAATACTGTCCGTACCGCTTAAATACATCACTATCGACAGTGACCCCATATCCAAAACACTACCAGCCACCCTTCTAACGGGTGACTGTTTAGGATTTAGCAATAAAGCGGCTGCAATCGCCATCGCACCCAAATAATAGGCCAGCGTAATAAGGCTCGGCACAGTACGAATAGCGTGAGAAAAAGTCTCACCTTCAGCCCAAGGAAGACACAAATAAAGAACTAAAAAAACACCAATGAATAACCTTAAAAAAATCTGCTCCGGCTCCGTATCACCCGTTTGAGCAACACGCTTTTTCAGCCAAGCTATTTTTGAAACATCATCGGTCATAAAATTAAATCAATCCATTTGATTGTCTGGTGTCACATCTTCATCCGCATAATCACGCTGTATTTGCATAATCTGGGGAATACGCTGACAAAAAGCCTCAACGCACTGAGGATCCAACTGCGTTCCTGCCTGTGCTTTTAAATAATCTATTGCATCTTGAGTTGGCCAGGCATCTTTATAAGGCCGTACAGACACAAGTGCATCATAAATGTCCGCTACGGTCACAATACGGGCAATCAAGGGAATATCATTGCCTCGGAGACCATTCGGGTAACCTTTTCCATCAAAGCGTTCATGATGGTACAAAGCAATCACGGCCCCCATTTGCATATACTTCGATTGGCTATTGGATAAAATCTCATAACCGATCGTGGTGTGGCTTTGCATAATTTCCCACTCATTGGCATTCAATTTTCCCGGTTTTAATAACACGCCATCCGGAATACCAATTTTACCAATATCATGCATTGGCGCTGCATATTCTATATCATCACACTCGGTATGCGTTAACCCAAGTTCTTCTGCAATCTCTCTGGCATATTTTGCCATCCGAATGACATGGTTACCGGTTTCTTCATCGCGGTATTCACCAGCCTTCGCGAGTCGCAATATTGTTTCCTGCTCCCGTAAAACAATTTGTTCAGTCGCCACATTAACTTGCTGCGCTAACCAGTCAGCACGGTTCTGAATAATTAATTGCTGTTCATGTAACTTGAGTAAATTACGACAGCTCGTTCGACATTCAACCTGATCAATGGGACGAATCAAAAATGCCGTAGCGCCTGCATCTAAGGCTTCATAGCGCACTTCTTTTTCACTGACGACCGTAATCATCATGATAGGGACATTTTCACAGTCCGCGCGGTTACGAAGCGCCTGAGTAAACCCAACACCATTCATTTCTGGCATTTTATAATCGGTGACAATCAAGTCTGCTTGATTATCATCCAACCAAGCCAAAGCTTCCAACGGACTTTCAAAATCGACGATCGTAATATCATCAGCGACTTGTTGAATAATTTTACCTAGAATTAAACGGCCTGTTGACTCATCATCAACGATGACAACGGTTCTATTACGTTTGGTATCAACCCTTCCACTTTGCATGAATGGATTTGCACCAGTTACCGCCGAGGCCACTTCTTTAACACTTATGCCCGGTGAAACCATATATCAACTACCCCAATTAACGTCTAATACTTTAATTCCATCCTTAACTCAAACAGCAAAATTGAACGCACAATAGCGACCCAACAAACCAGTTGACCACACTATCCCTCAGTGTAGGTATATCGTATTCTTTAAAATCAGTCGTAATAATGTTGTTCAACAACTAAAATCATTATTATAGATATTAAAGTTAAATTAAAATATTAATAGTAGAAACTTCAACAAGCTGTGAGTTACATCACAAATAAGGTTAGATATTACTTAAGAAAGTATTCAAACCCATTGAATACTAGAAAGTGCTTCCCTTTTGCCCTAGCAACCAACCCAATGCCCGTTTGCTGTGCAATCTGTAAACCCATCTCGGTTGCCCCTGATCTTGATAACAATAACGGCACTGCCATCTGTGCCACTTTTATCACCATCTCTGAGGTTAATCGGCCAGTAGTGTAGAAAACTTTATTTTTGCCCGACACTTTCTCTAGCCACATCCAGCCAGAAATCGCATCCACGGCGTTATGCCGACCGACATCTTCGACAAAGATATCAACCTTGCCATCCATACTGCACAGTGCGCAACCGTGGACTGCCCCAGCCGTTTTATACATCTGGTTATAATCTTGCAATCCAGATAAAACCTGATAAATCACATCACTAGAGAAACTGGGACAAGTGACCGACAACTGCGCTAACGATGCCATCACATCACCAAACATCGTGCCTTGCCCGCAACCACTGGTCACTGTTCGCTTTGCCAGCTTAGCGTCGATATTAGAGACTTGTTGACGCGTTGTGACCGCAACCGCCTCCACACCCCAATCAACTTGTACAGCAATGACATCTTCTATCTCAGCAACCAAACCCTGGTTACGTAGATAACCTAACGTCAACAATTCTGGCTGTGCGCCCATCGTCATTAACGTCACGATTTCACGCTTATCTAAATAGATGGTTAATGGGCGTTCTCCCGTTAAGGCAATATCGCGGTAGTCACCATGCTCATCTAATGCTTGAAATGAATATAAAGCATCAATCCCTGCATTCGTCATCACAATGGGGGGGTTAACCACCCGTGACACTCATATGCCTAAAAATAATAGGCTGTTCATGTACATTAAAATCATGGCCTTTAGGCTTAATTTCCATCGAGTCTACTATCGCTTGTTTAAGCCGTACTACGTCACCGGGGTATTCACGCATCACAGCCCGCAAATCAACAGAGTGCTCCTGCCCTAGACACAATAATAATGTGCCTTCTGTAGTCACTCTAACGCGATTACAGCTCTCACAAAAATTATGGCTATGTGGCGAAATAAACCCAACTTTACTATTCGTACCAGCCACTTGGTAATAGCGTGAAGGACCACCGGTATTAACACTTGACGCAATCAACTCAAACTCAGCTGCCAGCGCATCTTTCACTTCATCACTAGAACAGTAACTCTCACCACGTTCATGTGTGACATGACCTAACGGCATTTCTTCAATATAAGAAATATCTAAATCATTCTCGATAGCAAAACGGGCTAAGTCGACAATTTCATCGTCATTCCGACCTTTCATAATCACCGCATTAAGCTTAATACGTTTAAAACCAGCTTGTTTTGCAGCCTCAATTCCGGCTAATACCGACGTCAAGTTACCTATTCGGGTCAATGCTTTAAACCGATCTGCTTTTAAAGAATCTAAACTGATGTTAATACGATCAACACCTGATTCAACAAGGCCTTGAGCATATTTAGGTAACTGAGAACCATTGGTCGTCATTGTCAGCTCTTTTAAGCCAGTTGTTGCCTTCAAGGCCCCTAATTCTTTGAACAACCAATCAACACCTTGCCTAACTAAAGGCTCACCGCCTGTAACCCTGATCTTCTCAACTCCTAATTCGGCAAAAGCCCGCAACAACGACACAATTTCTTCTAAAGTCAGTAGCTGGTCCCGGGGCATGAACGTCATTTCTTCATCCATGCAATAAACACAGCGAAAATCACAACGATCAGTAATCGACATGCGGACATAGCTAACCTTTCGACCAAAACGGTCAATTAGCTGTGTTTGTGTTGCGACTTCACTCATGGTATCTCACGTTTCAAATAACATCGGTAAGGACAATAAGACATTATTATCGCATGCCTCCCAACTATTTATACCTTTAAAAAGAAACAAGCCCCGCTAAAAAGCGAGGCCCGTTTTAAACTAAAAAGAATTAACGATATCGTTAGTCATCACCTGAAAAAGCACCAATAAGGTGTAACAAGCTTGTAAATAGATTATAGATAGAAACATATAAAGTGATTGTCGCCATGATGTAATTCGTTTCACCACCATGAATAATTTCGCTAGTTTGATATAAAATCAAGCCAGACATCAACAACACAAACATGGCTGAAACAGCTAATGACAGACCAGGCATTTCAAAGAAGTAAGCACCTAAGCCAGCTAAGAAAGCCACTAAAATACCGACGAATAAGAAACCACCCATAAAACTAAAATCTTTTTCGCTTTTAACTGCATAAGCTGACAAGCCTAGGAAAATAACACCGGTAGCACCCAAAGCCTGCATCACCATTTGGCCGCCATTTGGCATACTTAAATAATAATTAAGCAGTGGCCCCAACGTTAAACCCATGAAACCTGTTAAGGCAAAAACAGAGACAATGCCCCAAGCGCTATTGCGTAATTTCATCGTAAGAAATAACAAACCGAAATAACCCACTAGCGTTAATAAACCCATATGTGGAAAGTTCATTGCCATCGACACGCCAGCAGTCAAAGCACTAAATACCAACGTCATTGCCAATAAGCTATAAGTATTACGCAATAGTTTATTCGTTGCTAGAACAGAGTCCTGCGAACGTACAACAGTTGGTTGAGCATCGTAATTCATCGATTTATCTCCTAATTTAAATATCTGAATTTATTAGTCATTAATACAGACATGATCCTACCCTATAAGTTCAGAAGTGCAAGTCTTAGTCGTCAAAAATAAGTTAGTTTCAAGTTGTTGTTGTTTTGTACCCGTAATCCTAGTATTATTTCGCGTCTTGGAGAGTTGACAGAGCGGCCGAATGTACTGGTCTTGAAAACCAGCGTAGGTTTATCCCTACCCAGGGTTCGAATCCCTGACTCTCCGCCATTATATAGAAGTAAGTAATACCAAGGGTTTGGACTGTTGTCTAAACCCTTTTTTGTAAGTAACATTGTAAGTAGACTATATAAGGTTATCTTGCAATGAAATATGTCTCTTTCAAAGATGGTTATTATTGGGTTCGTATCGTCCCAAACCCTAAGCTACTTCCTTACCTCCCTATAAAAAAGCAGTACATAAAAAGTTTAGGCGATGTCACGCAATCGCAAGCGGAAAAGCTGGCTATACCTGTTATTAGTAAGTGGCTATCTGAAATAGAAAAAGCCAAAGGAATACTAGCAGCGCCCAATGAACCCACAACAGATAAAACTATCCAGAAGATTTTTGAAGAGGACTCACTCACTGATGAGATGTTCGATAAGGTTACTGAATGGGTAAATAATAGTTGGGCTAGTAATGATAAACCAAACCCTGAGTTTCTAGCTAGGTACGCGATGGCAAGGCAAGATGGTACTGTTGTAGAATCATCTTTTTACGTAAACCAGTACAAAAAGACTCTAAGCCACCTAAAAAGCAAGACTATAAGTCAACGTATAAGTCGTATTGAAACCCAATTCCTTCCAAACTTTGAATATCTGAGCGCTAAAACACTCACAACAGGCAATATTCAGTGGTGGATAGACAGCTACCTTAAACTAGAAAAGCCTCCAACAAGGAAGACTTTAAAGGGCTATCTGGACTCGGCGAGGCTATATGTCGAGTGGCTCAGAAGAAAAGGTTATCTAAATATTCAAGACACGTTTAATGCTGCTCAACTACCCAGTGAGAAACAATTAAAAGTAGGCGAAATCAGAACGCACTTTGAGGATGAGGAGTTAAGGCTGATCCTTGATAACGTCAAAGATAAAGAGCTTAAAGTCCTAATACTACTGGCTATGTATACGGGATGCAGAATAGAAGAGTTGATGCAATTAAAGCCAGAAGATATTAAACCTCATCAGGGTAGGTATCTTATTAATATCACTAGAGCAAAAACAAAAGCTGGAGAACGCTCTATTCCCATAAGCAAGGAGATTGAAGCCATCCTACTCCAACGATTAAATTATACAGGTTACATTTTCCCGTATGGCTCAAATAATGAAACGGGAACTAGAAGTGATGCCTATTCTAAAACCTTTGGACGACTTAAAACGAAGCTAGGATTTGGTCGAGACAAGGTTTTTCACTCAATACGCAAAACAGTAGCTACAAAATTAGAACAAGCTGCCATAGCTGAAGGAGTTGCAGCTGACTTATTAGGACATGAAAAACAATCTATTACTTATGGGTTGTATTCTTCTGGTTCATCATTTGAAGATAAGTTACGAGCCATAGACAGCATTACATTTCAGTCAGAACTAGATTAACTGCATTTCCACATACAAGGATGAATGATGAAAAAGTTTAAACCATCAATAATGAGTAATTCAGGAATTGTTTCCAAGACGGTTGAAGATTTAAGTTCAGATCTACAACTAATACGAAAAGAGCAATACAAAGCACTTAGAATCCTGCTTCTAAACTTATATTATGATGGTGAGTTGCTTGTCCCCAGAGCAAAACAAAGCTTTGGTGGCACTAGGTATAACCCAAATAAGCTAGGGCCCAGTTCCCTAAGAACCGTCCTTGATAAACTAAACGAGTACGGCTTTATAAACCAAACAATTGGCTCAATAAAAGACGGGGAAAAGAAAAGAACTGTCATTAAGCGTACTAATAAATTAGAAAAGACCTTTATCGAACATCATTGGTATGTCAATGATCAGATGGGTCATTTTAAAACTGAAATCCATAACCCAAATGCTCAAACTGAAACTATTATCCTCAGAGAACAGAAAACCAAAGCATTTGTAAACTATAACGACACCAGTACCACTGATGCTATGCGTCAAGATATGGAAACCTACAATAAGCTAATTAATCTGCATGAAATATCTGTTCCTGACCATCAAGGCTATGACGATGTATATCACTACGAGGGTGAAGTAATCACAAGAAAATTTACTCACCTTGAAGATCAAGATATTGAATTTAAATATGGTGGCAGAATCCATTCATCATGGTGTGACCTATCAGGAGAAATGAGAAAACGTCTTACAATTGATGGTGAGGAAACAATAGAACTAGATTTTCAAGCCAGTTCAATAAATGCTTTATACCGTCATCAAACTGGTGAAATATATCAAGACGGTGATCCATACAAATTAGAAATTGCTAACAAAACGATACCTAGAAGCCTTGTTAAGCAAATGTCTACAATGATCTTCTTTACTACATCTGTCAGAGGTCTTGGTATGGCGCTTAAAAAATACTATGAGCAAGAAGAATCTAATCAAGAGAAGGTTTCTGCATATAAAACTACAATCAAACAATTCAAAGTTAAAAATATTGTTGATGCATATCAGGTAAAGCATAAAACCATAAGTGACTTATTCCTTAAAAATAAGCAGACAGGTTTAAACGTTCAGTTTATTGAATCTGAACTGGTAATGGGTATCATTAATGATCTAACTAAATTAAATATACCAGTCTTAACTGTTTATGATTCATTCATCGTTCAAGCTAAACATAAAGGATTATTACAAGGTCATATGTTTAAGTAATTATAGTGGTATATATAATTATTAATATATATAAGTATTATAATAATATATAGTATTACTTGTGGGCTTCCCCAATAGCGGGGGTTTCCATATTTATCTTCTTATGTTATCATTATCTGTTAGACTTTATTTCATACCGTCACCCTACCGCATCAGATAGCATGATAGCTTCTGAGAGCTCGTATAATAGCGTTTAAGCACTTAACCCTGCCTACCCTACATTATAAATATATTAACGGCTTTAAATCGCCTCCATAGCCCTTAATCGACAAGCCCACAGTTATTAACTGTCATACACGCAATCCCTAGCAAAGACTTATGGCTTAGGCGAGATACCCTTACACTTAGTCCCGTTGCAGCAATCCCAATCTTCAAGAGAAAAAGAGCAGGTCGGTGACCATATAGACTTACATTTAGTATGGTTATTGTTGCTAAACTATTAAATTGAGGATAGGATTCTATACACAATAATAGGCATATAAATTCAGGGAAGAAATTAAATATGACAATTTCAAAGTTAACTACTCTTGCTATTGGCGTGGCTTTATTAGCGGGCTGTAGTGCAGCCCAAGTAACAAAAGTTCACCAAGACACCTTAACCTGTATCGACAATGTCAGGAATTTACATGCGCCTGTTGGTGAATATGAAGCCAAGTATCACTTTGGCCCCACGCACCCAACGCTTGCAGAAAGACTTGAGCCCAGTAATAGCAAGCTAACAGAAGAAGAAAAGAAGATTTTCACAGCCTACTGGACTGAGCAAGAGGTTTGCAAAGATGCAATTGTAAATGGATTCACAAAGATCGGTAAGCACGTTAGAGCAGGTATAACACTTAAATATTGGAACACTGTTAATGACGTCAGAGCTTCGGTTCTAATGGATAACATAACCATCCAAGAAGCCTCTCAGGCCTTTCATACTTTAAGAAATGGGTGGTCGGATCAAATGAACGCTATAGCTCAAGTCGAACAACAAAAGGCTGATGAGGGCTGGGCTGCATTTGCAAAGGGCATGCAAGAAAAACGAGCAGCTCAGAGAGCAAATATGCCTACCCAGACAAGTTGCACTGGTCACGGTAATACAGTGAATTGCACTACTTACTAGATTACTAAACAATAGCCTCAACATGCCCCCACACATTCAAAAAATTGGAAAATAACTCAATATTTTCAAACTCTGATAATAATTTAATGGATAGCTACAATGGGTATTCTTCTTAAGAAAACTAGTAATTACAAAGGAAGGTAATGAAGACTCTAAAATTATGCATTATATTTTTCACAATTTCTTTTACCTTGTTGTCTCCAGCAACAAAAGCAGATAATCAAGACTCCTTTATTAAAGGATCAAGCCCCTTCAATCTAATTAAGGATGTCAAGAGGGAAGCCGAAGCTTGGGCTACCTGTGCTGCAACCTATGAGATTACCAGTCAAATGTACGCAAAAGATAAGCCCGCTACTTCAAAGCAGTTACATCAGCATGCCAACGGTTCTAAACTTTCAATATTGATGGCCATAGCGTTAAAATCACACCATGAAATATCATCAAAAGAACTTACGTCTCTGTGGGAATATGGGCAACTCCAAGTAGAATCTCTTCCAGATATCCAAGAAACAGCAATTTTAGCCCTACTAGAGCAGGCTGAGGATAAAAAAGGACAAGATGACTGGCTCGGTAAGCTCGCTAAAACACTAGATATTTGTAATGAAAATGCTGAAGGGCAACAAATGTATGTAGATGCTTGGCGAGAATTAGCACCACACTTGGTGCAAAGTGAATAAACAAGGAATACACATTGGTATGAAAATCCAGTCGTTGGTGATTACAATAGTAACAATGCTGTTAATGAGCAGCTCTAGCTATGCCGAAACACTAGAAGATGCTCTGAAACTTCCAATCAATGCTTTTAAATCTCAAATCTACGAAGCATTAAAGGATGACAAAAATCTAGGGCCGCACATACCTAGAACAGAGAAAGAGCAGCAAAATGAAAAGCTGCAAATCTGTAAGTTTTGGCTTGATCAATATTCACATTCAGCAACAGAAAAAAACGAGATAAAAACAATAGAATCCTGTACTGCTGCTGGAATAGATATGTCCAAATATCAAAAATAGGATGAAAATTGGGCGTCATGTATACCAAGGCCAAGCACAAAGCAGACTGTCAGACCACATCGGAACTTACTTTCAAACGTGTCAGGTTAAGTCTGATCCACTACAGTTTATAGACAATACTTCTACCCCTGTGGCATCAAGGCCGCATCAGAGATCCTGTGTGATCCATACGGGTCTTTAATCCCTTTTTACTTACCATTGGATCAGCTCAAGATAAAAGCCGCTTAGAATGGCTCTGAGGGCTTCTGAGGCAGCTTAAATTGGTGGGTAGGACAGTTGTGAATGGGGAGTGAATCGTAGAAAAGCAAACCTTATTCTTCTTCTATATGCAGAGCTTATATTGTCAGTACATATAGGCTTTAAATAGCCGGCATTAGAGGTATTAGAGATTGTCTTGTTAAGCATTTAATAAGTATGAATCCTGTTCAATTAACTCTAGTACATCTAATGTCGGCGTGACAATTTAACTAGCAGTCTTTCTAACAGGGATTACTATATTGCCTTGGTAAGTTCTATGTTTATCGGTGATAGAATCGGTAATGCCTAAATCAAAGAATAATACGCTTGCACCAAGCTTAGCGCCTTCAATTTCGCTTGTGATTGATCCTACAGCATTTCTGCCATCTTCTGTTTCACAGCGAAAAATCAAAGAATCATCTGAGCGCCTAATCATAACCATTCCTGGTACATCCGCAGTCCATATTCCTCTCTTGTTTTGGAATTGACACTCGCCATTACTTCCATCTGAGAAAGTTGCAGTGACTGGAATGTTTGAGTCATTAACAATCGTAGCGCACCCAGTAATTCCTAATGCAATCAGAGGGACTATAAATTTTTTCATCTTAAACTCCTGTAGTTTATTTCGTCCATGCCAGCATGTGCTTTGGGCATGTGGTTTTTGTAACACAATATTAGTCAAGCCCACGAGCGTACAAACTCAATGCCAAATGTAAAGCACTATGGGAATTATAAGTTTCTTGGGAAAGACTAAGGGTGGGGTTATACCTTAGAGGGGCATTTCCGTCCAGTCAAAGCATGTGAATATATTGAAGCTGGGTTAGTTTTCTTCTAAAAACCAGAATCCTACCTTCGGGTTTATGAGCAGGTAATACTTATATTACTGGTAGATTTTAACCCTACCCCCCCCTGTCGACTTCTATTCCTTCTTAAGCTCTAACACAAGCCTTCCAGCTGCTCTTGCTACACTATTTAACGGGTTACGCTGACAATACTGAGTGACAAACGCAATTAAGGCTTCGTTATCAGCAGTAGCAGAAAGCTCCGCACCAGAAAACCCAGCCCCAGACACAAAACCAAGCACCCACGACTGAGCCTGATAATGCAGAACGCTGTCTCCTGCTATATCTTTAGTCCACGACCCACAAGATGAGCCTGCACCGTAACCCATATTCTCGTAGCTATATGACTGCGAAGAGGCCAAACCCATTAGCGCTACACCAACAATCAATACTGACCTCTTCATAAACTACTCCTTGTTTTGTTTTCACCAGCGGTAAGACTAGCAGTACTTTAGTATGCTGTAAACCAGGTGTATCCGCGAGTATACATGCCAATACACCTTAATATTTAACAAATGAATACAGCAAAGCCCTTGTAATACGTGATCAGCTGGCGTAAGCTATTAAACTCTAGACATGTGAATACACTAAGGGAGTTATAGCAATGTCATATACATTAGCATACAAGCGCGTTAGTTCAGTTGACCAGAATACTGCAAGGCAGCTAGATGGACTGAGCTTTGATAAGGAATTTGTCGATCACTGTTCAGGTAAGGATACAGAGCGACCACAGTTAAAGCAGATGGTATCTGAAATGAGATCAGGTGATACGATACTGGTGCATGAAATCTCAAGGCTAGCACGCAACCTGACAGACCTTCTACAGCTAATAGAGACTATTAATGGGGCTGGAGTAAAGCTAAAGTTCGTTAAGGATGGAATTACTTATGACAGTAATGACAAGAACCAGAAGCTCATGCTTTCTATCATGGGTGCAGTAGCAACCTTCGAGCGTGAGATGATCCATGAGAGACAAGCAGAAGGTATTGCAATCGCCAAAGCTAAAGGTACTTACAGCAAGCGTAAACAGTCTAAAGCTGTAGACGTAGAAGGTATCAAACTCGCACTAGTTGGTGGATTATCGGTGCGCAAGACTGCAACACAATACAATGTAGCACCCTCAACAGTGTCTAGAATAAAGAAGATAATGCAAGTATCTTTGTAAGTGAAAACTACTTGTAAACAACCGTATACAGTAAAACAAAGGCTTTAGAGCCTTACTGACTTAGCTTCCCTGACTCTCCGCCATATATGGTTTAAAACATGACTTGCTCAGTCATTCTTTATAAATCCAACATAAAGCCCATCATTATATTTAATGATGGGCTTTTTTGTTTAAATTATTCAAGATCTTCAATACAAAACCCCACCATTAAATAGGTTTAGCCCTCATACTTCGTAGTTAGCTGGAGTATCGAGACAAAAAGCTTAAATGGCCACTAATGGTCTTTCAGATTTTTTTACGCCTTGTTCTAGCAATAACATCATCTCTTCAGCAGGTATAGGCTTGGCATAATAATAACCCTGAATATGGTCGCAACCATTTTCCAATAAGAAGTCTTTTTGTGCTTTAGTTTCGACACCTTCAGCAATAAGACCATGATTCAAACTTCTCGCCAAAGCAATAACCGCTTTCGTAATCGCGACATCCTCATCATCATTGGGCAAATTTCTGACAAACGACTGATCTATTTTCAATTTATTAATCGGTAATTTTTTAAGGTACGATAAAGAAGAATAGCCTGTTCCAAAATCATCAACGGCTATTTCGATGCCAATATCACTGAGTAAGTTCAGGGTCTTAATCGCCTGCTCAGGGTTAGCCATGATTTGGCCTTCAGTTACCTCCAACTCAATCCAGTCAGCGCGACAACCGGTGCTCGTCATCAAATCTTCAAGCATAGATATAAAGTCATCACGTTGTAATTGTTTTACTGCCAAGTTCATCGCCAACACACCGGGGTTTAGTCCAGACTGATACCATTTTGCTAACTGAGTCATTGCTGTACGCATAACAAAGCGGTCCAAATCTACAATTAAACCTATCGACTCAGCTAAAGGAATAAATTTGGCCGGTGAAACAAGCCCCAGTGACGGATTTTGCCAACGCACCAAGGCCTCCATTCCCACAATCGTTTCATTCCTTGCATCGACTTGAGCCTGATAATAAACGACAAACTCCTGGTTTTTTCAAGGCCTTCCCGCAAGTTTGCTTCCATCTCGACACGTTCAACAGCCTGTTCCGTCATATCAGCACTGTAATATTGAAAATTATTTCTGCCTTGATCCTTGGCACGATACATCGCGGCATCAGCATATTTAAGTAAATCATCGCCCACGTTGCCATCATCAGGGTACAAGCTAATGCCTATGCTACTCGACACATAAAAGCTTTTGCCCTCATAACTGATTTCTTTAGCCAGTGCAGCCAAAATCTTGACTGCTAAAATCGACGCATCTTCGCCGTCTTTCAAACCTTCGGCTATCACCGTAAATTCATCACCACCAAGACGAGACAAAGCATCTTGGCCACGCAACACATCATTTAGACGCTGTGAAACAATTTTTAAAACCTCATCGCCCATCTTATGGCCAAAGGAATCATTAATTTCTTTAAAATTGTCCAGATCGATAAACAACAAAGCCATCTTGTCGTTATTTCGAGCACATTTAGCAATACTTTGCTCTAACCGATCACTAAATAACACACGGTTTGCCAATCCCGTTAAAGCATCATGATGCGCCTGATAATCTAATGCTATTTTTTGCTGACTTAAAGCCTCGTGATGCGTCTCTAGTTCTATACGAGACGCCCGGGTAGAGGTAATCATTTTATTAATCGTCGCTGATAATGAGATAATTTCCGTCGCGCCGACTTCGGGGACTAAATCTTTTGGAATACCATCATCATCACGGTTATCAATAGCTGAGATCATCCGCGAAATGGGCTTCAAAATAAAACGTCGAATCGTCGTGAATAACGTTAAAACAAGTAGTAAAGCGATAGCTGCGGTATTAACCAAAGTATTCTGAATGATAGCGTTTAATTCACTATTCATTGCATCATTAGAGATATAAATGCTAATCCGACCAAGGTTTTCATCACCGGCCGTCGTCACATCATATTGAGTAGAGAAATAGCATGCTTCTAGTTGTTCTTTTTGGACTTTATTTAAAGGATCATAATCAATGACATGCTTATCGCGATCCCGTATTTTTCCACTTATATAGGCTGGTTTACCAACAATTTTTCCCATATTAAAATCTTCAATAACAATGGCAAAATCATCACTATGCACCATCGTATTCAACACTAACTCATCGTATTCTTGTACAGCATAAGCAGACATCAAGTTCGCAATATTTTTTTCCAATGACAACATCGTTGTCATTGAACGTACTTCAATTTCACGAATCATCTTATCCTTGGTCACAATATAGCTATAAGCTGATTGTATTGAAATAATCAACGTCACCACCACCACAATGATGATCCCTAACGTCACATAAAGTGACTGCTGATTAGTTTGTCTGTTCAAGGCCCAATACCGTCATTTGGATAAGCGATAGTTTTTCTATAACATTCTCTTTAGAGATGCTTAGAATGGGGAGCCTTATATGTTTATCCACCTGATTCCCTTGTAGATGGGAGTCCAATGCAAATACCGCTTCTTGTCCCATTAAATATGGTTGCTGCATCGCCGAACCCAAGATAACATTATCCCTGATCAAATCCGGAAACTCAGGTTCAGCATCAAATGCGATTAACACCACATCACCTTCCTTGCCTAAATCCGAAACTGCTCGCAATGCTGACGATACCGTATGTGAGGTTTGTAGCCAAATTGCTTTAAGGTCTGGGTGCCGCTTCATTAAACCAACACTATAGTCATACGTTTCCTGTTGTGAGAACGTCTTCATCTGCTTAATACCAGCGCTAGTGATACCACCTTCTATCATCGCCTTCATAAAACCCGCAGTCCGCGCCTGACCATTTAACCGCTTCTGAGGAATGGCAATAATACCAACCTCACCAGCTTGCCAGCCAAGTGCTTTTAAATTTGTCACCAGCACCCGGCCAATATCATAAGCTCCTTGGTGATTATCGGAAGAGATATAAGAAACATAGTCCCCTCCATCAGTACCGATATCGGCAATAACAACAGGAATACTAGCCTCTTTCGCTAGTTTAAGAACCATGGCACAAGATGACGAAGTCTGGGGTGAGATAATAATGCCATCAACGCCATCTCTAATGGCTTTTACTGTGTGTTGCAGCTCAGTTTTAACACTGTTTTCAGCATTATAAATAGTCAACTCGTAGCCTAAAGCCTTAGCACGCTGAGCAATACCCCGTGACATCGTCTTCCAAAAAGGAATCTCAATATCAGAACCAATATAGACAATCTTTGCTGCATTAACAGGCAATGTCTTCACTGAATTCTCTGCATAAGAGAAACCGGAGAATAAAACAATCAAGCATAAAAGAAGGCTTCGTACCGAACCCATAACAGGAGTCATCAAAAAATAAACACCTTAAGAGCCATCACATTACAAAGAAAACTGGTTGGAGAACCTTCCTCCCTTGTAATCATCCAGAAGCGAAGTTGAGAAAAATTTTTCGTCGTGGCCGTTTCACCAGAGACCCGCAGCATTTTCTCAATTAAGGTCTCATTTTGAACTGTACTTAGCTCATCGCCAACCATATTGACGTTGTATTTGCCAAAAGTCGAAGACATCACCAACATAAAGCCTAGAAAGATAACTATCGTCCGAACTTGGTTACCAATGGAAAAACCTTTTATTTGAAGCATTGCTCTATCCTTATGTCCATGCAAGTTGTGAAAGCTTGTTACTAAAGGTTAACTCACCACAGTTTGAATTAGGTGTCAAAATTCCTCAGAGCCTAGAACGCATCCTCACCCTTAACTTGGATAAGGTCAACAGCTTATACGTGAGCCAGTTCAATTATTTGTAAAGAATAATTAACAATTCAATATCGACAAATAGCGCCACACAGTCCATATATGACAGCTTCTGAGACACCGTACCGCCCAATTCCCACAAAAAAATTAGCGTGTTTTAGCATTGAGTTAAATCAACAAATTTGTATACCTGTTTTTATTTTATTTTGATAAATCACATAGATAAAGTAAAGGATCGGACTTGAAGTCAAATAGTAATCACCTCTTTTTGCCTCATATAATCAAATCATATTGCTGAATTCACTGCTCATTCATAACCAAACAGGCCAGCCATCACATCTAATAAACGCCAGACACATAGGCCGATAACTACAACGTAAAATCAGAACATACAACTTAAATAATGACGAAACTGTTTCTAAAGCAGACTGTCCTATTAGTGGAAACTGTAAAACAATAACAATAATAAACCACAGTAAGATAGGGAAATAAGACAATGAAATATATAACTAAATCAGTTTTAATATTAGCCGTCGCGGCCTTGATAAGTTTTAATAGTTATGCAGGTGATTATTCACGGCATAGTGGATTAACCATCAATTTAGGTAACCACCATAATGGCTTAAGTTTAAGCTATAACACCCCTGCCAAACATCACTACAAGCAGAAACAACATGCCTTCGGTCATAATAACTATAAAGCGAAACACTATTATCAAAACAACTATCGCTATGCTAAAAAGCATTATAAAAATAAGCATAGCTACTTCGCTAAAAAGCATTACAAAAAACATGCTTCTCCACACTACCAAAACTATAACAAACCCAACAATTATAGACAGGGATACTCACACCATTATTACCAGCCTAAAAAAAGGCTACATACACAACATCAAAGAAAGTCTGCATACAATAATAATCACTACCGCCAATACCAAAAGTCATGTCATCCAGTGAGTAAAACCGTCACTGATCGCCATGGCCGTTATCAAGATATTGGTGGCACGATGTGCTACGACAGAGCAGGACGAGGCTATGTCGTCTCAGGCAGCCGATATCACATCAGATAGAAAAGCGGAATGTCTTAGAAATTAAGGTGCTTTCGCAACGAAGGTCGCCCGTAATGGACTCGGGTGGCCTTCAATTGTTTTAGTTCGATCGTCAGAATCTAAGAAATCAGCCAATGATTCAAAGTACATCCACTCTGTCGCCCTTTGCTCCTCCAGACTCGTCACCGTTTGGTCAACACACTTAACGGCTTTAAAACCACAGCGCTGAAGCCACAAACACATAGTCTCAACAGAGGGAATGAACCACACATTACGCATTTTGGCATAACGTGCTTCCGGCATCAGGACTTCGCCCAACCCACCTTCAATGACCAACGTTTCAAGTACCAATTCACCACCAGATCGTAAACAAGCACGAAGCTCATATAAATGGTCTAAAGGAGATCGGCGATGATACAACACCCCCATCGAAAACACGGTGTCAAAACACTGTAAGTTCTCAGGCAACTCTTCAATACCAATCGGCAATACATAATGTTGTTGAGACTGAATATAACGCTGCATCACCAAATACTGCATCGCAAATACCCGTGTTGGATCAATACCAATCACTAATTTTGCCCCAGCCCCCAGCATACGCCAACCATGGTAACCATTGCCGCCACCCACATCCAAAACAGTTCGGCCATCCAAAGGTTGAATATGTGGTAAAACCCGATTCCATTTCCAATCGGATCGCCACTCTGTATCTAGTTCAATCCCTAATAGCTGGTACGGCCCTTTCCGCCAAGGATGAAAATGTTGTAGCTGATCAGCCGCGGTATCACGCTCAACTTGTGAAATCGATGTGACATCACCAATTCGAACACCAGAACTTAAATCAATATCATCGACATCTAATTCAGGTAAAGCAGCCAATGCCGCCTGCCAAACTGGCATCTTGCCATGAGCATCGCGGGCTAACCGGCTTTCAACGAGAGGTTTTAATTCAGTAGCCCAATCAGGTAACCCCATCGCTGTAAGCTGAGAATAAAACCCATCATAGTGGCTCATTTGATTGCAATCATCGACGCAAAATTAAAACACTGAAACCATACACTGCTAAACGCAAAGCCTGCCGACGATAAACGTTGCTCATGGCGCGCTAAAGCCTCAGGCACCAACACATTCTCTAACGCCGAACGTTTCTGACTAATTTCAAGATCACTATAGCCATTCGCCCTTTTAAAATCATGATGCGTGTCGATTAAGAAGTCCGACTGCTGTGGATCAGTAAAAGCCAGTTTTTCCGATAGGAGCAACACCCCGCCCGGCTTCAATCCAGCATAAACCCGCTCAATCAATGCTAACCGTTGGTCTAGTGGGATAAACTGCAAAGTAAAATTCATCACCACAACAGAAGCATTTTCAATCGTCGTCTCTGCAATATCAGCACACTGTAAATCAACGGGCACAACAGAATCAGACGTTGCCAAATCTGTCGTCAACAAAGCCTTCGCACGTTCAATCATCTCTGGGGAATTGTCGACAGCAATAATATCGCAGCCAGGCTGATTTATTCGCTGCCGCATCGACAGACTAACCGCACCCAATGAACAGCCTAAATCATAGCAATGCGTATTCGCTTGAGCATACCGGCCAGCCAAAATACCTATATTTGAAATCAACGTGCTATAACCAGGCACCGAACGTTGAATCATATCGGGGAAAACAGACACCACGCGTTCATCAAACTGAAAATCAATGATTTCATCTAATGCCGATGCATAAATATTATCGTGCTGTTTAACCACCTTGTTCAGCCTTTTTCTTCGCCACATTATCACGCAAATAAACCGGCAAAGCCTGATCAGCACTGACTAACTTACCCGCCAATATCTCAATTTCAGCCAACCTAATCACATGACAGGCTTCAGGAAAATAGTCAGCCTCTACACGCACGACCTTATCGCCAAAATTGGCTTTTAACGCTGTCTCGTAAACACGCCATGCCGACCCAACACCGACACATTCGACCTGATTAAAAGGCAAAAACTCGTCAGGGGCACACACGCGCTCTTGATTCAGTAAATTAACCACATGGCCATCGTAATGATAATGGGCACAATAGATTTCCCCCATCCGCGCATCCATCGCCACCGCGATATACTCAGCGCCGATTTCATTTGCTGCTTTTTGAGCCACTGCGGCCAACGAAGAAATAGCTACAACAGGAATATCTCTCGCAAAAGCGATACCTTGAGCGACACTCACGCCAACTCGAACCCCCGTAAACGAACCCGGACCACGGCCAAATGCCAAGACATCAACATCAGAAATTGTCGAGGCTGACTGCTCAAATAAGCCATCCATCATCCCCAACACCAAATCAGAGTGACCACGCTGTGTTAATTCACTCTGTTCGTAGCGTTTTCCATCATATAACAACGCGGTTGAACACATTTCAGTACAACTATCTAAAGCAAGAATATTCATTAATGGATTGTCGTCATCTAACTTAAAATTGAATAAGCCCGCTATTATAGGCTAATCGATGTAAATCCCGCTTTTCAATTCTTAAACAAGCATAAAAATATATTTTTATTATTAAATTTCAATCTGATAAGCTAACAACATAAACTACTTTCTTATTCCTTCAACCGACAAGGTTAAATAAATATCATTAGATTGTTCACCTAAGATACTGACACTGATGCCATAATCAGTCAGCTTAAATTGTGTTTCACCCACAAAACCACGTCGGTAGCCAAACCACGGATCAGCACCATGACCAACAGGTGTAACTGCAATTTCTAGTGGTTTAGTGATGCCTCTAAAAGTAAAGTCACCGATTAGAATAGCTGTGCCATCAGCATTTTGATCAAAAGAGGTAGAAACAAAGGTCGCCTTCGGGAATTTTTTTACATCCAAATAAGCCACATCGCGTAAATGCTTATCGCGTTCGGCATGATTAGTATCAATGCTCGCCGTATCAATCGTCACTGACACCTTAGATGCCGCCGGATTAGCTTCGTCATAACTAAACGCACCATCAAAGCGATTAAATCGACCACTCATCCAACTATAGCCTAAATGCTGAATACGAAAATCAATAGACGCATGCATACCCTTTATATCGAATTCATATTCCTCAGCCATCGATACCAACGGCGACAACAATAGAAAAAACAAGCAATACCGACTTAACCACATTTTAATATCTCCTTTTACCTAACATTTGACTTAGTACAGCATCTTTATCAAAAAAATGGTGTTTCAGTGCCGCAAAAACATGTAACCCCACTAAAAATATCAATATATAAGCAGCATAACAATGAAACTCACCGAACCATTGCATCGCCATATCATTTAGTTTTACCACAGCAGGTAGGTTAAACCAATCAAACACAACCAAACCCTGCCCTTGACCCGTCACAATAAAATAACCACTCAAAACCAATAAATAGCTCAGTAGTAACAAAGCAACATGCATCATCGTCGACAAACGCGCCTGCCAACTTCCCCGCTTCAACAATGAGACAGCAGGAACACGATAAAATTGCCAAAGGCTTTGACACAACAGCCAAACCAACAACACAACGCCCAGGCCTTTATGCCACCATGGTCCTTGGTAATACCATGGATGATAATAATCTAATCCAACCATCCAAATACCTAAAAAAAACAGTACTAAAACCACCATTCCTACTCCCCAATGGAGTAAAATAGTCAGCCAAGGTAAACCATCTCGAGTCATTTTTTGTCGCATAGTGCCCCGCAGGGTCAATAAAAAAGAAGTGTTAAAACAGCATGAAATCACGACTTTGTCGCAAAGTCTGCGAAAAGAGAGAGCCTCTTCACACTTTTCACTATAACAAACGATTATTATCTTACCCATAGATAACTCAAATGATAGTTTAGATAGATACTCAAGGTGGAATCATGGTGGCAGACGATAAAGTTCTCTTCGGCACTTGCGCCAACCAAAACACCGCACTGTCCCCAGCAGCTCAACAGGCGATCAAGGTCTGTCGAGAAACATTATTAACCCGCCTACCAAAAAGCTTCGCCTTCTTCGATGGCTTAGATGATGCCCTCTTTGACCTTGCAGACAAAGCAGAAAGTAACCAAAAACAAGAAGAATATTTCACTGCCATGCGCCAAATTCGGCTCGTTCAGGGAGATATCAAGAAAAAATTCACCCAAAATATCGTCAATGACTTCGATGCCTTCTGGAAAAAACCAGCCGCCAAAAGCTATCCACATCTAAAGACGACGAACAACGACACCAGCCTCGACATTAGCGAAAGCGAACTCAGCTTATTACAGAATGCTGACTTAGAAGAAGAGATTGCCATCAAGCGTATTAGTGGGCGCAGTCAATCCGTTTGTGGCAACGAAATAGGCCGGCTCACAGCCCGCTTTGCGCATATGTTGGGAATAGAAAGCGAAGCGAAACTGGACAACCCGCTTGATTCAGACAACCTCATCACGCACCTTAAAAAAGCCATCTCACCGTTACCCGTCAGTATTCCAATCAAACTTGCCATCTACAAACAATACGAAAAACAAGCAGTCAATAGCCTTTTCCAACTGTACCAAACACTCAATAAACAACTTATTGAGAACGGTATTTTACCAAAAATCCCATCTAAAACGCGTTCAGCAAAAACAGCCGCTGATAGAGCCAGTAACAACCTCGTCAGTGGTAACAGCGATAACCTGAATCTACCCTTCGATGAAGCCGTTGATTACCAAATCAATAACCAAGGTCAAGCAACATCAGCTGGTAGTGAGTTATTTAACAGCCTACGTCAACTAGTAACACGTTCAACAGCTGCCTCAAGCAAAGGCTATACCACCGCGTCAGGACCCGAGGAACAACTGACCTCAGTTGCCGATCATCAATCGCTATTATCAGCCTTATCCAGTATTCAACATCAGCAAAACGATGTCAGTATTTCAGAGCAAGGCAATATAGAGCTCCCCCAAGTACGACCCACACTGATCCAAACCTTAAATGCAAAAGGCAATGCCAACGGCATTAATCAAACCATCAGCCCACTTGATAACGACACCCTCGATATCATGGATTTATTGTTTGAGTTCATCCTAGAAGATAAAAACATTTTATTGCCTATGCGCGGTTTATTAGCCCGCCTACAAATTCCTATGTTGAAAATTTCCATTGCCGATAAAGGCTTCTTCCAACATAAAAACCATCCTGCACGCAGATTACTCAACAACCTTGCTCAAGCGGCTACTGGCTGGACACAAACCAAGCATTACGAACAAGATCCACTCTACAAACACATCGATAATATTGTCACTAACCTCATCAACAACTTCGACACTGACATTCGCCTATTCGACCAAATAAATGAAGAACTTGTCGAATTCGCTGGCCAACAACAACACAATAGCGAAGCAATCGAAAAACTCACCGCTGATACCAGCGAAGGCCAAGAACGCGTACAACTCGCACAACATCATGTCGACAAAATTATCCACGACCTTTATGTTGAAGCCTCACCTGTCCCTAAAGTAATTGTCTCCCTCATCGAAGATGGTTGGAAACAATCACTCCGCCTACGCCTTATTCAAAAAGGCGACGAAAGTGAACAATGGCAAACTAGCCTTAATCTCATCAAACAACTCTTGCTGAGTATTAAACCGACAGACAGCGAAGAAGAAAGACAACAACGACTAGAGCTCATTCCTGGCTTACATAAAGAAGTCCAATCCTATCTGCAAGCAACACCGATTACACCCAATACCCTAACTGTATTATTAAAAGCATTGCAACGCTGTCACATCAAGATTTTAAATGGCGATGAAATTCTCGAAAATGAACTCACACGCTTTGATGCTGACACCGCACCAGAACCGAGCAAGATAGAAGATCCCAATAAACGCGTCGAGCTTGAAATGTACTCAAGTGTCTCCGCCATTGAGAAAGTTAAAAAGCTCAAAATTGGCACATGGGTCGATATCCAAGAGGTCGATAAAGAACCACGCCGTATCAAGTTCTCATGGCGCAGCAATCTCACCAAACGCTGTCTTTTTGTCACATCAAAAGGCATCAAAGCAGCAGAATGGTCAGAACACGAACTTGCAGCCATGTTCGAGAAAGGCGAAGCCTCAGTACTGGATCAATCTAGACCGCTGATGGATCGCGCCCTCGTTTCAATGATGGAAACCGTCAACAAAACACACTGATTTAAGGCCCTAGAAACTTAAATAACTTGAGTTTATTCTAAAATCCAAAATGATAGAATTCAGCGCTACAATCAAGCTGGCTACCATGGTTAATAGCATAAAATAGCTTTCTGTCACCGCATATATTAACCATCTGCTCAGGTTTGCGCTAACGCCGTAAGCTTAATATACTCAGCAGCATCACTTCCTTAAATATTGGCCTTACAATGAAATTCACCGCATTCATCAGCCTCCTACTCACCGCTTTTTTTGCCAATGCTGCACAAACAATTGTCCCACTTGATATGGCACTAGGCTATTGGGAAACGACCACAGAAATAGAAGAAAGTGACATGATTAAGCAAATGTTAGCCAGTGTGCCTGAAGCACAACGAGCTCAAATGCATGCCATGATGGAAAGCCAAATGAAACAGCCTGTTGTCAAACAATGCATCACCGAAGACACACTTAAAGATATGGACAAACAAATGCGAGAAGCATTCGGCGATCAACAACAATGCAAATTTAACGTCACAAAGAGCAACAACAAAGAATTCATCGGTGAACTCAACTGTGCAGGTAACATCACCACCATTCATACCAAAGTCATCACATCCAAGTATCACGAATCCAGTGCTGTTAGTAATATCGTCGGAATGGGCGCCACTAATATACGCACCATCGGCGAATGGAAATCAGCAACTTGCCCAGCAGATTTATAAACTAAACTAGGTCAACATAAGCTTAATTCCCCGGTATTTGAGAACCGAATAAGCAACAGCTCGGGAATGACTACCTCTGCCGACGCCGAGTCAACTTCCCACCCCGCACATGCTGCGTCCGAATTCTCTGTGCTTTCGCCTGCTCCGATTTAGCACTAACGCGTCGACCTTCTCCTTGCCCACCAGTCCCCGCTGGTTGCCAAGTTGGAATCAAATGTTTTTTACCGTTACCAATTAAATCAGCCCGACCCATTTTGGCTAACGCTTCACGTAACATCGGCCAATTTTCCGGATCGTGATAACGTAAAAAGGCTTTATGCAAACGGCGAACTTTAATGCCTTTTGGCACCACAATATCACCGCCATTACGCTTCACTTTTTTCAACGTATCTTTGCCAGAGTGATACATTGCCGCAGCCGCTGACATCGGTGATGGCAGATAAGCTTGCACCTGGTCTGCTTTAAAGTCATTACGTTTAAGCCAGAGCGCCAAGTTCATCATATCTTTATCCGTCGTCCCCGGATGGGCAGCAATAAAGTACGGAATTAAATATTGTTCTTTACCGGCCGCCTTAGAATACTTCTCAAACATGGCTTTGAACTTGTCATAAGTACCAATACCCGGTTTCATCATTTGATCTAGCGGGCCTTCTTCGGTATGTTCCGGCGCAATTTTTAAGTAGCCACCAACATGATGTGTCACCAGCTCTTTGACATACTCAGGTGATAACACGGCCAAGTCATAACGCAAACCTGATGCAATCAAAATTTTCTTAATACCCGGCAAAGCACGTGCCCGACGATAGAGATTAATCAATGGCGTATGGTCGGTATTTAAATTTTTACAAATACTTGGGTAAACACATGATAAACGGCGACAACTGGCTTCAATCACTTCACTTTTACAGGCCAAGCGATACATATTCGCTGTTGGACCACCTAAGTCGGAAATAACACCGGTAAAGCCGGGCGTGGTATCCCGAATCGCTTCGACTTCTTTGATGATCGAATCTTCTGATCGATTTTGAATAATTCGGCCTTCATGCTCGGTAATCGAACAGAAAGTACAGCCACCGAAGCAACCGCGCATAATATTGACCGAAAACCGGATCATTTCATAAGCGGGAATATTTTGATCGCCGTATGATTTATGCGGTACACGACTATAAGATAAATCAAAGACACCATCCATTTCAGGTGTTGTTAATGGTATCGGCGGTGGGTTTAACCACACATCCCGCTCGCCATGTTGTTGCACCAACGCCAAGGCATTACCCGGATTAGTTTCTAAATGTAATATCCGAGAGGTATGGGCATACAACACCCTGTCAGCTTTCACTTCACCATAAGGCGGCAAACGCACAACAGTATGTGACTTGTCTTTCATTTCAGCACGCTTGAAATGAATTTGAATCACTTGTGCACCATCTTCTCTTTTGCCAGATCCAGATCCAGCTTCAGCTTGTTTTGAGTCTTCACAGCTCTCTGCTGTTTTCATCTCATATGGATCCATCGGTGGGTTTAACTTGCCCGGTGTATCCACACTCGTTGAATCTTTTTCCCACCATCCTTCGCGCTGACCATGCTTCATCACGAAAGCAGTACCACGAATATCCGTTAAGTCTTTTACTGATTCTTTGTTAGCCAAACGATGGGCAATTTCAACCACTTGCCGTTCGCCATTACCATAAACCAATAAATCCGCTTTTGAATCCATAATGACACTTCGACGGACTTTTTCTGACCAATAATCATAATGGGCAATACGACGAAGACTCGCTTCAATGCCACCAATAATAATCGGCACACCTTTATAGGCTTCACGACAGCGCTGGCTATAAGGCACCACACACCGGTCTGGACGCTTGCCGCCCTCGCCACTGGCTGTGTAAGCATCATTGTGACGAATACGGCGATCCGAGGTATAACGATTGACCATCGAATCCATATTGCCGCCCGTGACGCCAAAAAATAGATTCGGCTGGCCCAGCTGTTTAAAATCGTCGGTATTGGTCCAATCAGGCTGAGAGATAATACCCACTCGGAAACCTTGCGATTCCAACAGTCGGCCAATTAATGCCATACCAAAGCTAGGGTGATCGACATATGCATCGCCTGAGACTAAGATAATGTCACAACTATCCCAGCCAAGATCATCCATTTCTTCACGTGAGATCGGCAATTGTTCAGCCACACCAAAACGGTGTGCCCAGTATTGTCGGTAAGAAAAAAGGTCAGGTGCAGCGTGCATAAAAGCTCAATTTTGTCGTTATTGTCATTTAAAGCCGCTATTCTATAACAAACCCAAAATTGACCTAATAAAGAATCAACGCTTTAATCAACGATATGGATTTCGGTCCCGATCGAGACATATTGACTCAACTCTTCCACCTCGGCATTTCGCAAGGCGATACATCCTTCTGTCCAATCGATATTCTGATGTATTTTCAACTTTTCCTGATTTTCAAGACCAATCCCATGAATCCCAATCGCGCCGCCTAAAGGCAAGTTTTGCGGTGGTAATTGACCAAAAATATGGGCATCTAATACCGTTCTGTATTCATTACGTGTGATTAATTTGTTGATGTAAGCCTGCTTGGCATCTTGAATACTCGGATAATTCAACTGCATAAATAAATGAAAACGGCCACTATCACGCACCTGCATAATCTTATACTTACCCATCGGCGTCCGGCCGTCGCCTTCACGCAACTTACCCGCACGGCCGCCACTACCCAATGCAACCTTATAACTTTTTAAAATAAACGTGCCTTTTTTAACATATAAGGTATGCGTCGACCGCGATAACAATAGCGAAATTTCGTCCGTTTTTGCAGACACATAACCAGACGTCAAAGCCAAAACAGCTAACATCAGAACAGAAAAAATATGTTTCATTATCAACTCAATGCACCCACAAACTAAAAAAACAGCTTACCGATTATCGGTCGATTACGCCGCGTTAATTCATATAACGATTTTGGCAAATTAATTTGAAATTGTGCTTCCAAATCATCCACTGACCTCTTCAACCGTTTCAACTTTGATTGCGTGACCAACTGCTTAGTGGCCAAACAAATCACATTCCCTTTATCTTCAACCGGCAAGGTGAGACTTCGTCCTTCAAAACTGTCATTAATCCGCGCCATCGATTGCTTAAACATCGGTCGATTAGTACCCCATAGATTAATACTCATCACACCACTTGGCGTCAACAACCCCGCACAGGCATCAAAAAAAGCTTGAATACCCACACTCGCCGCCATACCAATATGATCATAAGCATCAACTAACAACATATCGTAGCCAACGTCATCTTTATAAAACTGTTCTTGTACGAATAAATAACCATCACCGACATGAATGTTCAACCGATCGTCATATTCAGGTACTTGAAAATAACCATGCGCCACCTTAACCACATCTTCCCGATATTCCACCACATCAATCTGACACTCAGGAAAATGATGGAGTAAATACTTTACCAACGAACCACCGCCTAGGCCCACAACCAAAATGCGTTGTGGCTTAGAATTGAGCAATAATGCCGCCATCATTGCTTCGGTATACGTCAGTGTTAGTGTATGTGGTACTTCCATCGACATACAGCTTTGCCGTGGAAACGTCCCAAAATGTAAAGAGCGAATATCACCATCATCCACGACCTCAATCACACCATCATCAGACTGGGATTGATGAACAACTAACCCATCATACAAGCGCATCTACTTTCTACCAGGCTTAATAAACGTCGCTTTCAACCAAGAACGTACTGTCATCAATAACATCGGTTCTAAACCATAAAATACATGATTAGCCCCTAAAATTTGTCGTACCGCATAATTAGGCTTAGCAACCCGCTTCATACTGGCTTTACGTTGTTTAATCGCCATCGCAACACCCGGTAAATCTTGTGTACCATAGACTTCTAACACAGGAATTTCGAGGCCTTTAAAATCATCATCGACGTCCACATCAGACAAACCAACCAGAATTAAACCCGCAACAGGCAAGGTTTGCGAATCTAACATGTCAATTGCCACCTCAGCCCCTTTGCCATGACCTAGAAATATCACCTGCTTAATCCCTTTCGCTTGCAACATCGCCAATGCCGCCTCAATTCGTTCTAAATTAGGCACTGGCGGCAAATCGGCTTTCATCGCTGTGTTATCAATGACATCATCATTAACGTCACCGCTCGCATCTTCTGTCTCTTGTGCTTCAGCTTCAGCTTCTTCATCAGACGCGTCAACATCGTCAGTCTCCTCACCCTCAGCTGACATCGCTTCTTTATCTAATGACGCAGATAGCATTACATTGGGCTCAAAGGGCAAATCAAAGGTTAAGGTTAATGTCGACCAACCATGCTCTGCCAGTTGATGCCGTAACGGCGTAATCACACCATTACTTTCAAAAGCCTCGCCTTGATCATGGAACAATACGATAGCGCCATAGCGTTCGCCCAAGCTTTCTTCGAGATAAGCCGCATCAATATCTTGACCCGCCACCGACAAAGCCTGATAGCCCGCCACCGGACTAATTTGACGCATCATACTGGACTTTGAATCAGTCTCAGCAGCGCCATCAATCTCAACAACACCCGTTTCAATGGATGATTCATCGCCCATATCTGTCATATCATCAGCCGCAAAAGCAGACCAACTCACTAAACAATAAAGAAAAACAACATAAATCTGTTTCAAAATACACTTCTCTCAATCTAAACGAAATTGAATACAGTGGGCAGTATAATCAGCTATACCATTTTACAAAAGCTGAAAAAACCCGCTAACTACGATAAAATAAGCTGTTTTGACAGCAAGACCTATTAATATAACTTTATAGAGAGTATCACTATGGCTGATTTTCAAATTGCTCCGTCCATCTTATCTGCTGACTTTGCGCGCTTAGGCGAAGAAGTCGATAACGTCCTTGCATCAGGTGCTGACATTGTTCACTTCGACGTCATGGATAACCACTATGTTCCCAACCTCACCATTGGTCCTCTAGTGTGTGAAGCATTACGCAAGCATGGTGTAACAGCTGAAATCGACGTCCACCTTATGGTTAAACCTGTCGATCGCATTATCCCTGATTTTGCTAAAGCTGGCGCTAGCTTTATCACATTCCACCCTGAAGCATCTGATCATATAGATCGTAGCTTACAGCTTGTTAAAAACGAAGGCTGCAAAACAGGTCTCGTTTTCAACCCAGCAACGCCTTTATCTTTAGCTGAACATGTCATGGATAAAGTAGACCGCATCTTATTAATGTCTGTTAACCCAGGTTTTGGTGGTCAGTCTTTCATCCCGCATACGCTAGATAGACTACGTCAAGCACGTAAAATGATTGACGAAAGTGGCTACGACATTGATTTAGAAATCGATGGCGGTGTCAATGTGAAAAACATCCGTGAAATCGCAGAAGCAGGTGCACGTACTTTTGTCGCTGGCTCAGCGGTATTTAATGCAGCACAAGCGAGTGATGCCAATGACTATCAAACAATCATTGCCGCATTACGCGCTGAATTAGCACAAGCTAAAATTTAAACCGAATAAGTTTAAATAATGGCGTTAAACAAATCCAAAATGATCCTGATTGACTCTGACGGCACGCTAGATGATAGCGTGCCTGATTGTCATATTCAGTCATCAAATCTAAATAGCGTGATTGATAGCTTTGGCGAATTAGCAGGGTTATTGTAAGCACAATGATGACGCGCGCTGAATTCGATCAATATGCCGAGCAAGGTTACAACCGTATTCCAGTTGCCAGAGAAATTCTTGCCGATCTCGATACACCACTGAGCACCTATTTAAAACTGGCCGACGCACCTTATTCTTATTTATTTGAATCTGTCCATGGCGGTGAAAAATGGGGCCGTTATTCAATCATTGGCCTACCGTGTGACACTGTTATTAAAGTCACAGGCCAAGACATTATCACGATTCACCAAGATGAGATTATTGATCAAGCAACCAGCAATGATCCCTTGTCATGGATAGAAAACTACAAAAACCAATACAAAGTCCCTGATTTAGCCAATTTGCCACGCTTTAATGGCGGTCTTGTCGGTTATTTTGGTTATGACACCGTACGATATATAGAACCACGACTCGGTGAGAGCCCGAACCCGGACCCTTTAGCCTGCCCAGATATTCTCTTAATGGTCTCAAATGATTTAATCGTCTTTGACAACCTCTCTGGCCGACTATTCCTGATTGTTCATGCTGATCCAAGCACAAATAATGCTTATCAATCAGCACAACAAGCATTAGATGAATTAACCCTACGACTACGTACAGCAATACCGAACTTTGGCTCACAACACATCAGCAAAACCGTCGACGAGTCTGATTTCGTCTCTTGCTTTACCCATGATGGGTTTATTGATGCCGTTGAAAAGGCCAAACAGTACATTACTGATGGTGACATCATGCAAGTCGTTTTGTCACAACGACTGTCAGTTCCTTTTTCTGCAAGAGCAATGGATTTATACCGTTCATTAAGAACCTTGAATCCGTCGCCTTATATGTATTACCTCAATTTAGATGATTTCCATATCGTTGGCTCATCACCGGAAATCCTTGTTCGGATGGAAGAAGATGAAGTCACCGTTCGCCCCATTGCTGGCACACGACCTCGTGGTAAAACAGTTGAAGAAGACAAAGCGCTAGAACAAGAGCTTTTAGCTGACCCCAAAGAACTGGCAGAACATCTCATGCTCATCGACTTAGGCCGTAACGACGCTGGCCGTGTGAGTCAAATAGGCACCGTTAAGCTGACGGCCAAAATGATCATCGAACGTTATTCCCACGTAATGCACATTGTGTCTAATGTCACGGGTAAAGTGATACCCGATATGACCTGTATTGATGCATTACGCGCGACTTTCCCTGCCGGTACCGTCAGTGGCGCTGCCAAAGTCAGGGCGATGGAAATTATTGACGAATTGGAACCGATCAAACGGGGTGTTTATGCCGGTGCAGTCGGTTATTTATCTTGGTCTGGCAATATGGATACCGCCATTGCGATTCGTACAGCCGTCATCAAAGATAATACCCTGCATATTCAAGCTGGCGCGGGCATTGTTTACGACTCTGTGCCCGAAATGGAATGGCAAGAAACCATGAATAAAGCACGCGCTATATTCCGTGCCGTGTCGATGGCAGAAGCCGGCCTTGACCTCAATCAACACCAACACAAATAATGGCCATCACGCAATGTTATTGATGATAGATAATTACGATTCCTTCACTTACAACCTCGTTCAATACTTCGGTGAACTCGGTGCTGATGTGCAAGTTCATCGTAATGACAAGATTACCATCGCTGAAATTGAAGCCCTTAATCCAGATAAAATTGTGATTTCTCCCGGCCCATGCACACCGAATGAAGCCGGTATATCACTCGATGTCATTCGGCACTTTTCAGGCAAAAAACCCATCCTTGGTGTGTGCTTAGGGCACCAATCTATCGGCCAAGCCTTCGGCGGCGAGATCGTTCACGCTAACGAGATAATGCATGGAAAAACCTCTCCTGTATTTCATAATAACAACAGTATTTTCAGTGGGTTAAGAAACCCTTTTAAAGCAACACGTTATCATTCACTAGTCATTAGAAAAGCCACGTTGCCCGACTGTTTTGAAGTCACAGCCTGGACACAAAATGAAGATGGTAGCATCGATGAGATCATGGGCGTCCAACATAAAACCTTGCCAATCGAAGGCGTACAGTTTCACCCTGAATCGATCCTGACTGAACAGGGCCATGCCTTGCTCAAGAACTTTCTTGACCGTTAACCGAGCGTGCCATGGATATCCAACAAGCCCTTAAAGTCTTAATAGAACAACAAGACCTCAGCGATCAACAAATGACCGCCGTCATGCAACAAATCATGACAGGTGAGGCCACGCCAGCCCAAATAGCCGGATTTTTAGTCGCGCTACAAATGAAAGGCGAAACAGTGACAGAGATTGCCTCGGCAGCCAGCGTCATGCGCTCACTCGCTACGCCGGTACAAATCTCAGCACAAACATTAGTCGACACCTGTGGCACAGGCGGAGATGGCGCTAGCACCTTTAATGTGTCAACCGCCGCCGCATTTGTTGTCGCCGCAGCGGGTGGCCAAGTCGCCAAACATGGTAACCGTTCAATTAGCAGTAGTTCTGGCAGTGCCGACGTCCTCGAGGCCGCGGGCGTAAACCTCGATGTTAGCCCAGAACAAGTCAAACATTGTATTGAAAGCATTGGTGTCGGTTTTATGTTTGCCCAAAAACATCATGGTGCGATGAAACATGCTATTACCCCGCGTCGTGAAATGGGCATTAAAACCATTTTCAACTTATTAGGCCCACTCACCAATCCCGCTAAGGCAAAACATCAAGTCTTAGGCGTATTTGATAAGAAATGGGTTGAACCGATGGCGAATGTCCTCAAAACACTTGGCAGTAAACACGTGCTTGTCGTTCACGCCGAAGATGGCTTAGATGAAATCAGTATTGGTTCAGCGACACATATTGCTGAACTCAAAGACGGCGAGATTTCCTGTTATCAGATTGAACCAGAACAGTTTGGAATGCAACGCACGCCAGTGACTCAGCTCGCCATTCATAATGCCCAAGAAAGCTTAGCCGTCATCAATGCAGTATTTGATGGTGAGATAGGCCCAGCACGCGATATTGTTGTCCTCAATGCTGGTGCAGCTATCTATGCTGCAGATTTAGTCCCAAGCCTAGTTGATGGTATTCAGCGAGCTAAAACCGTCATAGATAATGGCCAAGCAAAACAAAAACTACAAGACCTCGTTACCTGTAGCAATACTTAAACCCTGATAACTAAAATAACCAAAGATAAATAATGGCTGACACACCCGATATCCTAAAAAAAATATTAGATCGCAAACAGCAAGAAATTGCCCAACGCAGTCAAACAGTCTCGCTACAACAAATGATGGCACACGCTGAAGATGCCGATGCGCCGAGAGGATTTGTAACGGCCATCGAAGCAAAAGTGAATGCTGGAAAAGCCGCTGTCATTGCCGAAATAAAGAAAGCCTCACCCAGCAAAGGTTTATTAAGAGCCAATTTTATGCCCGCTGAGATTGCAAAGTCATATGAGCAGCATGGCGCAGCCTGTTTATCGATCCTGACTGATAGAGATTTTTTCCAAGGTGATGAAGCTTATTTAGAACAGGCAAGAGCAGCCACATCGCTGCCAGTCATTCGCAAAGACTTTATTATAGATCCTTACCAAGTCTATGAAGCACGGGCTATCAACGCGGATTGTATTTTATTAATCGTGTCAGCATTAAATGACCAACAACTCAATGATCTGACCGACTTAGCATTAAACCTAGACATGGATGTATTAGTAGAAGTCCATGATGCCGCTGAGTTAGAACGCGCCCTACTCTTAAACCTACCGCTCATCGGCATTAATAACCGAAATCTCAGCACATTTGAAACACGCTTAGAAACAACATTGGAATTGTTAAATCAGATACCTGATAACCAGACGGTCATTACAGAAAGTGGAATACATACGCCAGCGGATGTGGCTTTGATGCGCGATAACGATGTTAACGGCTTTTTAATCGGTGAAGCATTAATGCGAGCTGATGACCCAGGCCATCAGCTCAGCACATTATTCAGCTAGCTTTCAGCAACAATACTCGGTTTACGATGTTCTTCATCGTAAATGATCATTGTTTTACCACGAGCCCAGACCAAACCTTGATCTTGCAACGTACGTAATACACGACCTGCCATTTCACGAGAACAACCGACCATACGGCTAATTTCTTGGCGTGTTGCCTTAATTTGTGTACCTTCTTCATGCTTCATCGCATCAGGCTGAGCAGACAACTCTTTTAAGGCTGCAGCAACGCGACCCGTCACATCTAAGAATGCTAATTCACTGGCTTTTCGTGTTGTCGATAACAACCGTTTCGCCATATTTTCAGCCAACAATGTTAATAGGCTTGGGTAGCAGTCTTTCAACGTCGTCGTCGATAATGCTTGAACTTGTTGATAAGTAATTTCTTCTGTTCGACAATCTGTTTTTGCACGAACAGTCACTGTACGATCAATTGTTTCTGAAAACAGACCAATCTCACCGATAAAGTCACCTTGATTCAAATGCGCAACGATCAACTCTTCGCCGTCTTCATTTTCCATCACAATCGTAACGGAGCCTTCACGAAGGTAATAAAGCGTATCAGCAGAATCGCCAGGGCGAATTAGGGTTGATTTGGCTGTGTAATGTTTACTATGGCAAACGCGAAAAAAGTCAGCTAAATCTTCTTCTATTTGTTTGTATTTTATATAATCCACTTATTACTCATCCTTTTAAATTAACCATAGTCAAAAAGCGAAGAGTTTCACCTACTGCAAAGCTCTTTTAAACTATATCGGCCCAAATATGTCAAAATTAAGCTAATTTATCAACTATTGGTTATAAACGAATGAAAGCAAGAGTGAAATGGATAGAAGACGTGCAATTTATCGGTGAGTCTGGAACAGGCCACAGCCTCATTATGGATGGCCCTGAAGAACGGGGTGGTCACGGTACTGGAATGCGCCCTATGGAGTTGCTATTACTGGGTTTAGGCGGGTGTACCAATTTTGATGTTGTCGAAATGTTAAAGAAGTCACGACAAAATATTGATGATTGTGTTGTAGAGATTTCTGGCAAACGCAGCGAAAAAGTACCTAAAATTTTCACCCACATTCATATTCATTACATTATCACTGGCGACAATATCAAAGAAAATCAAGTGAAACGTGCGGTAGAATTATCCGCAGAAAAATACTGCTCAGCCTCCTTAATGCTTGGAAAAGCAGCAGAAATAACGCACGATTATGCCATCATCAACACCCGTACAGAAAACGATTAAACATCATGACCACGACAATCAAAAGACCGGCATCAACCCAAGGGATGAAACACATTGCCCTGTTCGTCAAAAACTTTGAAGCCTGCGAGCAGTTTTATACCGAATTATTGGGCATGACGATAGAATGGCGCCCCGACACCAATAATGTATATTTAACCTCCGGTAACGATAACCTTGCCCTCCACCGTAGCAACGAAACGATCGAACCCACAAAACAAAAACTTGACCATATTGGCTTCATCATTCAAACACCCGAACAAGTCGATGATTGGTATGCTTTCCTGAAGCAGCATCAAATTGAACTCCGACAGCCCCCCAGAACACATCGTGATGGCGCGCGTAGCTTTTATTGTTATGACCCCGATGGCACCAGCGTCCAACTTATCTATCACCCCCCTATTTCAATAGCAGACAACATATGAACACATTCATCTATAAAAGCAGTCGTAAAGACGGACTCTACCTCTACATCATTAAAAAAGATGACTTTTCAGATATACCACAAGCACTTTTTGACTCAATGGGCAAAGAACCGCAGTTCGTCATGGAAATCATCTTATCGGAAGACAAACCGCTTGCCCGGGAAGACGTCAGCAAAGTCATCAAGAATATACAAACCCAAGGTTTTCATGTCCAAGTGCCTCCGCCGGCGCTCAACCTCACCACCTTCAAAGCCCCAGCTAATTACGTAAACTGAGGACTAGAACACATTAAATATCAGCACTTTATAGCAAAATTATGAGCATTATTTCATCCAAACCAAATTTGTCCGACTGGAGTCCAAAAAGCAACATGCTCACTCGATTGATTGTATTGCCCTTATTTTGCGTCATCATACTACTCAGCTTCAGTAGCGCCAGCCATGCCGAACAAATCGTTACAGCTGCTGAAACCACGACGACAAACACCGTTTTACAAAGACTCCTCAAACGGGCCGATGGTCACATTCAGCAGGCACAATACGAACAAGCCTTAGAACTGCTTAACAAGGCCTATGAAAATAGCGACAACCTTGAAGATCAATCCATCCGCAACGACATCCTCAATTCAATGGCCAGTGTTTATTACAACACTGGTCAGCTAGAACAAGCCTATCGCTACTTCACAGAACTCGTTAAATTAGACAAAGCCAATAATGACAAAAGTGCCTTGTCAGTTAGCCTGTTCAATCTCGGTCATGTGAATGCCTCACGCAAACAGTTTTCAAAAGCCGATAAAAACTTCAAAGCGTCGCTAAAAATCAGCCGACAACTCGCCGATGACGTTGGCATTGCATCAACCTTAAAGGCCATGGGTGTCAATGCTCAAGCACAGTCAAAGCTTAAAACAGCCAAAAAATACTTACGCGAATCATTACACCTTTTCATCGCCATTCATGACAAAACCCAAGCAGCACGGGTTCAACGTCATCTGGGTGATATTGCCCACGAACAAGGGCATTACGAACAAGGTTTAGAACATTACTTAGCCGCACTGTCTGTCCTGCAAAAACAACCTTTCAGTAAAGCCCTGATGCGGACTCACCGTGGGCTGAGTGCCTCTTATGAAAAATTGGTCAACTTAGATCAAGCGCTTGAACACCATCACCGTTATGCCTCACTACAACAACAATTACTTGAACACCAAAACAAAGAAGTCACCCAACGGCTTCAAGTCCAATTTGAGACACAACGCTTTGCAGCCGAAAACGAACAGCTCGCTTTGATTAACCAACAACAAGAGCAAGAGCTCCAGCACCGCCAATCTACCTTAAAGCTTCAATATCTGCTCATTGCCCTAGCACTTGTTGTTATAGCGCTCATCACCGCACTTTGGTCACGCTCTAAGAAACACGCCAATGCCATGCAATTACTGGCAACACGCGATGCACTCACCGGTATTCAAAACCGACGCTCTATCATGCAATTTGCTATGAAAGAATGGCATCGGTCTATCCGCTTTGACAGACCTTATTGCTGCATAGCCATCGACATTGATAACTTCAAACAAATTAATGATACCTTTGGTCATGCCACGGGTGATGCTGTCCTCAAACTGATTGCCCAAAGCCTTAACTCTGGCCTACGGGTCACGGATAGTCTAGGCCGAGTCGGTGGCGAAGAATTTCTATTGATCTCGATAGAAACTGACTTGTTGCAAGCACATGCTTTAGCCGAACGGCTTCGCAGTAAAATTGAAATGCTGCAACACCCGCATCAGCCAGATAAATCGATCACCATCAGCATAGGTATCACCGCCTTGAATAATCAGGTTTCTTTAGAAGAGCTCATCGCACAAGCCGATGAAGCACTCTACCAATCAAAAAATAAAGGTAGAAACTGCGTTTCTGTCTATCCAGATATAGAATCTTAATTTAAGATACACCCCATGACCTATTTACCTTGTGAAATGGTGGAAACATCAGACGATATTAATGCAGCTGTCATTTGGCTACATGGCTTAGGTGCCAACGGCCATGATTTTGTGCCACTCATCCCCAGACTCAACTTACCCGCTAACCTCGGCATCCGGTTTATCTTTCCCCACGCACCACCAATACCCGTCACCATCAATAATGGTGCCGTCATGCCAGCTTGGTATGACATCTATGCGATGGATATGGAAAGAGAAATTGATACCCCGCAAATTATGGCATCAGCGCAAGCTATCAAAGCGCTGATTGAACGGGAAATCGCGCAGGGCATTCCAAGCAGTAAAATTGTCCTCGCAGGCTTCTCACAAGGTGGTGCGGTTATCTTCGAAGCCGGCTTAACCTTCGACAAGCCCTTAGCCGGGCTCATGTCGTTATCCAGCTATTTCGCCACTTATAAAACGATTGAGCCACATACCGCCAATCAAGCTATACCCATCCACATATTCCAAGGCAGTCATGATGACATCGTTACTGAACCCTTAGCGAAATTGGCTGAATCAGAGTTAATAAAACGCAACTACACGCCCGAATACAAAAGGTACCGCATGGGCCATGAAGTTCACTACCAAGAAATTGAAGACATCTCAAACTGGTTACAACGCCTTTTAGCATGATCCAAGCAATTTACATTGCCGCGAAGCCAAGCGATAAACAACAATCTGTCGATAAAATAGACGTCATTGCCCACAAAGGCATTGTCGGAGATCGACATTTTGATCAACACCGTTGGCATGGTCAAAACATCACCTTAATAGAAAGTGAACATATCGATAGCTTCAACGACCAATACCAACAAAATATTAATCAGCAAGATACCCGACGTAATATCATCACTAAAGGCATCAAGCTCAATCAACTGATTGATAAAGAATTTCATATTGGGCAAGTCAAACTCATTGGCACCGAACTGTGCGAGCCCTGTCATTCGCTCAGCAAAAACCTCGCGACTGAGTCAGTGACGCCACAACAAGTCATCAACGCGTTCACAGAAAAAGCGGGTATCAGAGCCACCATCTTAAATAGCGGCAGTATCACCACTGATATGCCTATTGTGATCACACAGTGACAAACCAAACACAGGAAGACCAACCCTTCATTCTCACCACTCAAAACTGGCTAGAACAGATCGTGATTGGCCTCAACCTCTGCCCTTTTGCCAAACGAGAATTCATCAAGAATCGGATTCACTATCAGGTCTGCCATAGTGACAAAATCACTACCTTACTAGATACCCTTGAACAAGCACTAACTCAGTTAGCGAATAACTCAGAAATCGAAACCACACTGATTATTCATTCCCACGTTTTGCACCATT
Source organism: uncultured Gammaproteobacteria bacterium (assembly GCA_905479985.1). GTDB lineage: Bacteria > Pseudomonadota > Gammaproteobacteria > Nitrosococcales > Methylophagaceae. The sequence continues at coordinate 14,731 of CAJQOM010000003.1, read as the reverse complement.
TTGAAGACTACAATGACTTTCTAGACTTGGCCGAACAACTCCTTTTTGATCAAGGTTACGAAGGCATTGTTCAAATTGCCAGCTTTCATCCCGATTATCAATTTGCCAATACCCAACTGGATGACCCTGAAAACTACACCAATCGTTCACCCTATCCCCTAATGCATCTATTGAGGGAAGCCAGTGTAGAAAAAGCCATTGCAACTTACCCTAATCCAGAGCAAATTCCCGAACACAATATCGCTTTAATGAATAAACTCGGCGAAAGAAAATTACAACAGTTAATCAAAGGCTGTATAGCAAACTAGAGAGTGATTATTTTTTCAATAACGCCTGTAACTGATACACCACATCTAATGCTTGCTTAGGCGTCAAATCATTAGGGTCAATCTCTGCTAATGCTTGTTCTATCGCAGATGGTGCAGCCACAGCACTAAATAAATCAGCTTGCTGCACTTCAACCAAGTCGGTCGAGTACTGACGTGTTGCTTCTAACTCGGTTAATTTCACCTTAGCTGCTTTAATCACATCCTGAGGCACACCAGCTAACTGCGCGACTTGCAAACCATAACTTTGATTCGCAGGCCCTGGTTTCAGTTGATGCAAAAACACAATCTTATCACCATGTTCAATCGCATCTAAATGTACATTTTCTGCTTTATCATAAGTGACAGGAATCTGCGTCAACTCAAAATAATGCGTTGCAAATAAGCTATAAGCGCCAATATCTCGCACCAATTTCTCAGCACACGCCCAAGCTAACGATAAACCATCAAACGTACTGGTACCCCGCCCAATTTCATCCATCAATACCAGACTATGCTGTGTCGCATTATTCAGAATATTCGCTGCTTCACTCATCTCCACCATAAAAGTAGAGCGACCTGACGCTAAATCATCTGATGCGCCAATACGCGTAAAAATTTGATCGACGGGTCCTATCACCACTTTCTTGGCCGGCACAAAACTACCGATATGTGCCAACAACACAATCAATGCTGCTTGCCGCATATAAGTTGATTTACCCCCCATATTCGGGCCGGTAATCAATAATAATCTGGCTTGCTTTGAGAAGTGCAAATCATTCGGGCAAAAGTGTTGCTCCGTCGACGCTTCCACAACCGGATGACGCCCTTGCTCAATAACAATCCCAGCCTCATCAGAAAAGCTAGGCGCAACATAATCTAATGTCTCAGCCCGCTCAGCCAAATTGACCAACACATCTAATTCCGCTAAGGCATGTGCCGATACCTGCAACACAGCCAAGTCCGGCATCACCTTATCGAACAACGCATCATATAATGCCTTTTCCAAAGCCAAGGCGCGCTCTTTCGCCGTTAATACCTGCTCTTCAAAAGACTTCAATTCTGGCGTGATATACCGTTCCGCATTTTTTAATGTCTGTCGCCGGACATAATCGGTCGGAATCGTCGTTTGGTTTTTACTTAACTCAATATAATAACCATGCACACGGTTATAGCCGACTTTTAGCGTCGCGACACCGGTCCGTTCACGCTCACGGTGTTCCAAATCGGTTAAATACTGCGTCGCTTCGTCTCGGATATGTCGTAACTTATCTAAATCTTCGTCATAACCCGCTGCAATCACGCCACCATCACGAATCAATACCGGTGGCTCATCAATCAATGCCCGTTGCAATAAACCGAGTAACTCAGTGAAGGTCCCCAATTCACGATCAAGTTGGACTAGCCGCTGCGTGTCAAAGGCTGCCAATGTTGAATGTAGTGCGGGTAGCAACGCCAGCGCATTACGAAGCTGCATAAAATCACGCGGCCGTGCTGTACGTAATGCAATCCGCGTCAACGCCCGCTCAATATCACCGAACTGTTTTAAATGTTGTTGGCAAGGTTCAACACCCTGTAACGTCAATAACTGCTGAATCGATTGTTGGCGTTGCGTTAAAACAGTCTGATCGCGCAATGGCCTTAATAACCAACGTCGACATAGTCGCGCACCCATTGGTGTCACTGTCTTATCTAACACCGACAGTAATGTATTGTCTTTACCGCCGGCTAGGTTTAATTCTAATTCTAAATTTCGTCGAGATTGTGGATCAATTCGAATACTATCGCTTGAACGTTCAACCGTAATGCCACGCAAATGCGGTAAAGCAGCACGATGCGTTTCTTGAGCGTAGTTTAATAAACACCCCGCAGCAATTAAACCTAAATCTAAATCATCGCAGGCAAAGCCTTTCAAATCTTGTGTTTTAAACTGCTCGCACAATCGTCGCCGCGCTAAATCCAAATCAAAATGCCAAGGTGGCAAAGAGCGTAATGTCTTAGCAAAACCAGCTAAGTTATCTACTTCAGATTCATCAACTAGAATTTCAGCTGCATTTAACCGAGCCAATTCAGCCTGCAACTCAGTCAATGATGCTAATTCACTGACCGTAAAGCGACCGCTACTTAATTCTGCGGTTGATAAACCATAGCGCCCTTTGTCTTGATATAACGCGACCAATAAATTTTCATTACGACTGTCTAATAAGGCTTCTTCGGTCAGTGTCCCCGGCGTAATGATTCTAACCACTTCACGTTCAACCGGTCCTTTACTCGTCGCCGGATCACCAATCTGCTCACAAATCGCAATCGACACACCCAGCGCCACAAGTTTCGCTAAATAACCATCCGCCGCATGATAAGGCACACCTGCCATCGGAATCGGCGAACCATCACTACGACCGCGTGCAGTTAATGTAATACCCAATAATTCTGCGGCTTGATGCGCATCATCAAAGAACAACTCATAAAAGTCGCCCATACGATAAAATAGTAAATAGCCTGGGTTTTCAGCCTTGATACGCAGATATTGCTGCATCATTGGCGTATGATTTTGTGTTTTGACCATCTCTATAGTGTATCGCATGCAAAATGGATCTGATGACCATCTTAAACAATTAACCCAACAATTAGCTGCGTTAATGACTGAAAACAACCATTCCCTCGCCACCGCGGAATCCTGCACCGGTGGTTGGCTAGCTAAATGCTGTACTGACTTACCCGGCAGTTCAACCTGGTTTGAACGTGGATTTGTCACCTATAGTAATGAGGCAAAGCACACAGATCTTCACGTTCCTAATAACACCTTAGCCACATTCGGTGCCGTGAGCGAAAACACCGCCATCGCCATGGCCGAAGGCGCTTTAATAAATAGCCACGCTAGTCTCAGTGTCGCGATCACAGGCGTTGCTGGGCCAGATGGCGGTACAGCAAGCAAACCCGTTGGCACCGTCTGCTTTGCTTTTACAACGAAAAATAAACAGACCACTAGCCTCACACAACATTTTGAAGGGAACCGCGAAATGGTTCGCCGTCAAGCGCTAGTTACCGCTTTACAAGGAATCATTAAAAACGCTAGAGACGCAGTGAATTCTATGGGATAATCACGCGATTACTCATCAAGACGAACTTATAAGGCGATTGATAAATGGATGACAACAAGAAAAAAGCACTCGGTGCAGCACTCGGCCAAATAGAAAAACAATTTGGTAAAGGCGCCGTGATGCGTCTCGGTGACTCTGCCGCTAGCCGTGATATTGATGCTGTCTCAACAGGTTCAATCGGGCTTGATGTCGCTTTAGGTATAGGGGGGCTTCCTCGTGGCCGTGTCGTCGAAATTTACGGCCCAGAATCATCGGGTAAAACCACACTCACATTACACGCCATCGCTGAAATGCAAAAAGCGGGCGGCACAGCAGCCTTCGTTGATGCTGAGCATGCGCTTGACCCACTTTACGCTGAAAAATTAGGTGTCAATATTGATGACCTACTTGTCTCACAACCTGACACCGGTGAACAAGCGTTAGAAATCACCGATATGTTAGTCCGCTCTGGTGCTGTTGATATGGTCGTTATCGACTCCGTTGCCGCCTTAACACCAAAGGCTGAAATCGAAGGCGATATGGGTGACAGTCACATGGGACTACAAGCTCGCTTAATGTCACAAGCCTTACGTAAACTAACCGCCAACATCAAACGCTCAAACACCTTAGTTATTTTCATCAATCAAATTCGCATGAAAATCGGCGTCATGTTTGGTAACCCAGAAACAACCACTGGTGGTAATGCCCTTAAGTTCTACGCCTCTGTTCGGCTTGATATTCGACGTATCGGCGCTATTAAGAAAGGCGACGAAATATTAGGTAATGAAACCCGCGTTAAAGTCGTCAAAAACAAAGTTGCCCCACCCTTTAAACAAGTCACATTCGACATTCTCTATGGTGAAGGTATTTCACTTGAAGGCGAATTGATTGATCTCGGTGTCCAGCATGATCTCGTTGAAAAATCAGGCGCTTGGTATAGCTACAACGGCACCCGAATTGGTCAAGGTAAAGACAATGTGCGTACTTACCTTAAAGAAAACCCTGAAATGGCAGATGAGATTAATGCCAAAATTCGCGCCATCATGATGCCAAACCCAAAAGACGCCAGCACAACAGAAGCTGATGCTATAGAGGACAATGTAGAGGCGTGACAGCACAATCGATCACAGCGCGGGCAGTGAATTTACTCTCGCGTCGTGAACACAGTCAGGCCGAATTAAGAACTAAATTACGCAAAGCAGAGTTTGATCTCGATGAAATCAATGAGACCATCGATAAACTCACTAAAGCCGACATCCAAAGTGATGCTCGGTTTGCAGAGAACTACCTTCGCTATCGTTCACAACGTGGTTTTGGTAGCCAGAAGATCAAATTAGAACTAAAAGAGCGCGGTGTTGATAGTGACACGATTAACACCGCTTTCGACCAAGCTGAGATAGATTGGTTTGAGTTAACAGTAACCGTACGTCATAAACGGTTTGGAGCACAGGCGCCCGATGACCTTAAAGACCGAGCAAAACAACAACGGTTTTTACAATATCGTGGCTTTACGCACGAACAAATCAATGAAAGTTTGAATAGTTAATTAACATGAAAAGTAGCTCATCAGATATCAGACAGCGTTTCCTGGATTTTTTCCAGCAAAAAGGCCATGACATTGTCACTAGCAGTCCATTAGTCCCGGCTAATGATCCCACCCTGCTCTTTACCAATGCCGGCATGGTCCAATTTAAAGAACTGTTCCAAGGTCAAGAAACACGGAGTTATTCTCGTGCAGCCACATCACAACGCTGTGTTCGCGCTGGTGGTAAACACAATGATCTCGAAAATGTCGGCTACACCGCGCGTCATCATACTTTTTTTGAAATGTTGGGTAACTTTAGCTTTGGCGATTACTTCAAACGTGAAGCCATTCAATATGCTTGGGAATTCCTCACCGTTGAATTAGCCTTACCTGCTGACAAATTATGGATCACTGTCTACGAAGATGATGATGAAACCGCCACCCTTTGGATCGACGAAATGGGTGTTGACCCTAGCCGCGTTTCTCGGATTGGCGCCAAAGATAATTTTTGGTCTATGGGTGACACTGGTCCCTGCGGCCCCTGTTCTGAAATATTCTACGACCACGGCCCCGATGTCGCTGGTGGCCCGCCGGGCACTCCTGAAGAAGACGGTGATCGTTATATTGAGATCTGGAATCTCGTTTTCATGCAGTACGACCGTACAAGCGATGGCACATTAAATCCGTTACCGACACCATCTGTAGACACAGGCATGGGATTAGAACGTCTTGCTGCCATCTTACAAGGCGTGCATAACAACTACGATATTGACTTATTCCAACACCTGATAAAATCAATCCAAGCCCTATCTGGCACCCAAGACCCAACACACACCTCATTACGCGTCGTCGCCGATCACATTCGTTCATGTGCCTTTATGATCACGGATGGTGTTCAACCTTCAAACGAAGGTCGCGGTTATGTTTTACGCCGTATTATCCGTCGTGCGATTCGTCATGGTCACCAACTCGGCCTGAAAGATGCTTTCTTTTATAAGCTCGTCAAACCGCTTGTTGAAGAAATGGGCAACGCCTTCCCAGAACTCGCTAAAGCACAAGCCAATGTTGAACGCGCTTTAAAACAAGAAGAAGCCCGTTTTGCTGACACATTAGATAATGGCCTGAAAATCTTAGACCAAGTTATCGCCAGCATGGCCGACAAAGAGATTCCCGGAGAAACTGTCTTCTTACTTTACGACACCTACGGTTTCCCAATTGATTTAACAGCTGATATCGCACGTGAACGTCATTTAACCATCGACATCGCGGGTTTCGAGCGCGAAATGGAAGCCCAGCGTACTCGCGCACGTTCAGCCAACCAATTTTCCGGCGGACTGTCAAAACAAGTCACCATTGATGGCGAAACAAAATTCTGTGGCTACGACCAACACCAAAATACCAGTCTAATCAGCCATATTTTAGTTGATGACCAACAAGTTGAACAACTCCACGCCGGCCAACACGGCATCGTGGTACTTGAACAATCTGCGTTCTATGCTGAGTCTGGCGGTCAAGTTGGTGACATCGGTCAGGTAACCTCCGATAATGCCAGTTTTAATGTCACCGATACCCATAAACAAGGTAAAGCCTTTGCCCATATAGGCTTGCTTGAAAATGGCAGCTTACGCGTTGGCGACACAGTCACCGCCAATATTGATCAAGCTAACCGAGCGGCAACCGCATTAAACCACTCAGCGACCCATTTACTCCATGCTGCCCTACAAAAAGTACTGGGCGACCATGTCACTCAAAAAGGGTCCTTGGTCAATGCACAACGTTTGCGTTTCGACTTTTCTCATTTTGAACCAGTCACTGAACAACAACTTCACACCATTGAACGGATGGTCAATCAACAAATTCGCCTCAATCATGACGTTGAAACTGAGTTAATGGATTTAGAACAAGCCAAAACATCTGGTGCAATGGCCTTATTCGGTGAAAAATATGATGCCAAAGTCCGCGTGTTAAGCATGAGTGACTTCTCAGTCGAGTTATGTGGTGGTACCCATGTCAATCGTACCGGTGATATCGGCCTATTAAAGATCACTTCTGAAGCCGGTATTGCATCAGGCGTACGTCGCATAGAAGCCGTCACCGGCGAAAGCGCACTCGACTATATTGATACAAAGCAATCGAGCCTAAAAGCCGTTGCAGCAGTCATCAAAGCCAAACCAGATAATGTCGAAGAAAAAACACAGCAACTCGTTCAACATAATCGACAATTAGAAAAAGAACTCGAAGCTCTTAAAAGTAAGTTGGCGAGTAGCGCTGGTAATGACTTAGCCAGTTCAGCAACCAACATTGCAGGCATCAACGTCTTAGCCTCACAACTTGAAGGTGCTGATACTAAAAGCCTCCGTGACACTGTCGATCAACTGAAAAACAAGCTCGCGCCAGCCGCGATTATTTTATCTGCTATCGACGGTGATAAAATTACGTTAATTGCCGGTATCACCAAAGACACAACCGATAAGCTAAAAGCCGGCGACTTAGTGTCTCATGTCGCAAGCCAAGTAGGTGGTAAAGGCGGCGGGCGGCCAGACATGGCGCAAGGTGGCGGCAACCAACCCGATCAATTAGAAGACGCACTTAATTCAGTCAACGACTGGATTAGCACACAGTTGGAAAATTAACATGGCATTACTAGTACAAAAATTCGGAGGAACTTCTGTCGGCACCGTCGAGCGTATTCAAGAAGTCGCCAAAAAGTTAATCCAATTCCAACAACAAGGCCACGAACTCGTTGTCGTCGTTTCCGCCATGAGTGGTGAAACCAACAGACTGGTCGGCCTAGCCAATGAACTCAATGATAATCCCCGTGGCCGCGAGTTAGATGTCCTATTGTCGACAGGCGAACAAGTTACTATAGCCCTACTTTGTATGGCCTTAGCGCAACAAGGTGTCCACGCTAACTCCTATACCGGTAGCCAAGTCCGTATTCTCACTGATACGACCCATAATAAAGCCCGCATCATGGAAATTGATGACAAAAAAATTCATGCCGACTTAGCCAAAGGTCATATTGTTGTCATTGCCGGCTTCCAAGGCTGCGATGAGTTTGGCAATATTACAACGCTAGGCCGAGGTGGTTCTGATACCACTGCTGTTGCCATTGCTGCGGCGCTCAAAGCCGATGAATGCCAAATTTATACAGATGTCGATGGTGTCTACACAACAGACCCACGTGTTGTCCCAGAAGCCCGCCGCTTAGATAAAATCACATTCGAAGAAATGTTAGAAATGGCCAGCTTAGGTGCCAAAGTCTTGCAAATCCGCAGCGTCGAATTCGCCAGTAAATACAATGTACCGTTACGTGTACTCTCATCATTTAAAGATGGCGGTGGCACACTGATCACCTCCGAGGAAACTGAGATGGAACAAGCCCTAATATCAGGCATTGCCTTTAACCGCGACGAAGCAAAACTGACTATCCTTGGTGTCCCTGATAGTCCCGGTGTTGCATCGCAGATTTTATGCCCCATTGCCGCGCAAAATATCGAAGTCGATATGATCATCCAAAATACCGGACATGATGGTACAACGGATTTCACCTTCACCGTCCATCGCAATGACTATCAGCAAGCCTTAACCGTCATGGAAGCCACGGCAAAAGCGCTGGGTGCCAGAGAAGTGAATGGTGATGACAAAATCACAAAAATATCTATCGTTGGTGTCGGCATGCGATCACATGCCGGTATCGCAAGTACCATGTTTGAAGCCCTGGCCAGTGAAGGGATTAATATCAGTATGATTTCAACATCGGAAATTAAAATCTCCGTCGTTGTTGATGAGAAGTACTTAGAACTTGGCGTCAGAACATTACATAATGCCTTTGAACTTGAACAAAAATAATTGGTCTTTAAGATAGTACCTTAGGGCAATAGCTTTTTATGTCACAAAAGGTTAATATTTACGTCAAATAACGCAGCTGTTAGGCCATATGGCCCAAACCAGCACCCCATCCATCCATCCATCTATCTGTCAGCTATATAGGCTAAATCAGGAAGTAAAAGGAGTACACCATGCTAATACTCACACGACGTGTAGGAGAATCACTTATCATCGGTGACGATGTTGTTGTCAACGTCCTCGGTGTTAAAGGTAATCAAGTCAGAATTGGCGTTGATGCACCCAAAGAAGTCTCGGTTCACCGCGAAGAAATCTACGACCGAATTCAAGCAGAAAAAGATCAAGGCAATAGCTAAATCTAAAAGTTAAAATATTACTAGCCAATCAGGCCAGACCTGACTATAATTACCCGCTTTCGTGGAGAGCTGGCCGAGTGGCTGAAGGCGCGCCCCTGCTAAGGGCGTATAGGTTTACCCCTATCGAGGGTTCGAATCCCTCGCTCTCCGCCAAATATTGTGATTAGCTTATTAATCCCGTATAATTAGTTGATTAAGCGCCCGTAGCTCAGCTGGATAGAGTACCTGGCTACGAACCAGGCGGTCACACGTTCGAATCGTGTCGGGCGCACCATTAATTTGGTATATAGAACAAAGGGTTAGGTGAATTTCACTTAGCCCTTTTTTCTTTTCAAAACCACCGCTTCGTGAATTTTTCGTGAATCACTATCCTCCATACAAACTTTATTACTCGCTTCGATTAGGTTTCTAATCTCTGCCTGAGAATAATGAGTCGTAATACTGCCATTTTTATGACCGAGTAAATCCTGTCTATCTTCAAAATTCACATCAGCTGCACGTAAGCGCTTACCAAAGGTATGCTTTAAATCATGTACACGAGCTAACGGAAGCTCAGCCTTTTTACGCGCATTCTTCCAAGCCGAATTATTGATTGATGTCACAGGGCTACCTTTATACGTAAAAACAAAATCAGCGTTATGTTTCCTTACTGATTCAATTGCCTTTCGTGCTTCATGATTGACAACAATAATCCGTTCCTCAGAGTTTTTTGTCAGCCACTCTGGCAGGATAAATACAATGTCATCGCTTCCGGTAAGCTCATACTCCCACTCCCATCTTAATTGACACACTTCTTGCTCACGACAGCCAGTATTGACTTTAAACAAACACATCGCTCTCAAATGTCCTGGCATAACGCCAAACAGTTTAGCTTGGTCATCATAAGATAATGTAAAAGGCTTTCGTGCATCATTCCACTTTACATTTTCGATAATTGGCATACTTTCTAACCATGTTAATCCGTTAACATCCCGCCATTTTCCTGTTGCCAATTTCAGGACACGCCTCAATGCTGCTAAGGCAATATTGACCGTCTTTGATTTACGTCCATCCCTTTTTCGGGCATCGATAAAAGCTCGGACACTCTCATCATGTATTTCATGTAAATAGAGATCGCCAATCACACTCATAATCAACATCAAATGCGCCGTATTATCGTTAATACTTGCCAAGTGTTGGTTTTCATCAATGTAACGTTCAATAGCTTGCGAAAACCTGCGCTTAGTACGAACACCAAAAATAGCTGCTTGTCTTGCCTCATCTATCAGTCGAGCCAAAACCTGTTGTGCTTCTATATGATTATTCGTGCCTGTACTTCGGCTTATCCGTCTGCCATTGACCATCTTATCGATGTGCCATATTTCCTGAATTTTAAAGAGCCCAGGTATTTTATTTTTCCTCATATCTTACCTCCAATCACGGTTAGATATGCGGCGCCCGTTGCACTTCTTATAATGATCGGCCCAATCATCTAATTCAAGTCTATCGTATGCTTTTCCTTGCTTGCCAATCGGTATTTCGGTCAAAGAAGGTCTCACCTCTTTACTGAAACGATTTTTGTCCATACCAAGGTAATTCGGGGCATCGCGGAATCTGATAAAGCGCGGCAGGAGGTGAATATTACCATTAGGTTTTTGATAATTAGACATCGTTGATACCTCCTGATTGGAGGCTTAGATCCATCAATTGTGCGGAAAGCATAGTTATGCAAAACCGCTCTATTATGGGAGGTGGCCAAATCAAACTGAGGATAATGTAGCCTTCGCCATGACCGAAAGTCGATACTACCTCGTCACGATACTGTTTCATCCGGTTTAAACAAACCAATGAACCTACAAGGCTAATTGATTGGACTGTAATAATTAATGAATACATGCGTTTCTCCTAATAGTAAAATAAATAGATGGTTTAATACCGTTGCTTTTTTGCGGAGCGTCATTACGCTCGGAAAATAATCGAGCTGCAGCGCAAATCGTTATTTTTAGCTCCGCGAAGCAAACTACGGTTTCCTAATGCGTTTTGTTGAATTAATCCTGAACCAGAAACTTGTCTTGTTCGAGACCGTCTTCCTCACATTATCAATAGTTTGCTGAGTGGCTTTAATGTCTCTAATTAGTCCACTACAACGTCTGTCGCCGTAAACATCGACACTGTCGACTGACTGATGCCCCATGATGGCCGCAACTTCTCTTCTGCTCTTGCTTGATCTTTTCAAATCGCTTCCCATCAGGTGACGGTATGTATAAAAAGTGATTCGGTGCTTTTGTTTTGGCCATAATTTCTCGGTAACACGAGCCAGTTTGCGTTGTAATCTCGATTGTAGAATTGATTTTGATATGCAAAGACTATCTCGGTGTTTAGACAATGTCTGTTGAGCTTGAGCAACAAGGTCATACTCAGTCTGGGGTAACAAAACAGTTCTATCTAAGCCTCTGAGATCATTACTCGTCTTTTTAGCACTAGGAATAAACACCTGATTACTGTTAGGTTTTAACTTTAACGACAGCATTTCAGACGGCCTGCATCCTAAAATAGAAACAATATCAAGTGCAGCCAACAAACATTCGTCCATTGGATTTGTTTGCATTTTATTTAATAAAGCGCTTTTTATTAAACCGTGTTCTTGTTTAGATACTTGTTTCTTTCGTTTCTGCTTAGGTTTTGAGGTATTTTTTGAACCCGCGATAGTAATTGGGTTTACGCTCGTCTGAATAACAGCAGCAGTTTCAGGCTGACCGAGATAATTGAAGGAGTAGACAAGTGCACATCTCAACCGGCGCCAATAAGCTGGCCTGTATCGGAATGCACAATTAATCAACATTTGCTGAATTAATAAAGCACCGTTTCTGTCATCTGTAGCCCGTTCAACATTATGAGATAAAAAATATAGAGCTAATTTGAAGTAATCATCGTGTGTTTGTGTGTGCATGCTTATTCCTAGTTGCTGAGGTTTAAATTCAGCATGCACGATTTTTTTTATATATTTATGACATATCTCACATTTTCAACAATTAACGCTTGAAATCCCCAGATAAAGAAAATATTCTAAGCCGTTGTCGGCCAAATTAAAGCCATTTACAAAGACATTAGTCTACTTTGGCTAAAGCAAAGCCGATACAAATTTACCGGGTGCGCAGTAACTAGTCGCTCCTCCAGAGTCATTCCTAGGCAATTATTTAACCAGTAATGTTATGTCATAGAGTGCTTGCTTATACCTATGCTCATATTCATAGGCCAGCTCGCTTGAGGAAGTAAAGCAGGCTTTAGCAACCTTGTACGACCAAGCTATATAGTCTTCCAGCCTGCCTTTATCCCACGACGTAGGTAAGCTTCCGATATTGCTTATATGGTCGCCCAACTTAATCAGTTTTACTTGTTGGCAAGCTGTAGCTATGTGAGCTAGCTGCATAGCCCTCCTTTCACTAAGGCTAAGCGTCTTATCATCGGTTAAAGCCTCAATATATAAAAGTACCTGTTCTCCAAACTTATCCAAAATGTCAGCTGCAGTGACACTGGTATCTTCTAAGGAGTCATGCAACACAGCAGCAATCAAAGTATCAGTATCGGTCACCTTTCCTACAGTCGATAACAAAATGACAACTTCGATAAGGTGGTTAATATAGGGCTCACCACCATTGCCTTTACGGCTTTGAGATCCATGTGCTGTTGCCGCAAAATAGATTGCCTCTAATAAAACAGCTGTAGAAGTAACGATCGTTTTATCCATGATACGTAGTCCCTTATTTTTTAATATTACTTAATCTTTTATGATCACGATATATAAAAGTTAGTGACATTTACAAAGAGAAGTCTTATTCACTCTAGTTGTTTGCGAAAGTAAATAGCTGACTCTTCATACTGACAATGCAAGTAAAACCCAGCGGATCTCCTAGTCGCTAATGCATTTAATTTGGCCCCTTGTTTTTTCATGTTGACTTCAAATTCCTGAACTAACTTTTTGCCAAGCCCACTATTTCTCATTGGTTCATCTACATACAGCTCCTCGAGCCAACTTATTTTCCCATTAGCATAAAAACTAAAGTGGATATAACCTAAGGCATAGCTAGCTACTTTTTTGTTGACTAAGCCTACAAGTATCAATGCCCTGTTTGCCGCCATTTCGATAAGTAAACTATCGTAACTATGGCTAAAGTCATCTTTACTAACAACAAATGAAGTTGCTAACTTTTCGGCCAATACAAAGACCGCTTTTTTATCTTTTTTGTTAGCTCTTCTAATATCCATATATTATGTCTCCTCTTCTAGATTTGTTAGTCTACTAAAATTACAATATAAAGCTGCCTAGGCTAAGAAAATAGCTATCTCTTTTTAGGGCAAAAGTTAACTAAAAAAATGAAGATGACTCCAAGGGGCACTCCGCACTCTTCGCTGTTGCTTCGATACTTCGTACCCCACACATACTTCCCTTTTTTTAAGGGTGTTAATGCAACAAAAAGTTGATCCAGTTTTACTACGTTAATGCATCAAATGTTTGATAGGGAAGTATGGGTTGAAGCTGGCTTATTTTCGAAGTCATCTGGAGTCTTATTTAGTTAACTAATTTCACTGATAGATAGCACTTTATTATAGTAAGTTATCATCATATAGGCCCCTTAAAAGAGCTTAGATTTCTGCCAGAAAACCAATCCCACGAGCTCCTGTTTTAGCGATACTTATCTCACCCAAATCGGTAAGCTGAATTTTAATTTTACCTCGTTTACTTTTCGGTCTAGCAGCTGCATTAGCCAATGTTTGTTCGAGCTCCTTTTTCATTAACCTTGGCGGCAGCATTACAAGTCTTTCGATAACGTTAGAGGCTAATTGCGTAGAGAAATATTCACCCCAAGAGTGGGTGTCTAGTAATTCTTTATAGATAGCTTTAACTATATTTAGTGAGTGTTCTTTTGTAGGCGGCTCAATATGAATTTCCGTCATTCGTGACCGAATAGGCGCCGCTATTTTTTCCGGATAATTGGCTGTTGCAAACCAGATTACTTTGCTCATATTCATTTCTATTTCTAAGTACTCATCACGGAAAGTTTCGGCACTATGGCCTTCTAACAAGGAATATAAACATGCTAGAGGGTCATAGCGGTGGTCACCAGCAACTTTGTCTATTTCATCTAATAAAATAATTGGGTTTGCATACTTGCTTGCTCTCAATTTCTCACTGAGGAATCCAGGTTTGCTATCTGTCCAACTGCTTGCACCGCCATTTAAAATAAACCCTGATGAGACAGTTGAGAAATCTAGAAAATAGAAATCCGTACCTAATATTTTAGCGAGTTCTTTCAAGAACCTTGTTTTTCCTACTCCTGGCTCGCCACTTAATAATATTGGCGGCAGAGTTATAACCTTTGGAGAGGCTAAGCTAAATAACTTTAATCGCCTGATACATATATCAATAACTTCATTAAAATTACCAAACGTTTCACGTAATTTCTTTAATGATTCAAAAATATTTTGATCGATCATGGCATAATATTTAAAGTTATCTTCTTTATAAAGATCCCCGAGTACTTTTTTTCTATCTGTTCGATATTCATTATCAATCGCCTTAAGGACATCGTCCTTAGAAAAAATATAATTACCTTCATTAGGATTTTTAATCGGCTC
>CAJQOM010000002.1 GCA_905479985.1 uncultured Gammaproteobacteria bacterium | reverse complement strand
TTGAAGTATGCTTTAGATACCCATGTTCACGCTGATCATATTACCGCCAGTGGTCTCCTCAAAAAGACACTTGATTGCCAAACCGGTGTCAGCGCGTTATGTGGTGCTAACAATCCTGATATTCATATTCAAGATGGTGATGTTTTTGACCTGTCAGAATATGAGTCTATCAAAGCGATTAGTACACCCGGTCATACTGCGGGTAGTGTGTGCTTTTTATGGCGTGACCGAGTATTCACCGGCGATACGCTATTGATCGGTGGTTGCGGTCGTACTGATTTCCAAGGCGGCGATGCAGGTCAGGAATATGACAGCATTACACAGCGTTTATTCACGCTATCTGACGACACCTTGGTTTACCCTGGCCACGATTACAAAGGCCACTTTGTCAGTAATATTGCTCAAGAACGTTTGGGTAATCCCCGTCTAGCCAATAAAACAAAAGAAGAGTTTATCGAGATTATGGATAATCTGAACCTGCCTTATCCAAAACTAATTGATATTGCTGTCCCGGCTAATCGTGATTGTGGCGTACTTGTGCAATCTGCTTAATTTAGTGAGCCAATATAACAGTCAAAACCGCTTGTGCAGACAAACTTGGTTCTCAAGTTACTTAATGACTGCGTATGTCTGAAAAAAAATCTCAAAATAAAATAGCTCAGTTCTTCCCTATTGCTGACTGGCTAACCCGTTACAACCAAGATAAATTTAATAGTGACGCTTTTGCCGGCATCATCACGGCTATTTTATTCGTCCCGCAAGGCATTGCTTATGCCATGTTGGCCGGGCTCCCTGCACAAGTTGGCCTTTACGCCAGTATCCTTCCGCCACTCATTTATGCTTTTTTAGGCACCAGCCGTACTTTATCGGTCGGGCCAGTTTCTATCGCGGCAATTATGATTGCGAGTGCGCTTGCTGCGCCAGAATTAGCCCAATATGGCTCTCCCACCGAACACGCCATTATCCTCGCAGCAGAAGGCGGCGTTATTTTATTACTGATGTCACTTTTCCGCATGGGTGGCCTGGTTAAATTTATTAGCCATCCGGTTTTAGCTGGTTTTACCAGTGGCGCCTCTATTCTTATTATCTTTAGCCAATTGCCCCATTTATTTGGTATCACTAACAATGACTGCGGCCTTAACCTTGTTTGTCAGGTTGAATTGATTAATCCTTACACTACGGCATTGGGGTTATTTAGCCTCTCCTTATTACTGATAATGGCCAAGCCTTTGAGTCGCTTGCTTAAGTCCATGGCGGTTCGACAAAACTGGGCCACAGGCATTAGTAAGACAGCCCCATTACTCACCGTTATTATCACTACGCTGCTTGTCAGTACATATCAATTATATGACCACCAGCAGGTGGCTATTGTCGGTCAGATTCCAAATGGTTTACCAGACTTAAGCTTCCAATTTTTATTGGGTAGTACCGATCATTGGATAGCCTTATTACCCAGCGCGATTTTTATCAGCCTGATTGCCTATGTCGAAAGCGTTGCGATTGCACTCGTTACCGCTAATTTACGTAATGAAAAAATCAACACTAACCAAGAGTTGATTGCGTTAGGTACGGCAAATATTGCCACTGCCTTCTCGGGTGGGATGTCGGTAGCCGGTGGCTTTAGTCGGACAATGGTTAACTTTTCTGCTGGTGCCCGCACGCAATTAGCGATGATTATTGCTGTCATATTATTGGCTATTGCTTTGGTCTCTTTTACGGAACAATTTACTCATATACCGAAAGCGGCTTTAGCCGCTATTATTCTGGTTGCGATTATTCCGCTGATTAAAATTCGCGAAATTATTGATACCTTCCATCACGACCGTGCTGATGCCGCGACTCAATTTATTACGCTACTGGCTGTGCTTATCTTGGGTATTGAGGAAGGGATTGCGCTCGGTGTGCTCGTCACCATTATTATTTTCTTACGTCGCACCAGCCTGCCACATATTGCTGTGATTGGCCAAGTGGAAGACACAGAACAATTTAGAAATGTTGAGCGTCATAGCGTAATGACCTGGCCAACGCTGTTATTGGTTCGGGTTGATGAAAACATTACATTTGCGAATATTGCTTATATTACGGAGTTTATCAATGAACAAGCTGATAAAAAGCCAGAACTTGAGCATATCGTGCTCAACTGTGCTTCTGTCAGTTATATCGATACAACAGCCTTTGAAGCCATCGACAGCTTTGTTAAAGGTTTGGAGAATAGAGGCCTGACATTAAGCCTCTCCCAAGTTAAAGGGCCGGTGATGGATAAGCTTTCTCAAATGCATATTGAAGACCACCTGTCGAAAGGACGTGTTTTCTTCCATACCACTGATGCCATTAAAGCCCTTGTGAAAGCAATCGTATAAGAATTTCTTCACCTTTCTGGCATTGTTATAAACCCACTTTACCCGTATAATTTGCCGTTCGTTTTGTAATTCAAACAGACAAAACAAAGCCTAGGGGTGGCCGAAAAGGCCTGAGACTTTCTGACTATCAGAATAAACCCTATGAACCTGATCCAGTTAATACTGGCG
This sequence comes from uncultured Gammaproteobacteria bacterium, assembly GCA_905479985.1. Lineage (GTDB taxonomy): Bacteria > Pseudomonadota > Gammaproteobacteria > Nitrosococcales > Methylophagaceae. The sequence goes on along the minus strand of CAJQOM010000002.1, from coordinate 4,037 downwards.
TAGGGACAGGCCGAGATACCCCTACTAATACGGATATTCTAGCATTCTCACCCTGTCCTTTTTATCTCAAAAAGGATACCAATGAAGTTTAAAACTTTATCTCTTTCTATCGCAGCGCTGTTGTCAGCGAACGTATTTGCCGATACGACGATGACAAGTAACCCTGCTCCTATTGAATTAGAAACTCTCACAGTTAGTGCAGATTTCCGTGAAATAAGCCAAGATAAAATTGCTGCTAGCGTCTCTGTTTTGAATGAGCTTGAATTACAAGACCGCGGCGCGAGTCACTTTAGTGACGTTTTGTTACAACTACCCAATGTTAATTTTTCAGCAGAAGGCTCACGCCCTCGCCACCTGCAGATCCGCGGTATGGGAGAACGTGATGAATACACAGGAGCTCCCAATGCCAGTGTTGGTTTTTCCATTGATGATATTGACTTCAGTGGTATTGGCATGACAGCAAATCTATTCGATATCAAGCAAGTTGAGGTTTTACGTGGTCCTCAAAGTACGCGTTATGGCGCCAATGCTTTAGCCGGCTTGGTCAATGTTAAGTCTAATGCACCCACCTCATACCGCGAAAGTCTAATCGAGGTCACAGCTGGTCAAGACGACTTAACCGAGGTAGGTTTAATGACTAGTGGTGCCTTCACTAATGATAGTGATAGTCCACTGTATCGTTTTTCAATGTTTAAACATGATAGTAATGGTTTCCGCAATAACAAATTCCTAAATAAAGATGATACCAATGCGCGTGATGAGTTATTTTTAAGGGGAAAACTACATTTTACCTTAACTCCAGCACTCGATCTTGATGTTACTTTAATCCATGCCGATATTGATAATGGCTACGATGTTTGGACTCTAGATAATAATTACTCAACCGAAACAGATGAACCCGGCAAAGATTTACAAAGGTCCACCGCTGCTGCAATAAAATTGACTGCTGATGGCAGTAAGAACTTCACTTTAACTAGCATCACAACTTTTGCCGACTCAGATAATACCTATGCCTATGATGGCGACTGGGTAAGCCGCCTTTATTGGGGTCGACCTTTTGTTTATAACTACGAAAATAAAAAAGATCGAGACACATTTAGTCAAGAATTTCGTTTAGTGTCAAAACCAGAATCACGTTTATTTAATGGCTCGACTGACTGGCTTACAGGGGTTTATTATTCAAACCTCGATGAGGAAAATAAAACCAATGAAGAGTTTGAAGATGATTTGACTAGTCCACTCTTTTCCAGTTCAAAAAGCTCAGATTTTGAAGCCGATAACGTTGCTGTCTTTGGTCAACTTGACCATCACTTAGCAGAAAAAACTATTGTCTCAGCTGGAATGCGTGCTGAGCATAACAACCAAGAATTTACCAGTAGCCTTGCTGAGGATTTTAGCCCGAGTGATAATCTGTTTGGTGGTCACCTTAGTATTACGCATAGCCTCAATCAAAGTCATAATGTTTATGCTTCACTCTCACGAGGCTACAAAGCAGGTGGTTTCAATACCGGATTAGGAATAGGTGCAGACAGTCGTTTCCTGCAATTTGAGAAAGAAACATCCATCAACTATGAAGTTGGCATGAAGTCTTTAATGGCCGACAATACATTAAGAACAGCGATTACACTGTTTTATACTGATCGCAAAGATCCTCAATTTGACGGCTACTCTTTTATAGGCGCTAATTATGTATTCTTTACCGAAAACTTAGATAAGGCTGAAAACTACGGAGTTGAAGTAGAATTTGATTGGCAAGCGACGACTAGTTGGAAAGTCTTTGGTTCATTAGGCCTACTTAGAACAAAAGTAGAAGGTCAGCCACTTAACAGTGCTTTTATAATAGATGGGCGTGAACAAGCCCATGCACCAAGTTATCAATACAATGTGGGTACGCAATACCGTAGTCACTCAGGCTTGTTTGCACGGGTTGATGTCACAGGTGTTGATGCTTTCTTTTATGATAATGTTCATAACTTCAAATCAGATAACTACACAATCACTAATATGCGTATCGGTTACGAGATAGGTAGCTGGGAAGTATATTTATGGGGTAAAAATGTCTTTGACCAAGAGTATGCAACTCGCGGTTTCTTTTTTGCTAACGACCCAGCTTACGGCTTCGGTTCAGAACCAGCGAAAGAATTTGAACGCCTTGGTGACCCTCGTCAATTTGGTGTCACCACACGAATCCACTTCTAATCAATTTTTTAACAGGGCTCGTTTGAGCCCTGTTCCTTTTATTTAGAGTATGTGACACCATGAGAATTTCTGTTGATATCAGCTTATACCCCTTAACTGAAGACTATATTGAGCCGATTTTGGCATTTATTCTAACCTTGGAAAACAACCCAAAATTAGTCGTAAAACGCAATAGCTTAAGTACTCAAGTCTTTGGTGAATATCGTGATGTCATGGATACCATCGATAGCGAAATGGAAACTGTTTTTAAGCAACTGCCTCATAGTGTTTTTGCGATGAAATTTATCGGCACGGATCGCGCTGATATTGTGGATGTATGATCGATAACACACTATTCACAGCCATTGTTGATGGCCTGTTAGCCTTATCTGGCTGGGAAGTGTTTGCATCACTATTAGGTATCGGCTATGTCATCTTTGCTGCACGAGAGTCCCAATGGTGTTGGCCACTGGCTTTTGTGAGTACGATGATTTACACCGTTTTGTTTTGGGAAAACCAATTACCCATGCAAGCCTTACTCAATTTTTACTATATGGGGATGGCTGTCTACGGTTATTTGCTTTGGAAAAAACATAGCAAAGCAGAAAATGACCTCGCGATCAGTAAATTTTCATGGCTTCACCAAGTGCTGTTCTTGCTCATCGGGTGTGCCTTGACTTATACCGTAGCCAGTTATTTACAAAGTGCCAATGCCTCTCAAAGTCCCTTTCTCGATGCTGGCGTTACGGTTTTTTCCGTCCTCAATACCATACTGATGGCACGTAAAATATTACAAAACTGGCTCTACTGGATAGTGATTGATGCCGCGGCGATTCAGTTATATTACGAAACAGGCTACTACGCGACTATCGTTATGTTCAGCGTTTATCTTGTTTTAGCCGTGGTTGGTTATCTTAATTGGATGAAGTTATATTATAAAGAACCCGGCTTACCCCATTAAAACTTAACCGGCACTTCAAGCCAGTTTTTTAACGACGGCTCACCCAATACATTCATTAAAAATAATAATAAGCGGTAAGCTGTTCTGACATGGTTTAAGTCCGGTATCGTTTGGTATTGTTGATATTGCGTCTTAAATTGTTCTGCTTGCTGTGCGGTTAATATATATTCTAGTAAAATCAGCTCTAATTCTCGTGGGCCAAAGACAAAGGCATCTAAATCCACTAATGCTGATAACTGGTTATTTTGCTGCAGAAACTGGTCCCATCTTAGATCGGGCATGATCGGGACGAATTTGTTTATATGGACCGTTTTTGCTTGTTGTAAAGCTGAATTTAATATGTCACCTGGAATAGCATTTCGGTGGCTTTCGGCTAATGTTTCGATGACATCGTGTAGGCGAATAGGCCACTGCTCAACAGATAAACTCGGCTGATGAAATTCACCCCATGTCTCTTTAGTGTGTTGATGCAATTGTCCTAAATGTTCTGCCAATAAAATCACCATTTTATCGGTGACCTTTTCTGGTTCTACTGCATCGCCATCTAACCACCTCGCCAAGACAAAATTATTGGCTTTCGCTGCAATCGTACCTGGAATGGTTAAAGGGCTTATTGCTGCTATTTGTTGTGAAATCACCGCTATGTGTTGCAAGCTACCGGGGAAATTAGCATTAAATAGTTTATTAATGCCCCGCCAAAAAGCGGATTCTTTAACGTTTTCTTGGTTACACACCTTGAGTATCATTGGGCCATCAACTGTGTCGCAACGCCAAAGTTGATGTGTACTATCTTCAAACAAAATAGGCAGCACAATGGCTGCCTGCTTTAATTTTGGTAATGACTTTTGTTGCTGTTCTGACAGCCGTGGATAACTTACCAAGGTAACGCGTCACCATT
>CAJQOM010000001.1 GCA_905479985.1 uncultured Gammaproteobacteria bacterium | reverse complement strand
GTGATCGCGCGTTTCCCTGCTATTGCTCAGTCTATTCAAGCCATTGAGGATTATGGTTATCATCTTAAGGTGGCAGATGCGTCATTGGGCGGTGTTTATCCGGTGATCAGTGTGACTTTGATTAATCCTAAAGATGGTTCGGTGTTTGCCTCATTTGGTGCTCATCCGTGTTTTGAAGTGGCGTTAGAGCGAACCGTGACCGAGCTATTGCAAGGCCGAGGTTTAAATCAAATGGATGTTTTCCATCCGCCTATTTTTGATTTAGATGAAGTGGCTGGACCGCAGAATATCGAAATGCATTTTATTGATTCCAGTGGATACCTATCGAATGACTTTTTCAGGTCGAAGCCTGATTATGCCTTCACTGATTGGAATATCGACACCACGACGGAAGCTGAATATGAGACTTTAACGTCATTGATTCATGAGCAAGGCTATGACATTTATGTGACTGACTATGATCACCTCGGTGTCCCTGCTTGCCGAATTTTGGTGCCGGGCATGTCGGATATTTATCCGGTTGATGAATTGCAGTGGGAAAACAATAATGAAGGCGCAGTATTTCAAGCAACGCTATTAAATCTGAGCAACGCTGATCCAACTGACTGGCAGGCGTTACTCGATGGGCTTGAAGCTGGCGGCTATAACGATCAAACGCTGGTGGCCCAGTTTATTGGCTTGTTACCCGATGCCGATAGCCTGTGGGCTCAACTTCGCCTTGGTGAAATTAAAGCCATGTTGAGTTTAGCCTTGCATGATGAAGCCGCATTAGATTGGGTTGAGTGGTGCTTAACGCTAGAAGACTTAACGGAGCAGCGCCTTAAACATTATCGTTGTGTGAAAGCGCTGTTAGAGATCAAAGGGCATGGTGATCGGGATTATGATGATTATCTTGGTGGTTTGGGCTTGCTCTATGGTGAACAAACAATGCAAAAATCTTTGGCAGTGGTTGAAGGTGAAACCGTGTTTGAAGGTTTAACTGCACCGGGTTTGGCACTCGACGGCTTTAAACAACATTACCGGTTGTTAACGGCTTATGAAAAGTTGCAGAAGGCGAAGCGCTGCTAGTTTTGTTTGTTATGATGCTGATTGATAAATAATTTCTGTTAATAACAAGTTATAGGTAAAGGAATGAAAGGTGAAGACTTGAATGATAATATTCAAGTCGGAGACGAAGTTTCTATCGACACGCAATATAAATGTACCGTTCCTGAAAATACACCAAAGTAGAGAGCAGGGCTTTTTTTAAAGCTATAGGGTAAACAGAACGAAATATAGGAAATATTCCATGTCTGAGCGGTTTTCAAAATTAGAACAAAAGCACATTGAGTTTATCAATAATCAACACCTTTACTTTGTTGGTACCGCCGGTGCAGAAGGGTTTGTTAATGTCTCACCTAAGGGCATGGATAGTTTTAGGGTGATAAATGATACAAAGGTTGCTTGGTTGAATCTAACCGGCAGCGGTAATGAGTCGGCAGCGCATGTGTTGGAAAATAAGCGTATGACGATACTATTTTGCTCATTCGATAAACAGCCTTTGATTCTCAGATTGTATGGCACTGCGAAGGTTGTACATAAGCGGGGTGCTGAGCGGGAAGAGGGAATCGCATTATTCCCAAAACATGTTGGTGCTCGTCAGTTTTTTGAATTGGATATTTCGTTAGTTCAATCGTCTTGCGGCTACGCTGTTCCGTTTTATGAATATCAAGGGGAGCGGTCTACGCTGAGAAAATGGGCTGATAATAAAGGCAGTGAAGCTGTTGAACAATACTGGGAAGAAAAAAATCTTAAGAGCCTTGATGGGAAAGATACTGGGATGCTATGAACAATAAACAGGGGCCAAAGGTAATTCTGAAAGGATATGTAATCGTGCCCTTCGAGGATCTTGACGCTGTGCAAAAAGCACTTCCGGCTCACATTGAGACAACACGGGAAGAAGCAGGTTGTTTGATTTTTGAGGTTGTTCAAGATCAAGAGAATGAAAATAGATTCAATGTTTATGAAGGGTTCGTTGATAAAGCATCATTTTCTGCTCACCAAGATCGCGCTCGGAATTCTAATTGGGGTGTCGTTTCAGCGAATATTGAAAAGCACTACCATGTTGATCAAGTTGAATAGTTTAGCCGCTAGGCCAATGAGAATAGCGCGTCGGAGTGTAATAAGTCCGGTTGTTAAATTACGCTAAACCACGCTGAAACTTGAGAATACGTCCTTTAAACGGTTGATCAAGATAATCGACATGTTCGGCTTCAAGTTGGGTGTATTTAAAGCCATATTCTTCCATGAGTACGCCGAGCTTGTTCTTTCGGCCTCTGCCTGGGTCGACGATAATAATTTCACATTGCTTGCTGGCATGCCGCGCCATAAAGTCAGCTAATAATTTTGTATGTTCGTCTTCGTAAAGTAAGTCACTGCCAATGATTAAGTCAAATAGGCCGAGGGTGTCGGTTTTATCTGCCCAGTCAGTCCGTTCAAAGTCGATGTCTTTCCCGTTATTGAGCAGTGTATTGCGTTGTAGGAAAACGCCGACTTCGGGGTGATAATCCGTTGCGGTAATATCGGCATTTTGTGCGTTTAGCAGGAGGCTCGATAGTGCCATGCCGCAGCCGACTTCCAATATGTGTTTTCCTGCGGTGCCATAATCGGCAAGGTAGTGAGCGAGTACCATGCTTGATGGCCATATGACGCCAAAAAGCGGCCACGTGGCCGATGAGATGCCAAGGCCTTCAGCGATGCCTTCTGGATCGTTAAACTGTTGTTTATCGCGTAGCGTGCAGAGATGAATGTCGATATTATCGAATTCAATGGTTTGGTAGCGAATGCGTGCTGGTGTTGTCATTTTCGTTCCCTATCGTGGCGAAATGACGCTGAGCCAGCTATTGAATAAATGACAAAACGTATATTGGGTTTAGAGTACGCCAATCTGGGGTAAGTTCAATGTTTTTAACTGCGCTTTATTAACAATAAGTGATCGTTACGAACAGAAGGGTTCGCTGCTCAGAAATGGTTAAGCCCTTTTTTTGGACGAAAAAGGGCCGATAGCTTATTGGACTATCGGCCTTTGTATTTTCTGCCTAACGTCTGGAAGCTATCATCACATGGATGATTTTAATTTAACACCCCAGCTTGATTCACTGATGCCGGCCAGTTGAATGTTTGGATGGGCGTCAATAATGTTTTTTACTGCTGAATCTTGTTGTTTATTATTGTCAATTAACAGGATGTGTTTGCCTGCTTGTAGCGCCTTTTTGAATGGGGCGTAGTTGATGTTGGGTTTTTGTATGCCAATCAAGCCGCCTTCCCAGGTGCAAAACCCAAGTATAACGAGCGCTAAGAACACAAATGGTAGCCAACCTGCTGCGCTTGCTGTCCAGCCCATTAAGTTGGCGAGGAATAAAACGAAGAGCGCACCGACTACACCAACGACTGCGCCGACTTCGGCTGAGTGAACAACGTCTTGTTGGAAGAAGGAATTGACGGTGTGTAAGTGGTGGTTTTCGACGTCTGCGGGACTTTCACTTAGGACGTGTATTTGCGACTCTTTGATACCGATGGATTCAAGTTCGTGTTCAACTTGTTCTAGGTCATCAAGATCGTCTGCAACATAATAATGTTTAACCATGATACGTACTCCCCCGGCTATAACAGCCTATTGCGTGATTAAAAGGAAAATGTACTTATTTACGGTTATATACCTTTAATTAGGTTCTTGCAATACAGGGTTAGGTTTTTCGGTGGCAAAGAAACTCTGAAAAGGCACTTTTTTATTTTTAAGGAGAGGCTGAAGGAATTGGTATAAAAAGTGGGGTTTTTCTGTTGTTATTACCGCTAGGCTAAGATAGAGGGTTAGCTACGGGCCATTGTTTTATAAGCCATTTCTGAGTAAGTTTGATATTTCGTCAGCGCTGACAGGTTTGCTAAATAAATAACCCTGTACGTTTATGCAGCCCAGTTCTTTAAGGTGAGTAAGCTGTTCTAATGTTTCGACACCTTCAGCGATGATTTCGTAGCCTAATTCGCTGCCCATATTGATCATAGATTTAACGAGTATGTGTGCTTTTTCATTTTCTATCATGTCATCAATGAAGTATTTGTCGATTTTTAAATATTTTATCGCCCAAGAGAAAGCATCACTGAGTAAAGCTTATAGAGGAGATCAATTAGGATAATATAAGGTATGTAAATAGATTGATAGCATTCCTAATATAATAATATTTTTAACTCTTTTAATAATTTTCATTTTTAAC